>JAIYDA010000012.1 GCA_027487735.1 Planctomycetaceae bacterium | reverse complement strand
GTGCGCAGGGCCCGCGCGACCTCGAAGGCCACGACATTCTCGAGCACCACGCTCGCCGCGCTGACCGCGCAGATGTCGCTGCGTTCATACTGGCTCTGCTGGGCCTGCTTGGTCGCGAGGTCGACGCTGGGCAGCCCGCGCAGCAAGGTGCTGATCGGCTTCATCGCCGCTCGCACCACGATGGGCTGGCCATTGGTCATGCCCCCTTCCAGCCCGCCCGCGTTGTTGGTCGGTCGCTCGAACCCCAGCCCGGCTTCATGGGCGAGGCGTGCATCAAACCCGATCGGGTCGTGCACCTTGCTGCCCGGCACGTCCGCAGCAGCAAAGCCCATTCCGATCTCCACGCCCTTGATCGCCTGAATGCCCATGACCGCCCCGCCGATCATGCTGTCGAGCTTCGTGCGATAGTCCATGCAGCTTCCGAGCCCGGGCACGCACCCAAACACGTGGGTCTCGATGATGCCCCCCGCGGTGTCCTTGTCCAGCTTTGCGCCGCGGATGAGCTCGCGCTGCCGCTGCGTGATCGCTTCGTCCGGGCACATCGTGTCGCTCGCGTCGCGCGCGTCGCGCAGCCCGCGCCACGTTCGTTCGTCCACGGTCACGTCTGTGCGCGCACCGAGAATACTCCGCACAAACCCAAAGCACTCCACCCCGAGCTCGCGCAGCAGCAGGCGCGACAGCGCGCCCGCCGCCACCCGGCTTGCCGTCTCGCGCGCGCTGGCTCGCTCCAGCGTGTCGCGGCAGTCGGTCGTGAGCCACTTCAGGCTGCCCGCAAGGTCGGCGTGCCCCGGGCGAGGACGAAAAACGGGGGGTGTGCGCTTGGCATCGTCGAGGCGACTGTCCTTATTGGGGATCATCATCACGATGGGGGCACCGGTGGTGTGCCCCCCGCGCACGCCCGCGAGGAACGTTGCCTTGTCCTCTTCGATGCCTTGTCGCCCGCCTCGCCCGTAGCCGCTCTGGCGGCGGGCGAGCTCGTGGTCGAGGAAGGCCTGGTCGATGGCGACGCCCGCGGGCATGCCCTGCACGAGAACGGTCAGGGCGGGTCCGTGGCTTTCGCCCGCGGTGTGATAATCAAGCTGGGCCATGGGTGAGGCGCATTGAATGCCCGGAATCCTGACGCGGGAAGGGATCATGCCGGAACAAGAAAAGAAAAATCCCGAAAGTTGTGCCAACCGGGGTGGGTTCGTCCGCGAACTTGCTGTATGTTGTCGTGGTGGGCCTGGCGCGATTCCGTGCTTGGGGCCTGCCATGTGCAGTCTTTGCCGACTCTTGCTTTGTCCGGAGGTTCCCTTTGGCTTCTCCTGCTGCCCCCAATGATGCTGCGCGCCCTGACTTTGTGCGAGCTGAACCTGCACGCCGCGGTTCTGTGATGCCTGTTGGCGTGGGCACGCTCGCGCTGATCGGGGCTGCGGGGCTCGCGATGGTGGCGAGGCCCGAGCCGCGGCATGGGCCCGGGCAGCAGAGCGCGGGCGCTGTCAGTGTGCCTGCGGCGGCCACCGCCGAGATGGCTGGGACCGAGATGACTGGGACAGAGGTGAGGAAGCCCGTCGCGCCACCAAGCTGGATGCTGCGTGCCCTGCAACCCGCGATCTTTGCGAAGCTCTCACCTGTGCATCAGGAGTTTGTGCAGCGTCGCCTCGAGATCGCGGTGGCACACCCAGAGCGTCCGTTCCCGCAGGCGTGCTTTGCCGATGGCACCGCACCCGAGGTGATCGAGGCCTTCCACGTGCCGCACTGGGCACCCGGTCAAAACCACGGCAATCCTTTCCAGACGCGCTACAGCCCTGGGCCGCGCTGGGAAGTGACCGCCCTCACGACCACGATCACGCCTCCGGGCCAGCCCGTGACGCTGACGTGGAGCGTCATCCCCGATGGCACGATCATTCAGGCGACAGGCAGCATCGGCGACCCGGAGAGCGCGTCGAACTTTCGTGCGTGGATGGACGGGCTGTTTGGCAGCGAAGCGCAGTGGCGCCCGATCATGCGGAGCGTGTTTGACCGCTGGGAGCAGCTCACGGGCCTGAACTTTGTCGAAGAGCTGAACGACGACGGCGCGACCTTCATCGAGAGCGACGGGATCGTGGGCGTGCGCGGAGACTTGCGCATCGGCGGCAAGTTCATCGATGGCACCAACAACGTGCTCGCGTACAACTACTTTCCGCAAGTGGGCGACATGGTGTTCGACACCGCCGACGCGAACTTCAGCAACGCGGGCAACGTCAGCCTGTTCTTCCGCAACGTGATGAGCCATGAGTTTGGGCACGGCATGGGCCTTGCCCACAGTTGCCCCATCACGCGCACCAAGCTGATGGAGCCCTTCATCAACACCGGGTTTGACGGGCCCACGCACGACGACATCCGGGGTGCGCACAACTTCTATGGCGACGTGTTTGAGCCCAACGACGACGTGCCCACGAACCTGGGCACGCTCAGCGGAGCACCGATCCTGGTGGGCAATGTGCCCACGCCCAGCTTGGTGCTGGGCAGCAACGTGAGCATCTCGGTCGCGGACGACGTCGATCGCTACAGCTTCACGGTCGCGGGCCCCACGCTCCTCTCCACCACGCTCACGCCCGTGGGGCGCGTGTATGGTGCCGACCAGCAGAGCTGCAACGGCTTTCCGGGCTCGTGCTGCGTGAGCGATTACGACACTTCGGACGAAGAGGGCCAGCTGAGCCTGAGCGTGCTGAGCGGGGGCGCGGTGCTCGCGGGCAGCGTGAACCCCTTGGGGCGCAGCGCACAAGCAAGCGTCTATCTGCCCGCTGCGGGCACCTATGAGGTGCGCGTGCAGAGCGTGCAACCCGTGAGCAAGGTGCAGCTCTATTCGCTCACGCTGGAGGGGCAAGCACAGGCCGCAAGCCTGGGCGTGCTGCAAACTCCAGAGATCATGGCGCCTGGCGCTGGGGCTGTCGTCGAAGTGCGGGGGACGCGGGGCTCGCTTGCGGTGCCTGCGTCGGCGGTGCAGCTCTGGAGCCGCATTGGCAGCTCGGGCCCCTTCTCGCCCGCGACGATGGCGCTGCAGAGCGGCACGCTGGCGAACGGCGTCTACTCGGGCAGCTTGCCCGGCGCGGCCTGCGGCGAGAGCGTGGAGTACTACGTCACGCTCACGCCCCAGCCTGGCACGGTCGTGCGTCAGCCCAGTGGGGCGGGCGTGTTTGTGGCGCGGGTGGGCAGCTTCGCCACCGTGCTGCGCGACGAGTTTGAGAGCGACTCGGGGTGGAGCGTTGACGGCGATGCCTCGGCGGGGCAGTGGGTGCGCGAGGTGCCAGTGGGCACCGCAGCCCAGCCCAACGCCGACACCACACCCGACGATACCGCCAACCCCGGGTTTGTCTGCTGGGTGACGGGCAACGCCAATGCTGGCGCGGGCGATGGCACGGCAGACGTCGACAACGGCAGCACGACGCTCACCAGCCCCTTCTTCGACCTCGCGGGCGTTGAGCGTCCGCGGCTGGAGTTCTCGCTGTGGTACTCCAATGGCGCTGGGGCTGGCCCCTACAACGACACCGCGTTTGTCGAGGTGCGGACTTCTCTCAGCGGCTCGTGGCAGCCTGCCATCACGCTGGGCCCGGGGGGCCTGAGCGACGACAGCGTGCAGCCCGGTTGGCAGAAGCGGTCCATCGACCTGCTGAGTCTGGGCTTTGCCAGCCCCACAGGCGTGCAGCTTCGCTACCGCGTGACGGACACAAGCCCGCAGTCGCTGCTGGAGGCGGCGTTCGATGACTTCGTGATCCTGGGCCTGAGCTGCTCGCAGCCCACGTGCGACAGCATCGATTTCAACGGCGACGGACTCTTCCCGGACGATACCGATCTCATCGACTTCCTCAGCGTGCTCGCGGGTGGCCCGTGCAGCACGAACACCTGCAGCGACATCGACTTCAACAACGACGGGCTGTTTCCGGATGACTCGGACTTGCTGAAGTTCCTCGAGGTGCTGGCGGGCGGCAACTGCTGAGAAGTTGGGGTTTTCTTGGGGCTTTCCTTTGGGTGAGGGTGCGTCTTGCCTTTGGGCCCGTTTCGTGACGATCCGCGGGTGGCAACTGGTCTATGGTCTTGAACTCTTCGCCTGCGGGTGCGCGTCCCTGCGCAGCGTGTGGCAAGAGCCTTTGCAAAGCCCGAGTGCGGAGC
>JAIYDA010000060.1 GCA_027487735.1 Planctomycetaceae bacterium | reverse complement strand
CACCTCGGCCTGCACAAACGCGCTGCCCGCGTAGGTCACGAACCCATCGAGGGTCTCGGCGACGCCGCCGTGCAGCGTGTTCTCGACGGGCACCAGCCCGGCCTCGCACTCGCTCCGTGCGATCGCGCCGAATACGCCCGCGATGGTCTCGGTGCTTTGCAAGTCGGCATTGGCGCCAAAGTGCCTGCTTGCGGCAAGGTGGCTGAAGCTGCCCGCAGGGCCTAGGTAGGCAACGCTCAGGCCCTTTTCGAGCGCGAAAGAGCTACTCATGATCTCGCGGTAGATTGCCTCGATGGCTTTGGGTGGCAGTGGCCCCTCGCTCATCGCCTGCACCTTCGCGAGCACCTGCGCCTCGCGGTGGGGGGCATAGATCGCAACGCCGCTGGCACGCTTGATGTCGCCGATCGCTGCGGCAAGCGCGGCGCGCTCGTTTAGCAGCGAGACGAGCAGGCGATCAACATCATCGATGCGGCTGCGCAGGGCATCGAGCGATTGCGGCGCTGGGGGCTGGTGCGGGTCTTGGCTCAGGGGTGGGCTCAGGGGTGGGCTTACGGGTGGGCTCACGGGGATTTGTGGTCCTTGTTCGCGTCGTGCGCGGGCGGAGCGGCGGGCGATGGTGCTTCGAGGCTTGGCGCGGGCTCACGCTGCACCACATCGGTGCTGCGCGCGATGAGGCTCACGCCCTCGGGCAGTGTGTCGGCGATTTGGCGGACGACGTCTCCGCCCACCTTGCGGGCCAGGGTGCCGCGCTGGCTCTTGCCGATGATGAGCGTGTCGCACGCGAAGGTCACGGTGTAGTCGAGAATCTCCTCGGCGATGTTGGGGCTGGTGACATAGATGGGTACGAACGGCACGCCCGCACGCTTGGCAATCACCGCGACGGTGCCCAGCGTCTCCTGCGCTTCGGGGTCGCTCTCCAGCCGCGGGGCTTGACCGGGCGTGACGTCGAGCACACGCAGGGTGCGGACATAGATCGCGAAGAGTGCTGCCTTGCGCTTGCGGGCGAGGTCGACGGCGTATTCGGCGTTGGCCCTGCCGCGCGCGGCGAGCATGATGCGACTCTCGCGCTCGAGCCCTTGCACGGGCCCGCTGGGCAGCTCTGCGAGCCAGCCCGCGTGGGGCGTGGGCAGGGGCTCAGCGAGGCGCTTCTTGGCTTCAGCAAACTTCACCGCGTATCGCGCGATGAGCACGCTGCCCACGATGACGCCCGCGAAGAGCGTCGCGTTGGGCTTGGCGACCACGATCGTGAGGAAGATCGCGGTCATGAGGATCGCGATGGCCCAGAGGCCCATGCGCTCCCAGCCCTTGATCTCCAGCTCTTTGTTCAGCGCGCAGCAGGTCATGTTGATGGCGATTGCGCCGACGACGCCGATGGCATAGAGCTCACCGAGGGCCTTGTCGTCGCTCACGATGAGCAGGACGACGGCGGGCAGAATGACGCTGATGATGAGGCCTATCCAGGGCACGCCCGAGTAGTTGAGCTTTGTCAGCGATTGCGGCAGCTCTTTGTCTTGCCCTAGCGCGTAGAACACCGACACGAGGGCAAGGATCGCGGTGTTCACGGCGCTGAGCAGCAGCAACCCAAACACAATGCCGGCGCCAATGCCCAGTACGTGCCCGGTCTGCGGACCGAAGCTTGTCGTGCCCACGTGCTCTGCCAGCACCCGCAGGGCTGTGCTGCGATACTCCTTCACCTCCTGCATGTTTGCCGTCTCTTCGGGCGTGGGCGTGTAGGCCGCATCAACGGGCTGAAAGTCACTCGCGAACTTGGGGCCCGTGCCGTCCACGCCTCCCAGCTCGAGCCGCACGTAGTCGGGCACGGTGGTCTCGAGCCGCCCGGGCAGGGCGTTGATGGCGATGCCAAACAGCATGTTGAGGGCGATGACCTCGATGAGCACGGGCCAGATCGTTCTTCTGCTGGTGCGAGCTACCGGCTGCTTCATCAGCCCCGTCATGCTTGCCACCGCCTCGACGCCGGCGAGCGCGAGCACGATGCGCACCAGGCTCGTCCAGCGTTCCCACGGGTCGTCGACGCCCGGCACCGTCCACTTCGTCGCGGCAAGGCCATCGGGCAGCAGCTTGAGGCACATCGCGCCCACGATCGCGCTCGCGGCGATCGCGAAGATCGCGATGATGAGTGCGAATCTTCCGGCGGCTTTGCTGCCAAACCAGTTCAGCACGCCCAGCACGAAGATCGTGCCGATGCAGCTCGCAAGGATCATCGCCTTGCCGTGCATGCCAAAGTAGTGGAAGGCCTCCACCGCGCTGAGTGCAGCGGTCACGATGAAATCGCAGATGAGCAGCGTCGCGGCGATGACCGCGAGCAGGGGGCTGACCTTTTTGGCAGCCGCATACACACCGCCACCATCCGGAAAGCACCGGCAGACGATGGTGTATCCCCATGCCACCGCCACCATGATGAGCGACATGATGCCAAGATAGATGGGGCTTGCATGCCCCGTGAAGTAGAAAGCGAGGCCAAGGACGTAGAGGCGGCTTGTGCCCCAATCGCCAAACAGCAACGGCCCCGCGTGCCAGGCTGACAGGTTGCGGGGCCGAGATTCTGCGGAAACCAGCATGGGCCCAGCGTAGTCCTATGGTGCGGGTGCGTGGGCCAGATGTCTGGTTCACCAAACAGGTTGCTCATGGACTCCAAACGCTTGCCGCACGACGAGAGCCCGCGAACGTCTGACGACCTCTGGGCCAGTGGCACGGTGGTGGCCTTGGCCTTGGGCAGCAACATGGGCGACCCGGCACGCTGGGTGCGCGATGGGCTCGCGGCGATCGCGCGGACTCCTGGGGTGTGGTTGCAGGCGTGCAGCGCGTTCGTCATCACGGCTCCGGTGGGACCGATCGCGCAGCCAGACTTTGTGAACGCGGCAGCAGTGGTGCGCACGACGCTTTCGCCCCGTGCGCTGCTGGGTGCGATGCAAGCCATCGAGCTGCAATGCGGCAGAGACCGCAGCGACCGAGCGCAGCGTTGGGGGCCGCGCACGCTGGACATCGACGTGCTCACGTGGGGCACCGCGCGAGTGCATGAAGAGGGGCTCACGATTCCGCACCCGCGCATGCACGAGCGGGCGTTCGTGCTCGTGCCCCTCGCGAGCATCGCGCCGGGCCTGGTGGTGCCGGGGGATGGCGGCCCGAGGACCGTGGAGGAACTGCTGCGGGTGTTGGTGGCGACGCAGGCGAGTGAGCGCGTGCGGGGCGGGATGATGAACGCGTGAGAGAGAGACCAAGCAAGGAGCGTGCGACGTGCGTGTGCGAAGTGAACAGCGGGCTGGTGGCGTGCGGGGCGTGTTTGCTGGGCGTGCGGCGCGTGCCGTGCAGGTGGCGTGCTTGCTCGCGCTCGCGGGCGTGACGCTTGCTCCTGCCGGAGCGCAACCCGTGCCAGCACCAGCTGCGCAGCCCGAGCAGCCCCCGCGCCGCGCGCACGCCGATGAGTGGGCCAAGCTCGCGGTGCCTGCGGAGCTTGCGAGCCAGCTGGTGCCCGGGCCCGCGCTCGTGAACGCGCTCTCGCGCGTTGCGAGCTTTGTGCAAGCTGGGCCCAGCCTGCAACGCATCACCGTCACGCATCGCACCCTTGCGGGCGAGGGCCAGCCCCCGACGGACGTGCAGAGCCAAGCATTGCTTTCGATCGTGCCCGACGCATCGGGCATGCCCACGCTGCGGCTGGATGCGGGCTCGCTCATCCTCACGCTGTCGCGCGATCGCGCGGGCGATGTGCCGACCGCGCAGCCCACGCACGTGCTCCGCGCGTTCAGCACCCTCAATCCCGATATCTACTGGCAGCACACGCTGTCGAACGACGAGCCGCTGGCGCAGCAGCTTGACGCGCTTTTGCCGCCCCTGCCCTTTCCGTCGCTGCGATTCGCGCTCGATGGTCAGGCGGGGCTGGATGCGCTGCGGGCGCAGCTCGACGCCCCAGCGCAGGCATCATCGGGTGGTGCCGTGCGGACGCCAGCCGCGATCTTGACCGAGACCCTCTGGCGGGGCGTCGCGCCCGATGGCTCGCTGCTTGTGGGCGACAACGCGCTCCTGCGCGTCGACGCGGCGACCGGTCAGCCCCTGTCGTGGCTGCTCGATCTTTCGCCATCGCCCGATGCCAGCGGGTTTGACCGCAGCTCGGGCCCGCTGCTGCTGGTGCAAGTCGAGTTCCTGACCCCCGCCCTCACCACGCACGAAGCGCTCGCGAGCTTTGCCCCCTCCACGCAATCGCGCGAGCGCGTGCCCACGCTCACGGCCCTCGTTCCTAAGCCCGTGGAGGTGCTGCCCGGCTCGTCGGTGCCTGTGCTTGCACTGCTCGATGGTGAGCTGCGCGGTTGGCAAGGCCTCGAAGAGATGCTCAAGCAAAGCGAGGACGAGGCCCGCACGGGTCAGGCCCACCCCGCACGCAGCGCCATCATCGTACTGTTTGAGCCGGGCGTGCCCGCGATGGAAGCCAAGGCGCGCGAGGCCGCACTTGCCGCTGAGGGCGTGCTGCGCACGCTGAATATCCGCCAGCTGCGTGGGGGGTCGCTCACGCCGCGCGTGCTGGTTGCGAGCGCGGCGGCGATGGAGCTGGAGCAGATGAAAGCCGAGCGAGCGAAGCAACTGACGGCACACTGGCAGCAGCGGGGCGCGGCCAGCACGGGCCTGCCCGCAGTGGTCGAGAGCCCTTTGCTCTTTAGCTCGGGCGGTCGCAAGCTGCTCGATCGCTTTGCGCACCGCAGCAAGGCGATGGTGCTCGTGGTCGCGGGCGATGGCACGCTCATCCGCACGCTTCCTTTGGATGATCGAGCCGTGCAGCGCGAGGCGCTTGCGCGCGAGCTGCTCTCGCTCATCCCCGATGGCATTGCGCCGTAGCGAACGCTGCTATTCAAACCGCAGGTGCTTCACGCTCTCGCCGCTGTCGCGCAGGTCGCTCAGCGCATCGATGCCGATGTCGATGTGCATGCGCACGAAGCTCTCGGTCACCAGCTCGTCGCTGCGACTGGTCTTCACGCCCTCGGGGCTCATCGGGCTGTCGGACACGAGTAGCAGCGCACCCTTGGGGATGCTGTTCACGAATCCGACGAGAAAGATCGTCGCCGTCTCCATATCGATGCCGATGGCGCGGATCTTCCGCAAGTAGTCCTTGAACTGCTCGTCGTGCTCCCACACGCGCCGGTTGGTGGTATAGACCGTGCCTGTCCAGTAGTCGCATTTCTTGTGCACGATCGCCTCGCTCACCGCGCGCTGCAAGCGAAAGCTGGGCAGGGCGGGCACCTCGGGAGGCATGTACTCATTGCTCGTGCCCTCGCCACGAATGGCGGCGATGGGCAGCACGAAGTCGCCCAGCTTTGCCTTCTTCAGGCCGCCGCACTTGCCCAGAAACAGCACGGCCTTGGGCTCAGCTGCGCTGAGCAGGTCCATGCATGTCGCGGCCATCGCGCTGCCCATGCCAAAGTTCAGGATGGTGATGTCGTGCGCTGTCGCGCTCGCCATGGGCTTGTCCTTGCCCATGACAGGAACGCCAAATCGCTCGGCGAAGATCTCGACGTACTTCGTGAAGTTCGTGAGCAGCACATACTTCCCGAAGCTCTCGATCGCGCAGCCGGTGTAGCGGGGGAGCCAGTCGCGGACGATTTCGTCTTTGGTGCGCATCGAGGCAGGATACGCCGAGAACGAAAACGCCCCACGTGCGGCGCACGTGGGGCGGTGGGGTCTTGAGATGCAGTGCTCGCAGGGCCCGAGGCGGGCTGCGGAGCACTCGATTATCCGGGACAGTCTCCTCCAGCCAGCACCGTCAAGAATGCGATCAGGTCGGTGTCATCGGGGAAGAGCCCGTCGTTGTTGAAGTCCAGGTCGCTGCAATCCGGGTCCGGCGCAGTGCTGCACGCACCGCCCGCGAGCACGCTCAGGAAGTCCAGCAGGTCCAAGTCATCAGGGAACAAGCCGTCGCGGTTGAAGTCGATGCTGTCGCACCCTGTTGCGTCCGGAACGAATCCGATCGTCAGTGTGCCGAATCCTTGCGCCGAGAAGTATCCGCCGGTGCGAATGAGATACGTCACGCCCGCGACGACCGGGACGCCTACCTGGGACCACCGCTGTGGCGGCGCAAAGTCATCGTTGCAAGCGATGGCGGTGTCGGGAGCACCGGGACAGCCAAACGTCGAGTCATAGACTGCGAGCTGAGTGTCAAACGTCGCCCCCAGGGTGTCAGCCGTCAAGAAGCCGTTGACATCCGGCGTGAACGAGTTCCAGAAGTCCGCGCCAATCGGTGCACCGCCGCAAGCGCTCTCGGACGGGCCCGTGCTCGTCCCGCCGCAGGAGTCAAACGAAAAGCTCCCCGCTGGCAGCGAAATCGCATTCACACACTCGTCGTTGAAGAATCCCGGCACACTCGCTGACAAACTGTAGTTCCCGCTCGCACCGTTATACCCGCTCACGCGGATGAGGTACTGCTGACCCCCAACCACGGGCAGCGACAGAAATGACGTGAGCGTCACGCCGTTATCATCGTTGCACGCAAGCTGATTCGTTGCATTGCCCGGGCAAGTGCTGTGCACACTCAGCACCGTGTCAAAGCTGCTCTCAGCCGTTGAGAGCGAAAGCGTCGTCGAGCATGGCGCGAAGTACGAAAACCACACGTCCTTGGCGGTGGCCACACCACACGTGGTTGCGCCGTCGGTCGTGGCGCCTTGCGTGTTCCCCGTCAAAGTCTGTCCATTCGCGAGAGCAAGCGCGTTGAAGCATGCATCGTTGCTCGGAGCAGGCACGCCCACGATGTTGTACGACAGATTGTAGTTTGCCCGCGTGTCGTTAAACAGGTACACCCGCAGCGTCACCGTCCTGGCGAAGTTGCTCGGGTTCGTCCACGATGTGGTCTCGGTGCTCGCCGAGCCGCTCGTCGACGACGAGAGCAACACGCCTGTGCACGCATCAAACATTTGGTTGTCAATATCGCCCCACGCGTTGACGAAGCTTGTGCTCAGCGTGATCGAGCCACCAGCCGGCACCGTGAAGCTGTACCAGTCCTCATCCACCGACTTCACGACCAGTCCGTTGAGCCCGCCATTTCCGCTCGCCGCAACAAAGAACGCGTTCGCGCACGTGTCGCCAAAGCCGCTTCCGTCAACGCCATCGTCCGATCCGCCGTTGAGCAGTGTACTGAAGCTCGGATAGGCTACCGAGAACGGCCCGTAGTAGAACCGCCTCGCCGCCGTGCACACGCCGTTCGCGCAGCTCAGTGCCCCGCGCACCCGGCGCGCATCGTCAAACAGGGGCGAGCCACTGCTGCCAGGTTCCGAGGTTCCCGTGCTAAAGATGCCCGTCACGCCCGCGCCGATGCCCGCGATGCTGCATCCCACGCCCGTCGCAGACGTGGTGCCCGTGCTCCATCGCTTATAGGTTCCGCCCGGGTGGTGAATGCCAAAGTTGGTGTTCCCGTTGCCATATGCGTTGGGGTCCCACCCTTGCCAGTACAAGTCGCGCCGAATCGTTCCCTCGATCATCACGAGCGTGTGGTCCGCCGCCGTCCCGGTCGAGAGAAGCGTTGCGTCGTCCGCACGATTGATCCCTGTGGGCAAGCTCGGCACGGTGCCGTTGCATGAAGTGGTCTGGAAGAACCAGTACGTCTCCAGCGAGTCCGCACCCGCTTGGTTGTTAAAGCAGTGCGCAGCTGTGTACATGTAGGGCGTCCAGTCGCCCGCAAACGTGTTCAGCAAGGTCGCGCTGCACGAGCCGCCATTCATGTAGATGAGGCACACGCCCGCGGCCTCGTTGGGCCACGTTTCGCACGTCACATCGCGGTGACACCCCAGCTCATTTGTCTGAAACGCGCTGGGAGTGCCCGTCCGCATGTTGATGTACCAGTGGTGCACCTTGTCGATGGTGAACAACGGCATCGCTTCGTCGACAGTCACGCCGCGAGGCACGAACACCTCGACGCGCGCCGTGTTTCCAAATGCCGTGCGGGCCCAAAACTCACCTGTCCCGCGACGTCCCTTGCCCTCATAAGGCCATGGCGCGCCGTCCAGGTCGTCGGGCGCGTACACCGTCATCTGCGCGCCCGTTGGCAACTCGAAGTTGCTCACATGCAACCTCACGCCCCATGCCGTGGGGCTCACAACATCGAGCACCCACAACCGTCCCGCTCCGTTGGGCGCGTCGTACCACTGCCCCGCGTTCCAATCAAACTCCAGTGGCACCTCCACGCTCATGCGCTTCACGCCGTTGCCCTGGCCAGCCGCTTCGAGCGCTTGATCCTGCGCCCAAAGGGCATCGTTGTCGATCGCTCGCAAGCTGACCCCAGGAATGAAGTCCATCTTCACTCCGTGGACAACACTCAAGGGCTGTGGACCAGGCTTGACGTCCAGCGGAGCAATGCCTCCCTTGCCATCCAGCACCGGAAGCTGTTGCGCCTGAGCGAGCGTCGAAGCTGAAAGCGATGCCACGGACAAAGCCGCAAGCAATCGCACAATGTTTTGAGACGTGGACATGGGGAATCTCCTGGATGGGTACACCATACCAGAAACGGAGGCAAAAGGGAGTTTGGCAGCAATAACAATCTCGAAATCTCAAACTCGCAGCATGCGTATGGAGTTTGATTGGTATACGATAGGTGTATGCAAGGTATACGACACGTCCCCGATCCTCCCTCGCCGCTCGACTCATCAGGGGCCCAATCGCGACCTCAGCCTCTTCGCGGTCGTGGCACCTCCCTCTCCCCTGCCAATCGCTTCGACGCCGTGCATCACGAAGCCCTGCCAGACGCCCAAGCCGAGCTCGACCTGCAGCGAGAAGGCGAACCGCTCCGCCACCCCCTCACCGTCGTGCAGCCCGACGAAGCCAAGACCATTTTGAACAAGGTCGACTCCCCCGACCTTCCTTTCAAGTGGACGCTCAACCCCTATCGCGGGTGCGAGCATGGGTGCGTGTATTGCTACGCGAGGCCCGGGCATGAATATCTGTCGCTCTCGTGCGGGCTGGACTTTGAGACCAAGCTCTTCGCCAAGCACGACGCGCCGCAACTGCTCCGCAAGGCGCTGGCAAAGGAGAGCTGGGAGGGCGAGCCCATCGTGCTGTCGGGCGTGACCGATCCGTATCAACCCATCGAGGAAGAGCTGCGAATCACGCGTGCATGCCTGGAGGTGTGCCTTGAGCTGCGCCAGCCTGTCTGCGTCATCACAAAGAGTCGCCGCGTGACGCGCGACCTCGACGTGCTCTCCGCGCTCGCCAAGCTCAACCTCGTGCACGTCGCGATCAGCGTCACGACGCTCGACCACTCCCTCGCGAGCATCATGGAGCCGCGCGCGAGCAGCCCCGCCTCCCGCGTCGACGCGATCCACAAGCTCGCGCAGGCGGGCGTGCCGACGATGGTCATGGTCGCTCCCGTCATTCCCGCCATCAACGACCATGAGGTGCCGGCGATCCTGAAGCGTTGCCGCGTCGCGGGTGCGCGGGCTGCGGGCACCGTGCTCCTCAGGCTGCCCCACCAGCTCAAGGAGCTCTTCTTGCAGTGGCTTCGCACGCACTTTCCTGATCGCGCGGCAAAGGTCGAGTCGCAGATTCGCGACACGCGCGACGGCGAGCTCTATACCAGCGGCTGGTTTGAGCGCGGTCGCGGCAGCGGCGCACTCGCCGACCAGCTCCGCTCCACCTTCGAGGTCTTTGCCCGCCGCAACGGGCTGGACAAGCGCCTGCCCCCGCTCAATCGCACGCTGTTTGCGCTGCGCAAGGGCGAGAGCGTGCTGCCCAGCCCGCCCGCGGCCGCCAGCGGTGCGCCAAGCGTGATGGGGCGCGCCCAGCTTGGGCTGTTTGCAACGCCCTGACCGGGGCGTATGCTGCCCCATGCCCCGAACGAGAATCAAAGTGTGCGGCGTGACCGACAGCGACACCATCCGCGCGTGTGCCGACAACGGTGTTGACGCTATCGGCTTTGTCTTCGTCGAGGATTCCCCCCGCCTCATCGACCCGGAAGAGGCCTTCGCGCTCACGGCTTGTCTCCCGGCCTTCGTCAGCAGCGTGGGCGTGTTTCGCGATGCGAGCGTCGACGACTTTGCCGATGTGGAGGAGCTGTGCCCCACGATCTACACGCAGTTTCATGGCGATGAGGACGTCGACACCGTCGTGCGCTGCGGGCCCGACATCATCAAGGGCATCGCCTTCGATCCGCAGACCATCGGCCGCGAGCTGATGAAGTGGGGGAGCTACGACGAGGTCTGTGCGATCCTCATCGACGCCTCGACGCCCGGCGCGGGCAAGGCCTTCGACTGGCAGCAGCTCGCGCCGTTCACGCAGCTGGTCACCAAGCCCATTATCATCGCGGGCGGACTCACGCCGGAGAACGTGGGCGAAGCCGTGCGGCTGCTCCGCCCCTACGGCGTGGACGTGTCGAGCGGCGTGGAGAGCGAGCGGGGCGTGAAGGATGTGCGAAAGATCGCGGCGTTTTGCGAGGCGGTGCGCAGGGCGGATGCCTGAGCCCGCCCATCATGCGCTACGTGCAGCCAGCGGCATCGAGCAAGACTTTCCGCCATGTGCGCGTGTTGCCCACAAGAAAGGGCTTGAGTTCCTGTCGCAGCGGCTCGCTGATGCTCGTTGCCGAGTATTTGCCGCTTGGTTTCGTCCACGAGTTGGTCTTGGTCATACCGCGCGATTCTGCCACGTCGAGCGACTGCTTGTAGGTCATCGCGTAGAACGCCAGCTTCACGGGGTTGTCGACGTGCCACACGTACACGAGCAGCAGCCCGGCGATTCCCTCGTACTTCTTGTGCACGCTGAATCGCTCTTCACTCGCTGATTTCATCTGGATGGGCACCGCCACGAAACGACCCATCGCACCGCTCGGTGCGGCCGATTCTGGCGTGGCGCTCATATACGCGATCAGATCGACCCCTTTGTCGCGCAGTGGCATCGCAACTTCGATGTTCTCGTGAATAAGCGCCTCGACGAGGCGATGCCGACCCATCAGCTCGCGCTGCTGCATGTCGAGCGTGTGGCTGCTGACTGCTTTGTCATGTGCTGGTGCGTGCCCGGTGCTGGTCTTGCTTGCCATCTCGAACTGTTCGCACCGTCCGTTTACTTCGCCAGCTTGCCCACAATCTTCCGTGCTGTCGGCACCGCGAAGTACGCTGTTGGCCACGCGATGATCGCCGCGAGGGCCCAGTTGCGAAGCCACTGATCCACCAGGTGCCCGATGCCGCTGCCAAACCCCACCTTCACGATCGTGAGCGTGAGCGAGATGACGCACGACATGATGCCGACCATGATGGTGATGAACAGCAGGTGCTGGCTGCGCGCAGAGAGTGCCATGAGTGCCAAGCCTACGCGCGGGCGAGGCTCTCTGCGCCAAGGCCCGCAGGGCTTCCGACGAAGACTGCCGGGAGTCACTTCAGCCGATACGTCATCCCAATCACCGAAGGCGTGGGCGGGAACCGCATGCGGAGCCGCACCAGCTCAAAGTCCTTCGC
Source organism: Planctomycetaceae bacterium (assembly GCA_027487735.1). Lineage (GTDB taxonomy): Bacteria > Planctomycetota > Phycisphaerae > Phycisphaerales > UBA1924 > BJHL01. The sequence continues at coordinate 52,959 of JAIYDA010000060.1, read as the reverse complement.
CTCCACCCGCATGCGAGCAAACAGGTAGTGCAGTAGCGCAGCTTGGGGTGGCACCTCAGCAGTGGTGGGGGCGCGGTCGGCTCGCCCCAGGCGCTCGAGCGACTCAATCACCGGAATCGTCGCAAAGCTCTCGCTCCGCAAGTATGGGTGCTCCACCTGCACCGTGCTCTGCACCCGCACCGAGACCGCGCTGGCGAGCTCGCGCGGCAGCGCGACGTCATAGCAGCATCGCTCGCAAGGAGTCGTGAGGTGCATGAGCGTGGCGTCGGTGAGCACGTCACGCGCAGGCATCTGCGACGCAAGCTCGCCTGTCACGATGTCCACCGCGCCGTGATGGCCCACCGAGCCCGGCAGCAGCTCATCTTCCGCCGTCACGCCCGCGATGATGCGGCGCCGGATGGACGGCAAGGGCTTGGAGCAAAACTGGGGCAGCAACGGAATGCCCGCAAGCTCGCCCGGGAGCAGCTGCGGTTCCAGCGGCTCACGCCGAATCGAGCCCGAAGGCCCTTCGTCGTGCACGAGCGTGCTGCGAGCAATGAGCCACGAGACGTCGCTGCGATGGCGACGAAAGCCCAGCAGCGCCCGCACGCGCGCAAGCTCGGGCATGAAGCCGGGCTTCGCGGGCAGCACCAGATCGAGCTGATACTTCGCTTGCGCCTGCACGCCAAGGAAGTGCGCCTGAGCCCGAAAGCCATCGCGCCGCATCGCGATCTCGAGGCGCTTGCGACCATCGTCGCTCAAATGCCCGAGCATGCTTTCCGCAGTCGCGCGATCGCCCGCGTGCTCACGCGTCAAGTCGCGAAACTGGTCGAACGCGCGGCTGGCATCATCGAGCGTGCCCGGCGCGACGCCCGCTTCGCGCGCTGCCCGGATGAACTGGGCAAACCCCTGACGCCCAGGAATATGCGCAACCGATGGGCAAGGCCCAGGCCCCTGCGCTACGTGCCACACCTTCCACCCCAGGCTGCGATCCAGTCCCAAGCGCGTCGAGAGGTCCACAGCCTTGGAAATGCCCCCGCACTGCGTCAGCACCGCAGCACACGTGCGGCGAAGGTCGCTCAGCACGTCGCTCGCGGCGGAGTCGAACGGTACTTCGATCGGAGAATGTTTGGATTCAACTTGCGACACGATGCCAATATACATCGGATCGGAAACTCCTGCAACACATTTCTTTCAAAATGTTTGCACATTTGTCTTGCGACAATTCCGTTATTCCGATAGGCTGTGCTGGTCGTTCCACTCGCACACTCTCCCGAGGAAGCCGACCATGTTCACTTTCCGCAGTGATTTCCGTTGTCGTGGCATCAGCGCCGTTCGTCATCTCCATCCCATGCATGTGGCATGCATGCTTGCCCTTTGTGCAGGCTCGGCGCATGCGGCGGTGCTTCCCGTCCCTTCCGCTGCTTTCCCCACGATTCAGGATGCACTGACTGCCGCTGTGAACGGCGACACCATCCAAGTTGCACCAGGCACCTACCCAGGAGCGATTGACTTTCTCGGAAAGTCAGTCGCTCTTGTCGCAACCGGGGGCAGCGGCGTCACCACGCTCGATGGTCAGTTCTCGACCAACACCATCGTCACCGTGAACGGCTCGCAGAGCGCCACGATCCAAGGGTTCAAGATCACCAGCGCCAGCCTCACGACCGCGAACGGCGGCGGCGTGCTGTCCTTGGGCAGCAACCTCTCGATCATCGGTTGCAGCATCGAGTCGAACATCGGGTCGGGCTTCGTTGGCTCGGGTGTGTACGCCGAGGGTGGCACGCTCTCCATCACGGGCAGCGTCTTCACGAGCAACAGCACGAGCGCAATCGACCCGCTGACGCAGGGCGTGGGCAGCGCGCTCGCGATCGCGGGCACCACGACCGCAACGGTCTCGGCAAGCAGCTTCCTCCAGAACTCAGGCACCCAGAGCTCGGGAGCAGCCATCGGCCTTGCGGGCAGCAGCACGCTCATCGTCACGAACACGACTTTCGATGGCAACACCACCACGATGCCTTCGGCCGTCTCGGGCGTGAACCCGGGCGGTGCTGCGATCTACGTGAAGGACGATGCCCAGCTCACTGTGAACGGCGGCACTTTCCTCAACAACAACAGCGACTCGGGCTCGGGTGCCGCCATTCGCGTCTTTGCAGCTGCGGGCAGCACGGCGGGCCTCACCGTCTCGGGTGCCACCTTCACGGGCAACACCGCACGCAGCGGGGGCGGGGCCATCGCGTTTAGCTCGCCCGGCGTCTGCAACATCACCACGAGCACCTTCACCGCCAACACCTCGCCCACGTCCTCAGGCGGTGCCATCATCTTCGGCACCACGCTTCCGGGAGGCGGCGGCGCGATCATCGACGACTGCACCTTCCGCGACAACGTCGCTGCTGTTGCTGGCGCGGTGCAGGTCAGCACGCTCGTGCGGATCAGCGACAGCATCTTTGAGGGCAACATCGCTACCGGCGCAACCACGGGCAGCTTCGTCTTCACCGGGGGCAGCGGTGCCATCCGCTCCAGCACCGCACCCAACGGCACACGCATCGACCGCAGCACCTTCCGCAACAACATCGTGCGCTTCAATGCGGGCGACGGCGGCGGCGCGATCCGCGCCTCGCGCGGCTTCCTCGCCATCGACGCCTGCACCTTCGAGAACAACCGCGTTGAAGTGAACCCCACCAACCTCGTCACCATCCACGGCGGCGCGGTGCACCTTGAGGGCCGCACCACGAGCACGCTGCCCGTCTTCAGCGTTACCAACAGCACGTTCCGCAACAACACGACCCGCGACACGACCCTGGGCGTGGGCGGCAAGGGCGGCGCGATCTTTACGACTCTGCGTCAGCAGCTCACCATCACGGGCAACACGTTTATCGACAACACCAGCCAGAACGGCGGGCACGTGATGGTCGAGACGACACCGGCAGAGGTGCGCTTTAGCGACAACAGCTTCCGTGGAGGCGGCGCGATTCCAGCGAGTGCGACGTCGCCCATTCCGAATCAGGGGGGCGACTTTGGCGCGGCGCAGATCGTGAGCACCTTTGCATCGGCAACGCCCATGCTCGTCGACAACTCATCGATCACGGACGTTTCAGCAAAGATCGGCGGAGGCTTTACATTCCAGCTCACTGCCCAGGGAGTGACGATCGAGGACTCGACCTTTACGAATGTGCGGGCGGTTGCCATCAGCAGCAGCAATGGCGGAGACAACGCCGCGCTGAATCTTGATACACCCGCAAGCACCATCCGCCGCAGCACCTTCACGGGCCTGCGTTCGAAGCTCAACGGCGTCCGCATCGTGGGTGGAACGACAGCGTCGGCTGTTGTCGAGGATGTAACCTTCAACGACTGCGATGCGATTCCGTTTGGCACGCAGTTTGGCGACGCGGGCGGCCTCAACGTCTCGGTGCCCAGCGTCACGATCAGGCGGACGAGCTTCATCGATTGCGATGGACGCGTCGGGGGTGGTCTCATCGCGACGGGCGGGGGCGTGGGGGGCGTCTTGACGATGAGCGAGGTTTTGTTCGAGAACTGCGAGGCCGTGGGCAACAACGGTGGCGGGGCACGCATCGCGCGACAGAACATCGTCAACATCGATCGCGCGCGGTTTGTGGGCAATAGCGCTGCCCGCGGTGGCGGGCTGTGGTGCGATAGCGGGCTGACGACCATTACCAACTCGCTGTTCGCGAATAACACCGCGACGGCGTCTTCGGGCAGCGATGGTGGGGGCCTCGCGCTCGATGGCAACAACTCGCACACGCTCATCAACTGCACGATCGTGAACAACGTTGGAGGGGCGATCTATGCCTCGTCGGCCTCAAACGACGCGCTGCACAACAGCATCGTGTGGGGCAACACGGGCTCGCAGATCATTCGCGGCCTCGGTTCGCCCAGCGTGATGAACGCGTCCTACTCCATCGTGCAGGGCGGTTACGCGGGCACGGCAATGCAGGACGTCGACCCGCAGTTTGTCGATGCCGTGGGCGGAAACTTCCGCCTTGCGGTCACGTCGCCCGCTGTGGATGCGGGCGACAGCTCGCTCATCCCCGCGGGCATCACGCTCGACCTCGCAAGCCTCGACCGGCGCGTGGATGTCACGAGCCGGCCCGACACGGGCCCGGGCGCCGCACCCGTCGTCGATCTCGGTGCCTTCGAGACTCTCGATGTCGCAGGCTGCGATTCCATCGACTTCAACCGCGACGGACTCTTCCCCGACGACGCGGACCTCGTCGACTTCCTGAGCGTGCTCGCGGGCGGCGCATGCAGCACCGACCCAACCCCAGGGTGCAGCGACATCGACTTCAACAACGACGGGCTCTTCCCCGACGATAGCGACCTGCTCGCCTTCCTCCGCGTGCTCGCGGGCGGCGAGTGCACCGAGTAAGCCCGAGCAGTCTGTCTTTGCTGGTGCCAGGGCGTGACCCCTTCGCTCTGGCGCAGCACACCACCGTGGCACCCAAGGTCAGCGCCTTGCGTGTCGCATTTCGCGAGGGAGCGTCCCGTCACTCGGGTGACGCTCGGACGTTCGGGTTCCTTCGCGTCGCTTGAAGCTTGAGAGGTGTTGGCATGCTGCGTTCTTGTTCTCGTCGCTCGTTCGTGTGTGGTGTGTCGGCTGCGGCGCTGCTCGCCTGCGCTGGCCTCGCCCACGCCGCCGTCATCCAGGTGCCCGCAGACCAGCCCACGATCCAGGATGCGATCGTCGCCGCCGTGAATGGCGACGAGATCGTCGTCGCTCCGGGCATCTATGGCGAGCAGCTGAACTTCCTGGGCAAGGACATCATCGTCCGCTCGTCGGGCGGCGCAGCCGTCACGACGATCACGGGCGGCAGCGAGAATGCGCCGCTCGTCCGCATCATCTCAGGCGAGACGGGCGCCACGCTCCAGGGCTTCACGCTCAGCGGCGCGTCCAACGCGACCGCCGATGGCGGCGCATTTGAGATCGTCGACAGCGGGGCGACCATCCGCAACTGCATCGTGACGCTGAACACCACGACCGACTTTGGCGGCGCGGGTGCATATGTCTCGGGCGGCTCACCCACCTTCATCGCAACGACCTTCCTCAGCAACGCCTCCAGCAATGGAGATGGCAGCGCCCTGCTCATCGTCAACGGCTCCGACGTCACGCTGACCAACTGCACCGTCACCGCGAATGGCGACTCCAGCGGCTCGGGCCTCAGCGGCGCGATCCGCGTTGATGGCAGCGCCCTCACCGTCTCGGGCGGCACCTTCTCGGGCAACTTCACCTCGGGCGGCGGGCTGGGCGGCGCGATCACGGCGGCAAACGAGTCCACGCTCATCGTTTCGGGCGCTTCGTTCTCGGGCAACCAGACGCCCGACGGGGGCAGTGGCGGTGCCATCTATGGCGACAACGCGACCGTGACAGTTTCGAACAGCACCTTCACGGGCAACTCGGGCGCGATCTTCTGCTTCGACTCCGTCAGCACCATTAGCTCATCCACCTTCACAGCAAATCTCTACGAAGGTGGCGGCGGCGCAGGCGTGTCAATGTTGGACGGCACCTTCACCATCACAGGCTGCGACTTCGACGCGAACACCGTCGATGGCGCCGCGGGCGCACACGTCTCATTCGAGGCCAGTTCGATCTTCGGCGGCACTTCAGGCACCGTGGTCGATAGCACCTTCACGAATGGTGCGTCGCCAGGCGGTTCGGCGACTGGGATCAACGTCGCGGGTGGCTCCACAGGCGGCATCACCAACGTCACCTTCGATCGCTGCACCATCAGCGAGAACGGCCTCGCGCCCGACTCGGGCTCCACGGTTGTCCTCCTCGCGCGCGGCAGCGTCACGCGCTTCACCAACTGCCTTTTCGCCAATAACACTGGCACGAGCGGGACAATCCGCCTGACCAACAACGCCTCGAGCGACTTCATCAACTGCACCCTCGTCGACAACACGCCCAATCCCTTCGACCTCACCTTCGCCACCATCGCCCCCAGCTCGCTGCGCGTCCGCAACAGCATCGTGCGCGGTCGCACCGATGGCAATCGCCGCATGTTCGCTGCCAACCAGGCCGCTGCGGTCCTCACCGTGAGCGACAGCAACGTCTCGGGTGGCCTCACGAGCCTTGGTGCCAGCAACATCATCACGAGCGACCCGCTCTTCATCGATGCCGCCGCTGGCGACTACAGCCTGAACACGGGCTCGCCCTGCATCGACACCGGTAACAGCGCGTTCGTCCCCGCGACCATCACCCAAGACCTCGCCCTCGGCGCTCGCATCTCGGGCGTCAACGTCGACATGGGTGCCTACGAGGTGCAGCTGGGTGGAGGCTGCGACAGCATCGACTTCAATGGCGACGGACTGTTCCCCGACGACACCGACCTCATCGACTTCCTCGTCGTGCTCGCCGGTGGCCCCTGCAGCACCAACACCTGCAACGACATCGACTTCAACAACGACGGTCTCTTCCCCGACGACACCGACCTCATCGCCTTCCTCCGCGTGCTCGCGGGCGGCAACTGCACGGAGTAACCCTCGCCTAGCGCTGGCACCCGCTGCCTTCGCACAGCGAGCAACACGCAGCACACGCACACTCGCGCCCGCGCACTGCCCCCGGGGTTCCTCTGCTCCGGGGGCTTTCGCGCGCCCAGGCGGTTTACGCACTGCCCGCAGGCAGCCGTGCCAGCAGCCCCGCTTCCACGCGTGCAAGCTCATCGGGCAGAATGCTGAAGTACACCGTGTCGCGCACGAAGCCATCTGGGCGGATGCGATGGCTCCGCAGCGTGCCCTCGCGCGTTGCGCCCAGCTTGGTCATCGCCCCGTGGCTGTGCAGGTTGCGCGCGTCGCACTTCAGCGTCACGCGCACGCAGCCGAATCGCTTGCCCGAAGCATCCACAAACATCCCCGCCATCGCGTGCCGCAGCATCAGCAGCTTGCACGCGGGGTTCACGTGCGTGCCCCGCGCCCGCACCGCATACCACGTGCAGCCAATCTCCACGTGCCGATGCGCGGGCTGCACATCCATGAAGCTGCTGCTGCCCAAGGGCTCGCCCGTCACCTCATCTACTGCAAGCAGCGGCACCTGCGAGGGCAGAAAAATGTGACCATCCGCCCACGCACGAAAACCGTCCAGCGTCCACACCGCGGGCTCATTCAGAAAATACCGAAACGTGTCGGGCGGCGTGAGCGCGAAGAGCGCGGGCAAGTCCGCATGCACCAGCCGCCGCAGCAGCACACCCGCCAGCGGACCTAGCGAAGCGAGCGGAGCCGTCGTGAACGTCGCGGCGGTGGTCATACGGAGGCCTTTCAGGAGTTGCGCGGAAACGCGTGTCGAAACGCTTGCCAGAACCGTCCGCAGAACCAACGCGAGGACGCTGCTCGTCCAGGGTCAGCAGGGTCGATCGATCGGTTGTCCCTTTACAAACTGTACCCCACCCTGAGCACGCGCTCCGTCACTGCCGCCACGGACCAAGGGTCGCGCCCCCGCCAGACTCTCGCCAAAGCCCGTCGCCGCCCGCCTCATCGTGCTGCCCAAAGCCCATCCACACCCACGCCCACACCCACGCCCACAAAGAGCCCACCAAAAAAAACAACACCCCCCGCAGGGCGAGGGGCGTCGAAGTGGGTAGAGCCGGACTTGAACCGGCAACCCCCAGATTTTCAATCTAGTGCTCTACCGATTGAGCTATCTACCCGGGGCCGCAATGCTAGGCCTGCCCCTGCCCTCCGTCTAGCCCGCTGCTGTGTCAAGGGCGGTCGCTGCGAACTGTGACGGGCGTATCGCCCGCAACAAGCCGCACCACGACAGAGTCACCTTGAGGAGGGAGCGTCGAGGCCGCTAAAAAATGCGGCTGCTCGCTCGCCGCCTCCGGGTTGTGCAGGGGCCCATACGCCACCGTCTCGCTGCCAAACGCCGTCAACCCCACGATCGTCCCCTCAAGCGTCGCCGCATACACCTCGCGCCCGCCCACGCGTCGAAACGCGCTGCCCGCAAACACAAACGCATCGCGCACTGCCTCCGCCCCGCGCTCCGAGCGCATCCACGACACCAGTGGCACCCACGCGTCGCTCCCCGCACGCTGCACTAGCACGCGCACCGCGTCCCCGCGAGCGGGGGTGCCCACGAGGCGCGCGGGCTTATCACCCAGAGCGGGCGTCCACGCGAAGCTCGCGGGCGTGCCGGCCTGCAAGCCCAGCAGCAGCAGCCCCGCGTGCACATCCTCGGGCTTGGCAGCCGTCACCACCAGCGCCTCGTGCTCGCGCGTGTTGCGCGTGGTGACGAGCACCTCAAGATAGACCTTGGGCGTTGCCCCATGCACATCCACCGCGATCGTGCCATCGACCTCGACAAAGCCCCGCTCGCGATCCACGCGCACGTGGGGCGAGAGCACGATCGGTGTCGTCGGCGGTGTCGTTGTGGGCGTCGCTGCGGGCGCGGTTGCAGGCGTCGCTGACGATGTTCCCGCTTGCTCGCTCAACGGTGCACGCGATGGCTCAGTTGGTTGCGCCTCCGCCATCCCGGCCTGCGTCGCCACCTCTCGCACGGCTTGCTTCACGCCTCGCTGCACTTCGCGCTCGCTGCCACCCCGCGCACCCCCGCACGCGCTGAGCAGCACGCTCGCGCCAGCCATCACTCCGCACGCCAGAAGAGCCAAGTTGCTGCGCACGCGCATACCGCCTCCCATCACCCGCCCCCTCAATCATCAAACACACCGCTCACCACCAGCGGGAAGTCCAGCAGCGAAGCAATCTCCGCACTGCTCTTCTTCTCCAGCTTCGACAAGCGAGCAATCAGCGGCCCGGGCTCCTTCGTCGCCAGGCCGCCCAGCACCGTGAACTTGTGGTTCAGCACGTCCTTCAGGTCGATCTTGTCGGGCCCCTTGTCGTTGCGGGCGTGGCCACCCGGATACATCACCAGCCCGCTGTCAAACACCTCGCCCTGCTCATCGGTGATCTGCATGCTCGTGGGGATGCCATCGGGATACTTGCTGTCATACTGCTCGCCACCATGTGCGAAGGTCATCTTCGCCATGAGCGCACGCGTCAGCGGGTCCTTGATCGCCTTCGCCGTGAAGTGATTGGGCGTCAGCATCAGGTCCTTCCACGTCAGGCTGCCCTTGTGCCCGTTGGCTTTCAGCTCCAGCGCGGTGCGCAGCATGCTGCACACAAGGTAGAGCATCGAGTGGTCCGCGCTTTGCCGCGTCTTGGGGTCGCGCTTCGCAGGGTCGCCAATGATGCCAAAGGCAGGCTCGTACGCCGTCACCACGATCTTGCTGATGCAGTCGCCGCTCTGGTCTTCCAGCAGTTGCGGGCGACGGTTCAGGATGTTGATCAGCCCCTGCAGTGCGCCAGCGCTCTGGTGTTCATACAGCCCGAGCTTGAAGTGCATGCCCATCACCGCAAAGTCGCTGCCCGTGCGCCCGAGCATGAGGTCAAACGGGCTCTCGTCCGCCTTGCTCGTGTTTGCCTTGCTGCTCCCCACCTTCTGGAACATCTGCCCGGGGCCCTCAAAGATGCGGAAGATCGCCTCAGGGTTGCGGAAGATGTCGCGCGGGCCCATGAACCCCATCATGCTGCGACGCACGCTCATGATCGCCACCTCGGTGCTGATCGCCGCGCTCGCGCCCTTGCTGTCGCTCAGCTGCTTGCCCGCGCGAATCGCGCGGAACGGGATGTAGTGTGCCACCGTCATGCCGATGGCGCTCTCGATCTGTTCGGCGCTTGCCCCCATCATCGCGCCAAAGGCCGCTGCGCTGCCAATGGCCCCGTGCACCACGTGGTCCACCTTGTAGCTCTTCAGGCTGAACACCTCGGCAAGCCGCCCGCGAATCTCATCCAGCAGCACCATGCCGCGCAGCGCAAACTCGCCATCGCGCCCACGCAGCTGCGCCGCTGCGAGCGCAACGGGGTAAAAGTCATTGTGCCCAAACTCCCCCGCGGTGTGCCCGCGCTCGGGGCTGTAGCCAAAGTTCGTGCCGTTGCTGTCCCACTCGCGCACGGCGTTGCTGTTCGCGACGATCGCCTTCTCCACCTGCACATCAACGTTGCTGCCAAACACAGGCACGCCGCCGCGCACCGTGGTGCCGGGCTTGGCCCATGGCACGCCCGCCAGGCTGCCAGAGCCCGAGGGAGGCGTGGCATACATCATCGCCTCGCGCCGCAGCAGGTTCGGCGCGTTCGTGCCCAGCGCAATCGCCGAGATGCCGCACAGGCACGCGTCGGTGTGGAACAGGTTGGTCTTCTCCAGCACGCTCGAGGCCGGGTCGCCCCGCTTGCCGGGCGCGTCGCTCATGAAGTCGACGGCGTACTGACCCAGGCCCAAAGCCTGATTGGTGTTGCGAGACAGCGTCACGATGTCGTTGGTGGGCATAGGGGAGCGAGGATAGGGGGGCGTGCAAGCCGCAAGCAGCAACCCCGCGCAACGAGCGCGGGAAGCAGCAGCGGACGCGAGCGCGCGCAGAAAAGCGGTCATGCGATGGTTTTCTTCTTCTGCCGCTTGATAGGAATCTGTTTGGATATATACCCTATCAATATGCGAACGGACGCGAGGCTCGCCCTCGACCAACTCAGACAGCAACTGGCAGCCTGCGGGCCCCCAGCGCGAGCAGCCCAGGGTGCCTGGCAGCGTGCCAGCGGTGTCCAAGGCATCGCGACTGGCCTGCCCATGTTCGATGCCCTTTCCGGCGGGCTGGCATGTGGAGCCGTGCACGAGCTGCTGGGCGTGCAGCCCGCTGGCGGCGCGGCGCGCGCGAGGCCCTGGCTCGCGCCCGTGTCGCTCATGATCCACCTGGCTTGCTGCGTGCAGGAGGGCAGTGAGAAATCTGGTCCGGTTGGAGGGCAGGCGGGGGGGCTGGTTCTCTGGATCGGTCGCGACTGCTGGCCCAGCCCCCTGGCGCTGCATGCCCATCCACGCACCCGCGCGCTGCTGTCCGCAAGCGTGTATGTCGAAGCGGCAAGTGCCGACGAGCGGGCCTGGGCGCTCGACGTTGCACTCCGCAGCGGCGCGGCGTGCGCGGTGATGGGCGATGCGAGCGGGCTGGGGTTTGTGCTCTCTCGAAGGTTGCAGCTCGCAGCCCAGGGCGGGCCCGCGCTCTGCGTGCTCGCAAGGCCCGCGTGGGAAGAGCACCACCCCTCGGCAGCCAGCACCCGCTGGCTCGTGAGCAACGCAGCCAGCGACACGCCCGCGTGGCACGTGCGCATGCTGCGCTGCAAAGGAAGCGGAGCGATGCTGGGAGAGACTCAGCGACAAACGGAGGTGAGGCATGGCATCATCGAGAGCGACGAGACAACGGGCAGGCTCGTCTGCAAAGCCCTTGGGCGTGACGACCAACACCAAGACCGGCGTCACGACCGGCATGAAGATCGGCGTGCGGGCGATGGCGATCTATCTCCCCCTGCTCGCGATCCACGCCCATTGCAAGCTGGGTAGTGCGGATGCCTCGCAGCGCAAATCTTCGCAGGCTCGCAGCACGAAGGCCAGTAAAGCAGGCTCGCCTTTGGTGCTGGTGCGCACGCAGGGCCCAAAGCAAGTTGTGAGCGCGTGCTGCGTGCACGCGCTGCGCGCGGGCGTGCGCCCGGGCATGCACGCGGCGGATGCAAGGGCGGTGCTGCCACCTCACACGGTGTTTGCGATGCACGACGAGCGGCGAGACGAGCGCCTGCTCCACACGCTCGCGCGGATGTGCCTTGCGCGATACTCACCCCTGGTGGGCATCGACGCGGGCATTCAGCCCGCTGGGCTAGTGCTCAACATCGCGGGGTGTGCGCACCTGCACGGGGGCGAGGACGCATTGCTGCTGCGGGTGCTGCGCGATCTGTCGCAGCGCGGCATCGATGCGAGAGCGGCGATCGCGCCGGGATACGCGTGCGCGCGTGCGATTGCGCAGTTTGGCCCATCGCGCGCCACGCGCGTGCGCGATCGTGCGAGCGCCCTCGAGGTGCTGCGCGGGCTGCCTGTGGCAGCGATCGGAACAGACGCTGCCACGCTGGAGGCACTGGAGGAGGTGCACGTGCGGACCATCGGGCAGGTGCTCGCGCTGCCTCGCGCGTCGCTCGCTGCGCGGTTTGGGGGCGGGTTTGTGCGAGCGCTCGACGCGTGCCTGGGCGAGCCCTGGGCGCAGGACGACATGCAGCCCATGCACCCTCGCGCCAGGGCCAAAGCAGAGCGTGCGCTCGCGGGGCCTTGCAGCGACATCAGCGCGCTGATGCAACTGACGCAGGATGCGCTGCGCGAGCTATGCGCGAGCCTGCGCGAGCGCGGGCGGGGCGTGCGTGAGCTGGAGGTGTGCTGGCAGCGCAGCGACATGCCACCTGTGCTGCTGATGCTGGGGCTGAGCGCACCAACCAGCGACGATGGGCACGTGTGGAGCCTGCTCTCGCCCCGCTGCGAGGGGCTGAACCTGGGGCATGGCGTTGAGCACGTTGTGGTGCTGGCCCGCGCGACGGCTCGGGTGCGTCCGCAGCAGGCGATGCTGGCTGGCGCTGGCATGCAGCGGGCCCAGAGCGAGCACGCCCTGCTCGACACACTCGCGGCGAGGCTTGGGGCCCAGCGCGTGCTGCTGGCGCGGGTAGCGCAGGGGCACCATGTGGATGATGCGGGCGGGGCGCAGCAGCCCGCGAGCTTTTTGAGCGTGCAGCACGAGCCCGCGCGAATCGAACCCTTGCGGAAAGCGGCAGTGGCTGCGCAGCCCTGCGTGCTCCGCAGGCCTGCGGTCATGCTCGATGTGCCTGCGCACGTGCTTGCGCTCTCGCCCCAGGGCGCGGTGCAGCAGGTGCGGTGGATGGGGCAGAGCGTGCTGGTAGATCGCTGCATGGGGCCCGAGCGCGTTGGCGGTGCATGGTGGAATGCGCAGCGGCACGTGCGCTGCGACGACTGCGATTACTACATCGTGCGCGATGAGCACGCCCGCTGGCTGTGGCTGCGACGCAGGCTGGGAGAGGATGGCGAGTGGAGCGTGGTGGGGGCGTGGTAGAGCGGTTGTGCGTGCTGATTGCGAGTGGTTTGCCGGCATGGGGGCAGTATGTCGTACAACGAGTTTCCCAAGTTGCGGCCTCACCCGGGCAAGGACGATGCATGGCGCGATGCGAGCGTGCAAACGCCCGCGACCAGCGCGGATGATGCGATCGCATACTGCGAGCTGTGCGTGCGGAGCAATAGCACGTTTCTTACTGGCGCGAGCCACCCCGAAGAGTTTGTGCAGCGGGCGCACGCGCTGGGGCACGCGGCGTGCGCAGTAGCCGACACGAACACGCTCGCGGGCATCGTGCGCTCGCACGTTGCGGCGCGGGCCCTTGGGCTGCCGTTGGCGGTGGGCAGCAGAGTCGAGCTGCGCGGGTGCGATGGCAAGGCGCGTGAGGCGAGGGCATTTCTCTGCTTTGCGAGCAGCAGGGCTTCGTACGCGAGGTTGTCGGGGCTGTTGACCATCGGCAAGCGGCGAGCGCCGAAGGGGCAGTGCTGGCTGGATGCGCACGACCTGGGCGAGCACATCGAGGGCTTGCTGGTGGTTGCGCTGCCGCCTCTCGTGGTGGACGAGGAGTATGTGCAGCTGCTCGCGGGGCTTGCTGCGCGCACGCGGGATGTGTGGGTGGGCGTGTCGGTGTCGCACGATCAGCACGATGGCGTGCGATGCGAGCAGATGGCGAGGCTGGCGCGCGAGGTGGGCGTTGGGCTTGCGGCGCATAACGATGTGCTGTATCACGACTCATCGCGCAGGCCCTTGCAGGACGTGCTGACGTGCATTCGCCATGGGTGCACGCTGCGCGAGGCGGGCAACCGCTTGCAAAAGAACGCGGAGCGGTGCCTGCGCAGCGGGCGCGAGATGCTGGGGCTGCTGACGTCGCTTGGTGGCATGACGGAGCGGGCGGCACGCGGGGCGATTGCTGCGAGCATGGAGATCGCTACGCGTGCGAGTGCGTTTTGCCTGGCAGAGCTGCGGTATGAGTATCCGTCGGAGTGCGGGCCCGGGCAGAGCGCAACGAGCGTGCTGCGCGAGCGGGCGATGCGGGGCATGGCGCAGCGGTATGGCGCGCATGCGCCTCAGAAAGTGCGCGAGCAGGTGGAGTATGAGCTTGGGATGATCGCGGAGCTGGGGTATGAGGCGTACTTCCTCACGTGCGAGGACATCGTGCGGTTTGCACGCTCCCGCGGCATTCTGTGCCAGGGGCGAGGCGGTGCGGCAAACTCGGCGGTGTGCTTTGTGCTGGGCATCACGGAGGTGGATCCGGCGAAGTTCTCGCTTTTATTTGAGCGGTTTGTGAGCAGAGAGCGGCGCGAGCCGCCCGACATCGACATCGACTTTGAACACGAGCGGCGCGAGGAGGTGATCCAGTACATCTACGCGAGGTATGGGAGAGAGCATGCCGCGCTGACGGCGGAGGTGATCACATATCGCGGCCGCAGCGCGGTGCGGGAAGTGGGGAAGGTGATGGGGCTGTCGCAGGATGCGATCGGCGCGCTGGCGAAAAGCATGGACTACTGGGGCGAGAACGTGGACATGGAAGCGGTGCGGACGCAGGGGCACAAGCAGTATGCACAGAGCGGCGAGGACGGACTGACGGCGCGCGTGCTGGGGCTCGCGCGGCAGCTGGTGGGCTTTCCGCGGCATCTGTCGCAGCACGTGGGCGGGTTTGTCATCACGCGTGAGCCTTTGCACACGCTGGTGCCGATTGAGAACGCGGCGATGGAGGATCGCACGGTGATTGAGTGGGACAAGGACGACATCGACGCGATGGGGATGCTGAAGGTTGATGTGCTGGGGCTGGGGATGCTGACGTGTGTGGGGAAGGCGATGAGGATGGTGGGGGGGGAGAAGGGATGGAGGGATGGAGGGATGGAGGGATGGAGTGAAGAAGGGAAGAAGGGACGGAGGCAGGGGGGATATGGTGAGCTGGGTCGTGAGCAAAATGAAGGAGATTGGTATGGCGTCGATCAACACGTTTCGGGATCTTGTGGTGTGGCAGCGGGGCAGGCAGTTGGCGGTCAATGTGTACCGCATGACGGAGGCGATGCCACGGAGCGAGACGTTCGGGCTGCGCGACCAGATGCGGCGTGCCGCGGTCTCGGTGCCATCGAACATCGCGGAGGGGTATGCGAGGCGGACCACGCCCGAGTATCTTCGCAGTCTGCGGATTGCGAGCGGCTCGCTCGCGGAGCTTGCGACGCAGATGGAGATCGCGCTCGAACTGAAAGGCATGATGCTGAAGGAGGAGCTTGTTGTTCTTGCGCAGTCGCAGGTCGTGGAGATCGAGAAGATGCTGTTTTCGCTCACGCGGAAGCTCGAAGCCCGACGCAAGGTGAAGTAGCACACGCGCTCACTTCATCCCTTCTTCCCTCCATCCCTTCATCCCTTGCTCGTTCTCTCCGTCGCCTCTCCGACATTCCTTGGGAAGATGCGGCGACGTACGACATGATCTGCGCGGCGGACACCATCGGGGTTTTTCAGATTGAGAGTCGGGCGCAGATGAGCATGCTGCCTCGGCTGCGGCCTCGGTGTTTTTATGATTTGGTGATCGAGGTGGCGATCGTGCGGCCTGGGCCTATTCAGGGCGGGATGGTGCATCCGTATTTGCGGCGGCGGAGCGGGCTGGAGGAGATTACGTATCCGAGTGAGGCGGTGCGCGAGGTGCTGGAGCGGACGCTGGGTGTGCCGTTGTTTCAGGAGCAGGCGATGCGGCTAGCGATCGTGGCGGCGGGGTTTACGCCCGATCAGGCGGATGGGCTGCGGCGGGCGATGGCATCGTGGAAGCGCAAGGGGGATTTGATCTATCGGTATGGGCAGAAGCTGATGGAAGGGATGGTGCGCAACGGCTATCCGGCGGAGTTTGCGGAGCGGTGCTTTGAGCAGATCAAGGGGTTTAGCGAGTATGGGTTTCCGGAGAGTCATGCGGCGAGCTTTGCGCTGCTTGTGTATGCGAGCGCGTGGCTGAAGCAGCATCATCCTGCGGCGTTTGCGGCGGCGCTCATCAACAGCCAGCCCATGGGGTTTTATGCGCCCGCGCAGATCGTTCGCGATGCGCAGGAGCATGGCGTGGTGGTGCTGGGGGTGGATGTGTGTGGGAGTGGGTGGGACTGTGAAGTAGAAGAGGTGTCGAGGTGTCAAGGTGTCGAGGTGTCGAGGGAAGAGGGCGGGTGCGGGCGCGAGGTGTTTTCCCTTGACACCTCGACACCTCGACACCTTGACACCTCTTCTTGCCCGTGTCTGCGCTTGGGCCTGCGATTGGTGAAGGGCTTGCGGCGGGAGGAGGCCGAGGCGATTGCGCGGGTGGCGCGGGAGCGGCGGGAGCAGCTTGCGCAGGTGGGGGCGCAGCGGGCGCTGCTTGCGCTGTGGCGGGCGAGCGGCGTGAGCGTGCGCACGATGCGGCTGCTGGCGAAGGCGGATGCGTTTGGGAGCTTGGGGATTGCTCGGCAGGATGCGCTGTGGCAGGTGCGGGCGATGCGCGAGGGGGAGCTGCCTTTGTTTGATGGCGCAGAGTGCGAGGGGCGCGCGGCGGCGGCTGAGGTGATGGCGATCGGCGATGCGTTGCCCTGCGTGCCTGTGGCGGCGGGCGTGCTGCACGATTATGCGGCGATGGGGCTCTCGATGAAGGGGCACCCGATGCGAGCGGCGCGGGCAAAGCTGCGCAGCAAGGGCGCGGTGCTCACGAGTGCGCTGCGCGATGGCAAGCGATCGCCCCATGGGGCGCGCGTGCGGGTGGCGGGGCTTGTGCTGGTGCGGCAGAGACCGAGCACGGCGAGCGGCGTGCTGTTCATCACGCTGGAGGATGAGGCGGGGATTGCGAACCTGGTGGTGTGGCCCAAGGTGTATGAGCGGTTTAAGAGCGATGCGCGGCTGAGTGCTGCGCTGCTGGTGGAGGGGAGCGTGCAGCGCGAGGGCGAGGTGGTGCACGTGGTGGTGCGGAGGCTGCGGAGCATCGATGCGATGCTGGGAGAAGTGAGGCGGGGGTCGAGGGATTTTCGGTGAAGGCGCGGCATTGGGGATTGGGGATTAGGCATTAGGCATTCGGCATTCGGGGGATGGGAAGCACGGCGTGCGATCGCATCGGCGCGGTGGTATCGCGAGCGCGAGTTGGGAGCATGCGGGGGTGGTGCTCGGCTATGCCTTGCGGATGCGGATGGGGCCCTTGGCGGTGGAGGGATCGACCTCGCGGCCTGATTGGGTGATGAGGGCTTGGCCTTGGGCGACGAGGCGGCGCGCGGCGGAGCGGGTGGGTTGCATGAGGGGTTCCCACTCCGCGAGCCCTTGCTGGGAGGCGACGAGGCGGGCGGCTTCGCTGGGGCAGATGGTTGAGCCGCGCGGGCGGGAGGCGAGCAGGGAAAGGATGGCGGCTTCGAGCTGGGCGTCGAGCGGGCCTGGCTTGTGTTTGCGGCACGCGTCGGAGCAGAACTTGACGTTGTCCCAGTCGCGCTCCCACTTTTTTCGCCAGTCGATCCAGCGGCCGCAGGCGAGGCAGGGTTTGCCGTCGGGGTGGGGCATGTGAGGGTTTCGATGAGGGCGTGGTGAGGAGATGCGGCGAGCGTTGCTAGTGCTGCCCCATCGCTCGCAGCAGGGTGGTCACGTAGCTTGCGCTGGGCAGTTCGCAGCGCAGGGTGCAGGCGAGGCGGGGCTTGGGGCGGGTGCAGAGGGTGTCGTTGCTGGCGGGGGAGAGGGCGACGTGGCGGGCGATGGTGCAGCAGGGGCGCGTGCCGGTGGCGAAGGTGGGGCGGCGGAGGTTGGGGATGGCGGCGTCGGCGAAGGGGAGGGCGAGCTCGCGGGTGCGGAGGGGCTGGGGGATGGGCGCGGGGAAGAGGAGCTCGCCAAAGTCTGTGGTGAGGGAGAGGGGGGGCGAGTTGGGCGGGGCGGCTGAAGCTGCGTCGGGCGGGGTGGTGCGCAGCAGGGCGGCGAGGGCGTTGTTCCAGGCGGAGCTCTGGTGCGCATCGAGCACCAGCTCTTGCAGGGTGTAGGGCAAGGCAGCGAAGGCGCGGCGGAAGTCGTCTTGCGTGGGGGGCTGGGGGCAGGCGGCGAGCAGCTCGATCGCGGCGCGGTGGGGCGTGCGCGGAAGGGACTTGGCGAGGGCTTGCCACTGGCCCCAGCTTGCGATGCAGGTGCGCGTGAAGGTGCGCTGCACGCCTGTGTCTTTGCGGTCGGGTGTGGCGATGGTGAGGCGGAGCGCGGTTTCGAAATCGCCCTTGAGCAGGGCCTCGCCTGCGAAGCCCTTGCCGTGGCGTGCGCTGCCGAAGCGTTGGTCGCCGAAGTAGTTGGGAAAGCAGAGCGAGTCGGGCTCGTGGCAGCCTTGGGCGAGGAGGCGGAGGCGCTGGAGAAAGAGCTGGTAGTGCTTTCGCTCAAGGTCGCGGATGGTGATGGTGAAGCGGTTGGCGGCGATGTCCTTGGGGGCGATTGCGCGGGTGGCGAAGCCCAGCAAGGTTGCGGTGTTGGTGCTGTCGGGCTTGCTCGCAGAAAGCGGGAAGGTGCGCGGGCCATCGCTGGGTGGGGCCCAGTCTTGCACGGTCATGCACTGCGTGGTTTGGGCGTGTTTGTCCTTCAGGCCTGCGTAGGCAACCGCGCCGGCGCGGACGCCCAGCGTGCGCGCGAGGTGGCTGGCGGCGTCGGGCGTGGTGAGGCTGGATTTGGCAACTTCGAAGACGGCGAAGGGGCCGGCGGATGGCGTGAGGCAGGCTTCCCAGGTGGGGGTGGTGAGTTCGTGGACGATGAAGTCGGCGGGTTGTTTGCGGAGGAGCATTGGGGGGCGGGGCGGGCGAGTTAGGCGTGCAGCCAGTGGGCGGGGACGGTGCCTTGGGTGGCGCGGATGATGCTGCGGATGCCGCCGCGGCCTTTCCAGTCGGTTTTGATGAGCAGCCAGCGGGGCTTCATGGCCTTGGCGAGGTCGTCGCGGATGCGGTTGGTGACGGCTTCGTAGAAGATGCCTTCGTTGCGGAAGCTCTGGAGATAGAGCTTGAAGCTCTTGAGCTCGACGCAGACTCCGCCTTCGGAAGAGGGGGCGGGCTCGTAGAGGAGGGTGACGACGCCGAAGTCTGGGTGGCCCGTCTTGGGGCAGACGCTGGTAAACTCTTCGGCGATGTGCTCGATGACGAAGGGGGTGTCGGAGGGAGCGGGAAAGCACTCAAGCAGCGAGAAGTCGGGCATGATTGGAACCTTTGCAAGCGCGAGGAAGCGCGGGGAGTTGGAAGGGGTGATTGTTCGCGTGGTGCGGGGCGTGCGCGGCAGGGGCGGGAAGAATAGAGTTGGGGCCATGGATTCCACCAAGCCCGTTAGCGTGCCCGCAAAGACCCAAGGCAAAGAACGCCGCTTTATTGAGCAGCTTGGTGCGCCCGAGTTTGTCAAGGGGGTGTTTGCGATCAGCAACACGCAGATGGGGCAGACGAGGCAGGGCAAGCCTTATCTTCGGTGCATCATCAGCGATCGGACGGGCGAGGTGCCCGGGCGGATGTGGTCGATCGAGGAGGCGGTGTTTCGGAAGCTGCCGACGGAGGGGTTTGCGTACATCGAGGGTGAGACGCAGCCTTATCAGGGCGAGCTGCAGTTCATCATTCACTTGATCGAGCCAGCCGAGCCCAGCCCCGATGAGCTGACGGACCTGCTGCCCACCACGACGCGGAACATCGAGGAGATGTTTGCACGCGTGCAGGAGCTGCTGGCGACGCTGGTGCACCCGGCGGCGAAGGCGCTGGCGGGGGCGTATCTCGCGGATCAGTATCTGATGGATGCGTTCAAGCGTTGCCCGGCTGCCAAGAGCATGCACCATGCGTTCCTTGGTGGGCTGCTTGAGCACACGCTGAGCGTGATGGAAGTTGCGGATCGGATTTTGCCTTTGTATCCGCGGATGAATCGCGACCTGGTGCTGCTGGGGCTGTTCTTGCACGATCTGGGGAAGACGCGCGAGCTGATCTGGGATCGCACGTTTGGGTATAGCGACCGGGGCGAGCTGATTGGGCACATTGTGGATGGGGCGCTCATGCTGCAGGATCGGGCCCACGCGGTGATGCGCGAGCAGAGCATGCGGTTTCCGCCTGGGTTTGTCACGGTGCTGCAGCACATCATCCTGAGCCACCACGGGCAGCCTGAGTTTGGAGCGGCGAAGCACCCGGGCACGCCTGAGGCGTTGCTGGTGTCGATGATCGACAACCTGGATGCGAAGACGGCGATGGCGCTGCAGGCGGCACGGCCTGAGCGTGCGAACGCGCTGGATTTGCAGGGGAGCTTTACGGAGAAGCAGTGGGCGCTGGATGGGGTGAAGTTGTATCGGCGGGATCCGTTGGCATGAGGACTGAGAGCGGGGACTCGGCATTCGGCATTCGGGATTCGGCATTCGGTTTGAGGTCGCTTGGTGGGCAGCTTGTGAGAGGGAGATTGAGCATGGGTGCGGCGACGACGGGCGCGGGGGCGGGGCTGTTTCAGCGCGGGCTGATTGGCATGGTGCATGTGGGGGCTTTGCCTGGGACGCCTCATGCCAAGCAGAGCGTGCTGCAGCTGCGCGAGCAGGCGATCGCTGAGGCGAAGGTGCTGGTGGATGCGGGGTATGACGGCATCATCGTCGAGAACATGCACGACAGGCCTTATGTGAACCCGCCGCATGATCCGGCGGTGCTGAGCGCGATGACGATGCTGGTGCAGGCGGTGCGGGATGTGTGCCCATCGCGCGTGCATGTGGGGGTGCAGGTGCTCAGCCGGGGTGAGCAGGAGGCGATGGCGATTGCGCACGTGACGGGGTGCCAGTTTGTGCGGTGCGAGAACTTTGTGTTTGCGCACGTGGCGGATGAGGGGCTGCTGGCGGATGCGGCGGCGGGGCCTTTGCTGCGGTACCGACGGAGCATCGGTGCGGAGCGGGTGCAGGTGTTTGCGGATGTGCAGAAGAAGCACGCGAGCCACAGCATCACGGCGGACACGAGCCTGGCGGAGATCGTGCATGGGGCGCAGTTTTTCTGCGCCGATGGTGTGATCGTGACGGGCACGGTGACGGGCAAGGCGACGGACCCGTTGGATGTGGAGGTGGCGAAGAAGGCGAGCAGCTTGCCCGTGCTGGTGGGTTCGGGCGTGACGCCCGGGCAGGTGCAGGGGCTTTTGCAGTGGGCGGATGCGCTGATTGTGGGCAGCTATATCAAAGTGGGCGGGAAGTGGGATGCGCCGGTGGATGCGGGGAGGGCGCGGGAGGTGGTGAGGGCGAGAGGGTGAGGGGAGTGATAAAGCGATAAAAGGATAAAGCGATAAAGCGATAAAGCGGGCAGCGGGGCGAAGTGGGCTTAGGGGGTGGCGCGGGTGGTGATGGTGATGGTGGTGCGGGTGATGTGGAGGGTTGCGGGGCCCAGGCGCAGGGTCGAGGCGTGGGGGGAGGTGGAGCGGATGCGGGTGATTGCGCGGTGAGTGGCACGCGTGGAGAGGGTGTCGAGGCCTTGGCCTTTGGTGTGCTGCGCGATGAGGCGGCGGAGGGTTTCGTGCAGCAGGGCGTCGTCGTGGCGCAGCAGCAGGGCCTTGGGAAAGCTGAGGCCTTGCGCGGCGGGGGTGGCGTGCTGGTGGATGCGCTGCGCGAGGCGCCGGGACCTTGCTTGCAGGGAGCGAGCGAGCGAGTGTTGCACGGCGCTGACGCGCGAGGTGCTGGCGATGGCGTGCGGGAAGAGGGCCTTGATCGTGGGCAGCAGCAACGCACGCACGCGGGTGCGGAGCGGGGCGCTTGCGTGGGCTTGGGGGTCTGCGGGGAGGCCAGGGAGTGAGCTCGGCAGGAAGTTGGTGTGGTCGAGGGCGGGGGTCCATGCGTGCGCGGTGCAGATGGCGAGTGTGTCCTCGCGCGAGAGGGTGAGCATGGGGCGGATGATGGTGGCGCCTTGGGTGCGGCGCGAGGCGAGCAGGCCCGCGAGGCCTCGGGGGCCTGAGCCGCGCATGGCGCGCATGAGAAAGGTCTCGAGTGCGTCGTCACCCTGGTGGGCGGTGGCGATGAAGGGGCAGGCGTGCTCGCGTGCGAGGGCGATGAGGGCGCGGTAGCGGGCGGCGCGGGCGAGGGCCTCGGGGTTGCCTTGCTGGGCGCGGACGTGGACGTGCGCGAGGGCGAAGGGGAGTGCGAGGCGCTGGGCGAGGTGCTGGGCGCGTGCGGCGTCGGCCTGGGCGAGGTGCTGCTCGCGAAGATCGTGCTGCACGTGGGCGAGGACGAAGGGGCTGGGTCTGGACTTGTGTGCTCGGACGAGCGAGGCGAGGGCGAGGGCGAGCGCGCTGGAGTCGACGCCCGCGGAACAGGCGATGAGTGTGCGGCGGGAAGCGTCGGGCGTGCGCGAGCCGCCTGAGAGGGCGCGCCAGGAGAGGACGATGGAGCGCTCGAGGGCGTGCGTGGGTGAGCGGGCGGGTGAGGGGGTTGGTGCACGTGCTGGCGCGGGCGGAGCGGCGCGAGTGACAGCGTGCATGCGCGGGGCGGGCTCGCCTTCGCTATCATGGGCGGTGCGTTGGGTGTGCTTGGTGGGCCTTTGCACGATGCGATGGTACTGCTGGGTGCGCGGTGACGGCTTGGGGCGGGAGAGCGGGAGCGTTCTGTGAGCCCGGATCGCCTGAGTGAGAGAGCCTGACACCGAAACCAGACACCGAAACCAGACACGAGAGCCTGAGGAGTTGGCAGGGATGCCCAGTGTGATGCAAAGTCAACCTTCGGTGGAGGAAGCCTCGAGCGGCGGGGAGGGCGGTGCTGCGCCGAAGGTGGCGCCAAGTGGGGACGCGCAGGTGAATCCTGCGATGCAAGTGGTGGAGAGCAGTGCGGAGTTGGCGGGC
Organism: Planctomycetaceae bacterium; assembly: GCA_027487735.1. Classification (GTDB taxonomy): domain Bacteria; phylum Planctomycetota; class Phycisphaerae; order Phycisphaerales; family UBA1924; genus BJHL01. The sequence continues at coordinate 30,280 of JAIYDA010000060.1, read as the reverse complement.
GGCGTCGTTGCGCCGGGGAGCTCGAGTAGCACGGGCAGCGGTGTGCTGCCGACGAAGGCGATGCTGGTGTCGCCCAGTGTGGCGATTGGGTGCATGCTGCTGGGCGTGCTGCTGATGGTTTATACGTTGATGCAGGCAAGGCGGCGCAAGCGCGGGGCGAAGGTTGTTGATCCGGCGGATGAGCGATCGGCGAATCGCGTGGGCGTGTCGTATGCGACGCAGACGACGAACCAGGCGCTGGCGGAACTTGCGATGCAGGTGCGGCGCATGCACGGGCAGCTTCGCACGGCGCACGAGCGCATCGAACAGCTTGAGCAGCAGAGCAAGCACGAGCCTGCGGTGAAGGGGAAGGGTGGGGGTGTTGCTGGGCCTTCGGTTGGAGCGTCGACTGGTGCGGGCCTGGGAGCGGGCGGGGCGATGGGCGGGGCGATGGTGCGGGGTCTCGTCGACCCCAAGCCCGCGAGCATGCATGTGGTGGCGAATGCCAACCCGGTGCATCAGCAGGTGTATGGGTTGTCTGACTCGGGGCTCACGCCTGTGGAGATCGCACAGGCGACGAACTTGCCGACCGGGCAGGTGGAGCTGATTTTGAACTTGCGGAAGGCGTTGGGGTTGCAGGCCAAGTGATGGATGGAGGGGTGATGGGTTGGTGCGCGATCGTGCTCGACGGCGTGCGGCGCGGCACCTATAGTGATTTGCTTCCGCGGGCGTAGTTCAGCGGTAGAACGCAGCGTTCCCAACGCTGATGTCGCCGGTTCGATCCCGGTCGCCCGCTTTTTTTTATTGCTTTGGATGACGGCACACGCGGGGCGTGTGCCGTGGGTGTTTTTGGGGGGAGCGTTCCCTCGGCGCGTGGAATGTGTGCGCGGCGGGGAGGTGGTGGTGTTGGGGGGAGTGGGGGAGACGAGGCGACAGGCGAGACGCCTGTCCCACCAGTTGGCATGAACCAGGGAATCAGGTCCCTTCGGCGTTGAGGCGGGCGTGCGCGGCTTGGAGGGCGGCGTGCACGGCTTTGGGGCCTGTGCCACCCGGCACTTCGCGGCGGGCGAAGCCAGCGGCGAGTGAGAGGGCGGGGAAGACATCGTTGTCGCAGGTGGGTGCGTGCTCGCGCAGCAGGGCGAGGGGGAGCTCGTCGAGGGGTTTGCCAGCCTCGATGGCGGCGCGGACGGATCGCCCGGCCTGCTCGTGGGCATCGCGGAATGGGACGCCTTTGCTCACGAGGTAGTCTGCGAGGTCGGTCGCGTTGCTGTAGCCACCCTTGGCGGCGCGTTCGCAGCGAGCGGCGTCGACGCGCACGCCCGCGAAGATGCGCGCGGTGGCTTGCAGGCAGAGCGAGGCTTGGTGCATCGCGTCAAACAGTGGCTCTTTGTCCTCTTGCAGGTCTTTGTTGTAAGCGAGGGGCAGGCCCTTGAGCGTGGTGAGCAGGCTGACGAGCGAGCCCACGATGCGGCCGCTCTTGCCGCGGAGCAGCTCGGCGGCGTCGGGGTTTTTCTTCTGCGGCATGAGGCTGCTGCCGCTGCTGAACGCGTCGTCGTACTCGAAGAATGCGAACTCGCCGCTGCCATAGAGGACGAGGTCCTCGCCCAGGCGCGAGAGGTGCATGGCGAGGGTGCTGAGCGCGGCAAGGGTCTCGATGACGAAGTCGCGGTCGCTCACGGCGTCGAGGCTGTTCTCGCTGGCGCGGGCGAAGCCCAGGTCTTTGGCGAGAGCTTCGCGGTCGATGGCGTAGGCGGTGCCTGCGAGGGCTCCGCTGCCGAGGGGGCAGACGTTGGTGCGGGCGCGGGCGTCGCGCAGGCGGGCGCTGTCGCGCGAGAGCATGGCCTCGTAGGCGAGGGCCCAGTGGGCAACGAGCACGGGCTGGGCACGCTGCAGGTGGGTGTAGCCTGGGAGGATGGTGCTGGTGTGGGCCTGGGCGAAGGTGAGGAGGGCGGCGCGGGTGTGGGCGAGCTGGGTGAGGCGCTCGTCGATGGCGCGGCGGGTCCAGAGGCGCAGGTCGGTGGCGACCTGGTCGTTGCGGCTGCGGCCTGTGTGGAGCTTTTTGCCCAGTTGGCCCACCTTCTCGATGAGGCGAGCCTCGACCCAGCTGTGGATGTCCTCGTGGTGCTGGCCTGTGGGGGCGAGGGGGAGGCGCGGGTCGGCGATGACGGCGGCGAGGAGGCCTTCGAGGGCACTGAGCAGTTGTTGCAGCTCGGCGGCGGAAAGGACACCTGCGCGGTGTGTGGCGCGGGCGTAGGCGATGCTGCCCTCGATGTCCTCGCGGGCGAGGCGATAGTCAAAGCCCAACGAGTCGTTGAGCTGCGTGAAGAGCGGGTCGGGACCGCCAGAGAAACGACCACCCCAGAGTGCCATAGGAAGCAAGTATTGCAGGGATAGGGCGGGGTGCGCGGTGCGGGGGTTGATAAACTGGGGCATGCCTGTGCGTGCGCTCGCGACCGACGGTTTGAGCCTAGAGGCCTTCTTCGCTTCGCAGCGAGCGACGGGGCTGGTGGATCGCGTGCTGCAACTGGCGATGGACGAGGACACGGGGGCGTACGCGGGTGCGCGGGGCTATGTGGGGGACATCACGAGCGAGGCGTGCGACTTTGGGGGCGCGGAGCTTGCGGCGGATGTGGTGTGCCGTGCGGCGGAGGGCGTGCTGAGCGGGGCGCGCGTGGTGGAGATGCTGGTGCAGCGGCACTTTCCGCGGGTGCAGCTGCGGATGGGGATGGAAGATGGGCAAGCGCTATCGCGCGGGGCGCGCGTGCTGACGGTGCGCGGGGCAGCGCGCGATGTGCTGCTGCTGGAGCGCACGATGCTGAACTTGCTGGGCAGGCTGTCTGGCGTTGCGAGCCTGACGGCGCGGTATGTGCACGCCGCGCGGGAGGGAGCGACAGACGTGCGCGTGTGCGACACGCGGAAGACCACGCCCGGGCTGCGCGTGCTGGAGAAGTATGCGGTGCGGTGCGGTGGGGGCGTGTCGCACCGCATGGGTCTGCACGATGCGCTGCTCATCAAGGACAATCATCTGGCGGGCGTGCCAGTGGCGGAGCTTGGGGCGTTTGTGCGCGGGGCGTGCGAGCGGGCGCGGAGGCTGGGGCAGGGCGGGCTGAGTTTTTGCGAGGTGGAGGTGGATCGCGTGGAGCAGCTGCGGGTGCTGCTTGCGCTGCCTGCGGGGGTGGTGGACGTGGTGCTGCTGGACAACATGGCGGCGGGCATCCTGCGCGAGTGCTGCGAGCTTCGCGATGCGCAGCGGCCTGGGTTGCTGCTGGAGGCGTCGGGGGGCGTGAATCTGAGCACGATTCGGGCGATTGCGAGCACGGGGGTGGATCGCATCAGCGTGGGAGCGCTCACGCACAGCGCGGTGCAGGTGGACTTTGGGCTGGATGCGTGCGAGAGCGTGGGTGCGGCATGAGGTGCGCGCGATTGCACAGCGAGGCGGAGGCGTGGGGCGTGGGGCTTGCGCCGTTGCTTCGCGATGGGCTGGCGAGCGGGGGCTACACGCCTGTGCTCGATGTGTATGTGGTGCGTGAGTGCAACAGCACGCAGGACGTGGCAAAGCAGCTGGCGCAGGCGGGGAAGCGCGACTTTGCGGTGATTGCCGAGCGGCAACGCAGCGGGCGAGGCAGGCTGGGGCGAAGCTGGGAGGACACGGGCGCGAAGGGGCTGGCGATCACGATCGCGTGCGAGGCTTCGGGCATGGGGGCTGAGCAGGTGTCGCTGCGGGCCGGGCTTGCGAGCTGCATGGCGTGCGAACGCGTGCTGGCGGAGCTGCGATGCAGGCAGCGGGTGGGCCTGCGCTGGCCCAACGACGTGGTGGTGGACACGGGCAAGAGCGGGCAGCGGATGGGGCGCAAGCTCAGCGGCGTGCTGGTGGAGACGGTCGCGGCGCATGCGCAGAAGCGCGTGCTGCTGGTGGGCATCGGCATCAACGTGCTGCAGAGCGTGACTGACTGGCCCGCGAGCCTGAAGCGACGAGCCGTGAGCCTGGGTGATCTTGCAGGGCTGCCCGAGGAAGGCGGCGCGGAGGCGATGGTGCAGACGGCGGCGGAGCTGCTGGGGGCCTTGCACGAGGTGTGGACGCTTCGCGACGAGCAGGTGGTGGAGTTGTGGCAGCCTCGCAGCTTGCTGCAGGGGGCTTGGGCGATGTTTGACTGCGCGGGGGATGGCGGGCTGGAGCGCGTGGAGGGCGTGGTGGAAGCGGTGGACCCGCTCGCGCGGCTGAGCGTGCGGACGACCGAGGGCGTGCGAACGCTCGTGGCGCAGCGGACGACGCTGCGGCATGATTTGATGATGTAAACGGGTGGGCGGTCGGTCAGTCCGCGGGTTTGGCTTCGGGCTTGGCTTCGGGCTTGGCTTCGGGTTTGGCTTCGGGCGGAACACGCAGCACCTGACCGGGCTTGATGCTGCTGGGGTCGGCGAGGGTGTCCTTGTTCGCGTCGATGAGGAGCTGCACTTTGGCTTCGCTGCCATAGACGCGGCGGGCGATAGCCGCGAGGCTGTCGCCCTTGCGGACGATGTATTCGGGCGTGGGGAGGGCGGGGGTGCCCTGGGCAGCGCTGCCAACGATGACGGGCTTGCCTTGCACGTTCGTGGGGTCGAGCGGGAGGCGGATGATGCGGCCCGCGCGGAGGTGAGCTGGGCTCATGAGCTGGTTGGCTTGCAGCACGGCGGAGGCGAGCTTGGCGTCGCCCAGTTCGCGCTGCGCGATGCCGGCTGGCGTGTCGCCCTCGCGGACGCGATACTCGCGAAACTGCGGGGCGATGACGGCGGGCTGTGGTGCGGGGGCGTTTCGGGCGACGAGGGTGGGTTGCGGGGCAGCGTCGCGCGGGGCGGGCGCGGGCGGTGTCGTGGGAGTGGCTGCTGAGGTGTCCTTCGGCGTGTCGGCGGCGTTTGATGCTGCGTTGCCCTTCACGCTGGTGTCGCTGGAGTCCTTGGCCGTCGCGAGCATGGGCTGGGGCATGGGCGGGGGCAAGGGCGTGCCCGCAGCGCTCACGACGCCTGGTGCGAAGCGCACCGCAGGCTGCGCAGGCCAGAGCCAGTAGACAACGACCCAGAGCACAACCAGGCCCACCATGCTGGCAACGAGGCGATTCGGCGCTTCCATGCGGGCCTCCTACGGGTGAAGGTCGGCGATCAGTCGCTGCCTGCCGTGGCTCCGCCCCGGCAGGCAGCGAAGGTTAGGGCGTGTTGCTTTCGGCGCGGGCGTTCTCGATGTCGTGCTTGCGGCTCCAGACGATCGGTGCGGCGACGGCGACGGAGGAGTAGGTTCCGATGATGAGGCCCGTGGCGAGTGCGAAGGCGAAGGCGCGCATGCCCTCGCCGCCCCAGATGTAGAGGATGATGCACGAGCCAAGTGTCGTTCCACCGGTGATGAGCGTGCGGCTGAAGGTCTGGTTGATGGAGGTGTTGATGATGTCGCGCGTGGCGTGGGGGAGCTTGCCGCGGTTCTCGCGGATGCGATCCATGATGACGACGGTGTCGTTGAGGCTGTAGCCCGCGATGGTGAGGAGGGCGGCGACCATGTTCAGGTCGATCTTGAACGGCAGGAGGAGTGCGGCGTTGGCGAAGTTCTTGGTGCCCGGGCTTTCGTAGAGAATCTCGGCGAGGGCGAGCAGGCCCACGACGGTGAGCACGTCGTGCACGAGGGCGACGATGGCTGCGACGGAGTATCGCGGTGCGCTGAAGCGGACCCAGATATAGATGCCGATGAAGATGAACGACAGAATCGTCGCGGTGATGGCGTTGGCGGTGAAGGTCTCGGCGATCGCTGCGCTGAAGCTCTGCACGCTGGCGGGGGTGCTGTCTTTCGTCAGGGCGTCCTGCGCGAGGGACCATTCGCGGTCGCGGACTTCCAGCTCCCAGCGTTGCTCGTTGTCGAGCACGCTGGCGTTGTCGTCCTGCACGAGGATGGCCGCGCTGCGGACGTCGTCCTCGGTGCCATCGAGCACGATGACGTTGCGATTGCGGGCGAGCGTGTCGCTGTAGTTCTCGCCCTGGCGCGCGGTCTCGAGGCGCTGCTGGAGCGACGCGAGGGTGGTGGGGGGAGAGATGGTGTCGAGCACGATCGCGACGCCGCCCACGAAGGCCTGCACGTTCTGCCTGGCGGCGGGCTTGCCGATGTTGGCTCCGAGCAGGGGCTTGTCGATGGCGAAGACGGGTGCCGCGCTGGCTGCCTGCGTGGTGCTGCCTGCAAAGAGCAGGGCGGGCTTGGCTTCGAGTTTATCTTGGAAGGCTTGCTTGGTCGCGTCGAGCACGAGCTTGGTGTTCTGCTCGGTGGTCTTAATGGTGAACTTGTCGCTGGTCACGCCATCGCCCTGGGGGTTGATGGGGATGATTTCGGCGAAGCGCAGGTCGGCGAGGCCTTCTTGCGAGGCGAGGGCGAAGACGCGCTCCTCGACCTGGGCGCGGGTGAGCATGAGGGGCTTGCCGGGCGAATCTTCGCGGAACTGGAGCGTGACCTGCGTGCCGCCGCGGAACTCGTTGTCGAGCATCTTCGCGCCTTGGAACCAGATCATGCCCAGGCCCACGAGCACGTACACGGCGGAGATAGAGAAGAAGATGTAGCGGTACTTCATCCAGTCGATGTTGGGGGTGAGGAAGCGCTGCAGGCCCGGCACTGCCATGGGCAGCATGCTCGCACGCTTCCAGCCTGCGCGGATGAAGAGCTCGATGACGACGCGGCTGGCGATGAGGGTGGCGGACATCGTGGCGACGACGCCGATGCCCATCGAGACGGCAAAGCCGCGGATCTCGGGCGTGCCCGTGTAGTAGAGCACGACGCAGACGATGAGGTTGGTCACGTTGCCGTCGACGATGGCGCTCAGGGCCTTCTCAAAGCCCAGGCGGGTTGCGGTCTTGAGGTCGGCCCCGCGCGAGAACTCTTCACGCATGCGCTCGTAGATGAGCACGTTGCTGTCGACGGCCATGCCGAAGGTGAGGATGATGCCCGCGATGCCGGGCATGGTGAAGGCGGCCCGGGTCATGCCCATGGCGCCGAGGATGATGACGGCGTTGACGAGGAGGGCGATGATGGCGACAAAGCCCAGCCCGAAGTAGTAGACGATCATGAAGGCCGCGACGAGGGCGGCGCTGAGCAGGGCGGTGGAGAAGCCTTTTTGCAGGTTGTCGGCACCGAGCTCTGGCCCCACGCTGCTGATGCTGATGGGCTCGGGGCTGAGCTTGGCTTGCAGGCTGCCGCCACCGAGCACGCGGATGACGTACTCGCGCTCGGCTCGATCGAAGTCGCCCGTGATCTGCCCGCGGGCACCGATCTCGCTGATGAGGTTCGGCGCGGTGTAAACCTGATCGTCGAGCAGCACTGCCATGTTCTCACGCACGTGGGAGCCCGTGAGGCGGCTAAGGAGCTGTGCACCGGCGGGGTCCATCTCGAAGCCGATGGACGGGCGGCCGCGCTGGTCCATGTCCTCGAAGGCGCGCGCAACGCGCCAGTTGCCGTCGAGGTTGGTGAGTCGGGCGGTGCGGGTGTCGTAGCAGAGCATGTAGTAGTCGCCCGAGTAGTGCTCGGCGACGTAGTTATTCAGGATGCCGGCGACAGCGTCGGGGTTGGCGGCGAGGGCATCGGCCTGCTGCTTGCTATTGATCCAGTTCTCGATCTGGTTGATGCGGAACCAGCGGACGTCGGTTGCCTTCACGCCGCGCGGGCCCTTTTCGCGGAGCTCTTGGCGGAGGCGGGCTTCATCCGGGAGCGCGCCCGGGGCGACCGAGATGCGGAAGCTGAGCACGCCCGCACCACGGAGCATGCGGACGAGGTCTTGCGGGTCGTCCAGCGTGGTGCGCTGGGTGTTGTAGTCGGCGTGCAGCTTCAGCAGGCGCTCGATCTCGGGCAGGCTGTCGGCGTGCTTGGCGCGGAGCTGAGCCTCGGCGACTTCCCGCGCGCTGGGCAGGCTCACCATCTGGCCCGTGGTTGCGTCGTCGACCTTGCGCTGGCGGGTGCTTGCCTGCACCACCTTGCGAATCTCGCTCGCGGTCAGGGCGTTGGTCAGCAGGTCTTCGCGAGCGGCCTCGAAGGCGATGGTCGCGTTCGCGACGTCGGCCTCGAGCTGGTCGCGGGTTGCCTGATCGACCTGCGTCTCGCCCGTGATGACACGCAGCGACTCGCGGGCGGTGTTGGCTGCATCAAACTTCTTGGCAACATCTTGGAGCTTGGCCTTGCGGCCTTCGGACCCTGCTGCGAGCGCGGCAAGGGCCGTGTCGCGTGCGGGGCCTTGCTGGTCGAGTGCGCTCTGCAAGCGCGCGGGGGAGAGCTGGGCCCGCCCGAGCTCGCCCAGGGCATCCTCAAACTGCTTGCGCAGGGCCTTGACGCCCTCGCTGGGCAGGGGCATCGTCATCTCGATGCGGTCGCGCCCTTGGCGCACCATCGCGATCTCGAGCACGCCGTTGGGGTCCACGCGGCGCTTCAGCACGTCGATGGTCTGCGAGATGACCGCCTCGGGGTCTTCGCCCGGCTCGACGGCGACGGTGTAGATCATGCTCACGCCGCCGCGCAGGTCCTTGCCGAGGCGCAGCTGCTTTTCAGGGGGCACGATCATCCAGCCGAACCATGCGATGGCGGCGAGGACGAGGAACAACATGCGGAAGACGTGACGCATACGCGGGGGTTTCTTTTCTGAATCAAAGCCAACACAAAGCGGCGTGGGCCCAGCGCCCGGAACAGCGAAACGGCGTGGGCAGAGAGCGTTCGCTCGGGCCCCTCGCCCCGCGCTTACGGCAGGATCGTGGCGATGGAGCCCTTGCTCAGACGCATGCGGCCTTCCTCCAGGCGGAGGACGACTTCATTGTCGAGGAGTTCGTGAATCTCTCCCACGATGCCCGAGCTGGTGACGATGCGGTCACCCTTCTTGAGCGAGCTCATGAGGGTCTCGCGACGCTTCTTCTCCTTTTTGCTTGCCATGAACGAGAAGCCGATCATGAGGACCAGCAAGCCGATCATCATGAAGAGCGGGAAGGCGGCCTGCATCGCGCTGGGCTTGGCGGCGGGCACGCCGGTCGCGGTCGCGGTGCCGGGTGCGCCGGTCAAGGGCGCATTGCTGAGGGGGCTGATGGCCTGGCCCGCGACGGGCGCGGCAGGGGCTGCGGCTGCGGGGGCCGCGGCGGCTTCGGTGCCGGCTTGGGCAAAGGCGAGCCAAGCGGAGGAGAGCGATGCATTCGTGGTCATAAGAGCGTGCGAGTCCTTCGAGGGCCCAGGAGCCGGAATGGTTGGCTCGGGCCTAGGTGCGGGGCTCCGCGGGGGCAGAAACGGCCATAAACCCCTCAGCGGCAATGGGATACCGAAGCAGCAGGGCGTTCCAGTCGCCTAGAGCGATTGCCTGCCGCACTTCCTGCATGAAACGCTGGAAGTAACGCAGGTTATGCAGGCTGACCAAGATGGGCCCGAGCATCTCTCCCACCATGAACAAATGCCGTAAGTACCCCCGGCTAAATGGCAGGCCCTCGGGGGTGGTCATGCCGTGGGCACTCGGGTTGCACGCGACGCAGTCGCAGCCTGGCTCAATGGGGGATTGGTCCTCGGCGTGCTTGGCGTTGCGGAGGCGGAGCTGACCGGTTGGGGTGAAGGCGTTGGCGTTGCGCCCGTTGCGGGTGGGCAGGACGCAGTCGAACATGTCCACCCCTGCGCGGACAGCGGCGAGGATGTCGCGCTCGTAGCCCACGCCCATGAGGTATCGGGGCTTTTGGTCGGGCAGTAGCGGGGCGGTGTGGCTCACGACGCGAGCGATGTCGGCGAAGGTCTCGCCCACTGCCACACCTCCGATGGCATAACCGGGGAGCTCGATGTTGCAGATGCGCTCGGCGCTCCAGCTGCGCTGGGCGAGGTCGGCCCCGCCTTGCACGATGCCAAACAGCGACTGCTCGCTGGGGCGGGAGTGGGCGGCTTTGCAACGCTCCAGCCAGCGGACGGTGCGCTCGTTGGCGATGCGGAGGCGGGCGTGGGCATCGAGCCCGCGCGCGGCGCTGTGCAGGCGGTGGGTCTGGGCTTCGTCGCGCTCGTCGCTCGTGGCTGCGATGGAGGGTGGGCAGTCGTCGAAGGCCATCATGATGTCGGGGCCCAGCTGGTTCTGCACCTGCGTGGCGATCTCGGGGGTCATGCGGACCATGCTGCCGTCGATGGTGCTTTTGAAGGTCACGCCGTCGTCATCGACGGTGTTCATCGCGCTGAGGGAGTAGGCCTGGTAGCCGCCGCTGTCTGTCAGGATGGGGCCGGGCCAGTTCATGAACTTGTGGACGCCCCCCATCCGCTGCACGAGCTGAGGGCCCGGGCGGAGCAGCAGGTGGTAGGTGTTGTTCAGGATGATCTGTGCGCCGGTGTCCTTCACGCTTTGGGGCAGCAGGCCCTTGACGCTGGCGCGGGTGCCCACGGGCATGAAGGCGGGCGTGTCGAAGCTGCCGTGCAGGGTGTGGACGGTGCCACGCCGCGCGTGGCTGGTGGGGTCGCGGTGCGAGATGCTGAACTGGAGTGGGGGCATTGCGACGGGAGGAAAAGCCGCTGACAGGACTTGAACCTGCGACCCGCGCTTTACAAAAGCGCTGCTCTACCAACTGAGCTACAGCGGCGCACTCATTGGAGTGTACGCTTGGCGTAGTTGGTCTGTCAGGTCAGTGGCTTGGTGGCTCGTTGGGTCGGCCATCTGAGCGATCGGACGGCGGTCGCTTTCGGTTGAGGGCTCGTTCGAGGAGTACTGCGGCACTTGCGAAGTCCATGGACATGTCGATTCGCGTCTGTTGATTGAGAAGAATCGGCACCGGACGAGAAAGTGGCTTGGCCACAAGTACGAAGACCGGAATGCGAGCTTCCTGAGCGTACAAGAACTCTGCTGCCGGCCACTTCGAGTCGCGCCAACTATCGGATACGACGCAGACGAAGGCGACAGACTCTTCAATACGTTGCTCGAGCTCACGATACAAGGAGTTGTGATAATCTCGATCGCTTTCGGTGTAATCCCAGTAAGCGTAGTTTTGCCGTCGAAAGACATCGCGTAGTTTCTCGATGAAGTCTCGATCTTGGCTGCTGTAGCTCAGGAAGACGTAGCCCGAGTTTTTCTGGGGATGATCGACCGATCGCTGTGAAATCGGTAGTTGGTTCGAACGCCTGATGCCGCGTTTCGCGAGGGCTTCAGCCAACGTACTCGCCAAGTCAGACGTAGCAGCAGACTTGGCGTTGATGAAAGCCAAACGCCCCAGAAAGTAAGAAAGTTGCGACTTGCTTGGCACATGATCGTCCAGTGCCACAGGAACGATCGGCACCCGGGCAACCGAAGCGACCTGTAGCTCGTAGGCCATGTGCTGTGATTGATCCGACGATTCCGATAGGAGAACCACCACCGCTTCGCTGCTCTTGACGGCGCGAAGTATCTCCTCGCCATAGCTCTTGCCAGCTGCGATATCCCGTGGCGCGATCCAGCATCGAATCCCCGATGCCTCAAGCTGCGTACAGATTGCCGCAGCAATAGCGGTGTTTTGGGAGGCATACGAGATGTAGACGTGTGACTTCGACATCTAAGGTGACCGTGTTCGCCGACGTATCAGCTGATGCGCGTTCTGCTAGCGGAGACGCTCGTTTCGGGTGTCCGAAGGGTGACGACAGAGGACGCTGGAGCTGAAGAGTGGACGGTAGTAAGTCCACCTTACTGCTGGCGGCCCTCGATGATGCTCACAAGGCAAGCCGCGGCGAGGATGACGAGGTCGTCGATGCCGTCGGTGGCGGTCTTTTCGTCTTGCGTGATTGACACGCCCATGCGGTAGAGGAAGGGGTTGAAGTGCTGCCTCAGCGTGGCGGCGACGGAGCCATCCTGGCGGAAGATGTCGAACTTCTGGGGGCTGATGAGGCTGACGAAGTCGATGTAGCGCCGGGCGAAGCTGAGGAAGCTGCCCTGCTCGCGCAGCGTGGCGACTTGCTGGCCTTGGGGGCTGAGGATGAGCCACTCGTCTCGCAAAAAGGTGCTGGTGAGGCCCTTGCGGCGCATCATGCCGATGACCTCGCCCTCGCCCGCGGTGCCTGGATTGGGCGGGGCCATGAAGACGTAGGTGCCTGAGATGTCCATGATGCTGCGGGTGCCGATGCGGAGAAGCTCGGTGTCCTTCGCCTCGCTGGTGTAGATGCGGATGTCCTCGCGCAGGCGGAAGCTCTTCTGCTTGCAGAAGCCGACGACGGTGCCTTGCGCGTCGTGGATGTGGAAGGAGCTGCCAAAGAGCTTGAAGAACTTGCGGCGGATGGTGTATTGCTCAGACATGCTGCGAAGGTATTCGGGATGGGACTCGTGGGCTAGCAAAAAAACACCGACCCGGCGGGCGGTGTGTGCCTGCCGGGTCGATAGGTTGATCGGGCGGTGGAAAGGAGCGATGGAAAGGAAAGTCAGCCGCTTACAGCTGCTCGCCCACCTGCCAGCGCAGGAAGGCAACGAGGCTGGCCTTGGCGCCGACGAGGTCCTTCACCTTCTTGGTTTGGTCCATGATGAAGGGCTGCTCGAGGAGTGCGACCTCTTCGAAGAACTTGCGCATGCCGCCCTCGACCATCTTCTCGGCGATCTCGCGCGGCTTGCCGCTCTCCATCGCTTGCTCGATGCGGAAGCGGCGCTCCTTGTCGACGATATCGGCGGGGATGTCGCTCGCGCTGACGCCCTTGGGGCGGGGGACGGCGGCGGTGACGTGCATGCAGATCTGGCGGAGGGTTTCGTCGCTGATGCTGCCCTGGCCCTGCACCAGCACGCCCGTCTTGCCGTCGTGGTGGACGTATTGACCGATTGCGCCGCTGCTGGGGTCTTGCACGAACTTGTGCCCGCGGACGAAGCTGGCGTTCTCGCCCGTGGTGATGCGCAGGTCGTCGATGATGGCCTGGATCTTGCCGCTGGCGGGCACGTCGCCCGCGTGGGCTTCGAGGGCGATGCTGGCGATGCTGCCGCAGGCCTCGATGAACTTGGGGTTCTTCGCGGTGAAGTCGGTCTCGGTGCGAATCTCGACGATCGCGGCGGCCTCGTTGGTCTTGGCGATGGCGATGCGACCCTCGCCCGCGGCGCGGTCGGTCTTGGTGTCCATCTTGCCCTTGAGCTCCTTGCGCAGGAGCTCTTCGGCCTTCTCAAAGTCGCCCTTGGCCTCGGTGAGGGCCTTCTTGCAGGCCATCATGGGCAGGCCCGTGCGGTCGCGCAGCTTCATCACGTCTTTGGCATTCAGTTCGATGGTGCTCATGGTCTTTGGCCTTTCGCGTGGGGCGAGCGCGAGATCATCGCGCGGTGCCCGGGGTGCAATCGTTGAGCTTGTTTGCCACGCGGGCGAACCCTGGTGGCCCACAATCCTCCGTGGAGCGTGTGCTTTGGCACCACGCTCACACGGAGCTTACAGGTTCTTCATAAACGAACGTCCAAACTCGGCGCGGGCGTGGAAAAGAAGCCTGCGACGAGCGTTGGCACTGGCTTAGCCCTGCGGAGCCGGGGCTTCGTCGGCGCGGAACTGGCTGCGCTTGCTGCGGCGGGGGCCGCCGTCGCCGCGACCTTCACCACGGCCTTCGCCGCGACCATCACCACGCTGATCGCGCTGCTGGCCTTCGCCGCCCTCGCTGGCGCGCTCGGCCTGCTTGTTCTGCTCGCGCTGCTCGAGGCCCTCGGTGATGGCGAGGCAGAGCTCGCGGATGACGACGTCGATGCTGCGCATGCTGTCGTCGTTGCCGGGGATGACGATATCAACGAGGTCGGGGTCGCCGTCGGTATCGATCAGGGCGATGGTGGTGATGCCGAGCTTCTTGGCTTCACGCAGGGCGGTCACTTCACTCTTGACGTCGACGACGACCATGACGCCCGGGAGCTTGTCCATGCGGCGGATGCCGTCGAGGTTGCGCTTGATCTTGGCCTGCTCGCGCTTCAGCTGGCTTTCCATCTTCTTGGAGTAGCTGGCGAAGTTGTCGCGCTCGGCGATGGCGTCGAGTTCCTCGAGGCGGCGCAGACGCTGGCGAATCGTGCGGAAGTTCGTGAGCGTGCCGCCCAGCCAACGCTCGCTCACGTAGTGCATCTTGACGTCGGGCACGCGCGTCTCGAGGACGTTCTTGGCCTGGCGCTTCGTGCCGACGAAGCAGATGTCCTTGCCTTCGGAGACGTTCTTGGCGATCAGCTTCTTCGCGAGGAGCAGGCCCTTGATCGTCTCTTTGATGTCGATGATGTGGATGCCGTTGCGCTTCCCGTAGATGAACTGGGCCATCTTCGGGTTCCAGTTGCTCGAGCGTTGGCCAAAGTGGATGCCAGCGTCGATCAAATCTTGCACGAGCGTATTTGCCATACCAAGAACTCCTTGCAGCGACACCAGCGGGCCCAGCTTGCGAGATGCAAGAGGAGAGTGGCACATCGCGATCGAACCTTTGATCGCTTGCCTGCGGGCCCGCCCAAAGGGCGCTTCGTTATCCAAACACTCGCCGCACACGCGAGAGGTCTCGCTCGCGGCTGGTTCCCCGACTCTCCTGCCGGGGGGAAGGGATGTTAGGCATATCGGGCGGGGGAGGCGACCGGGCGAGCGACTGGGCCCTGGGGGAGGTGCTGGGCCCTGCGAGGCGTTGCAGACGGAGTAGGTGTGAGCACAAGTGTTGCAGGTTAGGTTATTTGTTCGCGAGTTTGTGCCGACGAAGAGGGGCGACTGTCCCCTCGTTTTCATGGAAGACCTGATATGCCTCACCCCTCTGCAGTTCCGCAAGCTGGTGCGCAGCCGACCTCGGTTGTGACCGACGCCAAGTCAAGAACCAACTTCGTGCGCAGCGCGAGGCGGCATGAGCTGTCGATTCGCGGCTTGCTTTCGATCGCTCCTGCCAGCACCGGCGTGGTGCGATGGAGCGCGGCTGCGGGGGCGCGCGAGGGTGTGGTGGAGGTCGATGCGATCGATCTGAGCAAGGGCGGCATGGGGCTCATTGGGCTGGTGTTCATACCGCGGGGCACCGTGGTGCGTGTGAAGCTGCTGGCACCGACGAGCGAGGCGCAGGTGCTGCTGGATGTCTGCGGCGTCGTCCGCCGTGTTGCGATGATCGATCGGCGCCCGGCGTATCAGTTTGGTGTGAGCTTTGGCGACCTTTCCCCGGAGCTGACGAAGGACATCGAGAAGCTACTCGCGCTGCTGCACGCGGACGATGATGAGCCGGCGGTGCGGAAGGAGACGACCCATGCTTGATGCACGCAACTTTATCGTGCGGACGCTGCTTGCGGACGGCGTCGTGACCGAGGCCGACGTGCGGCGTGCGCAGGAGCACGCGGCGAGCACGAAGGGCGACGTCATCGACTCGCTGGTGCAACTGAGCATCGTGAACGGGCGGCGGCTTGCGATCGCGAAGGCGCGGTTGTGCGAGTATCCGTTTGTGGACCTGCAGCACTTCGAGGTGGACTTTCGCAACACGAAGTTCCTGCCCAAGCAGGTTGCCGAGCGCCTCACGTGCTTCCCGCTGTTTGTGGTTGATGGCATCGCAACGGTGGCGATGCTCGACCCGCTGAACCTGCAGGCGATTGATCAGATTCGCCAGCACCTGCGCTGCAACGTCGACCCTGTGCTGGTGGACGCCGAGCAGCTTCGCACGCTCATCACCCGTGCGTACACGCTTGCTCGCCCAGAGGCTGGCGCAGAGCAGGAAGAGACGCAGACGCTGAGCACGGGCGATGAGCCCATCGTCGTCGCGGTGAACCAGATTCTTGCCGCGGGCGTCGAGAGCGGCGCGAGCGATGTGCACCTGAACCCCGAAGAGACCGAGCTCGTGCTGCGCTACCGCGTAGATGGCGAACTGCTGAACCAGCAGGGTCCGCCCCGCGGCGTGCACGAGGCGATCGTGCAGCGACTGAAGGTGATGGCGAAGCTGGACCTGACGCAGACGCGCAAGCCGCAGGATGGCAAGTTCCGCTTCCGCCACAAGGCCGACAGCATCGACGTGCGCCTGAGCCTCGTGCCCACGGTGCATGGCGAGAACGTGGTGATGCGACTGTTGCGTCCTGCGGCGCGCATCGGTCCGATTGCCGAGCTTGGCATGCCCAAGGACATTCTGGGCTGGTACGAGGCGGCGATTGAGAAGCCTCACGGCATGATCCTCGTGACGGGCCCGACGGGCAGCGGCAAGACGACAACGCTGTACACCGCGCTCAACCGTCTGAACACGCCCGACGTGAACATCATGACCGTTGAGGACCCTGTGGAAATCCGCCTGCCCATGGTGCGGCAGGTGCAGGTGAATCACGAGCTTGGGCTGAACTTTGCAAGCGCGCTGCGCAGCTTCCTGCGTCAGGACCCGGACATCATCCTCGTGGGCGAAATCCGCGATCAGGAGACGGCCCGCATCGCGGTGCAGGCGGCGCTCACGGGGCACCTGGTGTTCAGCACGCTGCACACGAACGACGCGGTGGGCAGCATCAGCCGGTTGAAGGACTTTGGACTGCCCACGTTCGCGATCAACAGCTCGTTGCTCTGTGTGCTCGCGCAGCGGCTGGTGCGCAAGATCTGCAATCAGTGCGTGTGCGAGGAGGACGACCACGCGCTGCTGGCGGATGCGCACGCGCTTGGATATCAGGGCACGTTCAAGAAGGGCGCGGGATGCCAGTCGTGCAAGGGCATGGGGTATCGCGGGCGCATGGGCGTGTTTGAGATGATGCGTCTGACCACGCGCTTGCAGGCCCTGGTGGAGAAGAACGCGACGAGCGCGGAGATTCTCCGCACCGCGCGGGCCGAGGGCATGCGCAGCCTATGGGAGAACGGCGTCGAGCGTGCGGCGACGGGCGTGACGAGCCTGAGTGAGTGTACGAAGCTGCGTGCCGAGTTTGAGGCGGATGACGCGGCTGGGATCGAGTCGGCACCTGTGGGCATCGCGGCCTGAGGCGAGGGCGAGAGCACAACCGGAGACAAGACATGAGCGTGAGCACATTCGCATACACCGCGATGGACACTGCGGGCAAGCAGCTGCGGGGCACTCTGCGCGCGAGCGATGAGCACGAGGCCTATGGCAAGCTGAGCCTGCAGGGCCTCACGCCCATGGACGTGAAGCTGGTGTCAAGTGGCGACAGCCGGCGCTTTGGCAGCAAGGTGAAGACGCAGGACATCGTGAACCTCACGCGCGAGCTCGCGGTGCTGGTGGAGGCGAAGATTCCGCTCGACCGTGGTCTTGCGAGCATCGCGGAGCAGGAGAGCAACCCGCAGCTTGCAGCCATGCTGCGCGACATTGGCGGCATGATCGAGGCTGGGCAGCCCATGACCGAGGCCCTGACAAAGTACAAGAAGAACTTCGGCGAGGTATACATCGAGACGATTCGCGCTGCGGAAAAGAGCGGCAACCTCCAGAGCGTGATGACGCTGCTCGCAGAGATGCTGGAAAAGCAGGTGGAGACGCGCCAGCAGATGATCCGTGCGCTGAGCTATCCCGTGATCGTGATCTGCATGGTGTTCGCTGCGCTCAGCGTGATCGTGGGCTTTGTGGTGCCCAAGTTTGCGAAGACCTTCCAGACGCAGGGCGTGAAGCTGCCGCTCGCAACGCGCATCGTGCAGGCGGTGGGCGATAGCGTGCAGGGATACTGGTGGGCCTATCTCGCGGCGATCATCGGCACGATCGTGACGATCATCATGATGTGGAAGAACGAGAAGGGGCGCGTGACGCTGGAGCTTGCGCTGCTGCGCATCCCGTACGTGGGTGAGATCATCACGTCGGTCTGCGTCGGGCGTTTCAGCCGTGTGCTTGCCATCAGCCTCGGGTCGGGGCTGGACATTATCGAGAGCCTGAGCGTGGCAGCCCGGAGCACGGGGCGGCCCGTGTTTGTAACCGAGTCGAACGAGATGTGCGAGAAACTCCGCAGCGGCGACCGCCTGGCGGACCTGGTGAAAAAGAGCCGGTACTTGCCACCATTTGCCCAGCGCATGCTCGGTGCAGGCAAGGACAGCAGCGAGGTGAGCCGCACGTGCGACATCGTGGCGCGGCACTATGAGCGCCAGAGTGCCCACCTTACGAAGAACGTGAACACGATCGTGGAGCCCATCATCACGGTGGGGCTTGCGGCGATCGTGCTGACGGTGGCCTTGAGCGTGTTCCTCCCGATGTGGCAGATGGCGCGAGTGAGCAAGAAGTGACGCACGCCTCTGTGGCGGGCCTGATGAGCGGCGCGACGGATGCTGTGTCGGGCGATGGGGACCGGTTGTAATGAATGTGCGGGCAAGGATGGCGTGTGCCGCACACTGCGAGGGCAATCTGCTCGCAGCCGCCCGAGTTGGGCAGTCGATGAAGACCTGTGTTCGGCATACTCAGTTTGATACGTCGCAGAGGGAGACAGCATCATGACGATCCAGACGAAGGAACCCACCGCTCGCTCGGACCGATCTCTCCGCCGTGCGTTCAGCATGCTTGAGGTCCTGATCGTCGTCGTGGTGCTGGGCATTCTCGCGGGCATCGTCGTGCCCAACGTGACGCAGGCGAGCGCCACCGCCCGTGCGGCGAGCGCGCAGAACTCGCTCGCGACGTATCGAGCGGGCATCGCGGCCTTCCGCAGCTCTGCGGTGCTCGCGGGGACTGCGCCCTACCCAACTCTTGCTCAGCTGACGACGCCCGACCTCGTGGTCGCAGGGTCGGACTTGCCCGCCAATCCGTTCAACGACTCGCGCGTGGTGCAAGCCGCAACGCAGGCGCAGGCGGCCTCGCGGGCTGTGTTTGGGAGCGCGGGCTGGAACTACTACGTGGACAACGCTGCAAACCCGCCCGTGGCGATTTTGTACATGAACTCCAGCGATCAGGTCGTCGATACCGCGGGTGTGTCGCGTGCTGCAAGCTCGCTCTGACCGCTGATGTGCGTGTTGCCGTGTTGCGTGTGCGTGTTGCGTGTGATTGGTGCGTTATGACCGCTCGCCCTCTGTCAACCTCGATCTCGCTGAAGCGCCCACGCGTGCGGCGTGGGATGACTCTGCTGGAAGTCATGCTGGTGGTGATCATCATCGCCATCGTGGCGGCAACGGCGGTGCCGAGCTTTACGTCCGCCCAGCAGGCACAAACGAGTGCGAGTATCTACTCGGTGCAGAACCTGCTGACCACAGCCCGCACCCGCGCGAGCGCGGAGGGCAGGCCCTACGGCGTGCGATTCGTCAATCGCACGGGCTCGGGCGTGCAGGACAACATCTGGATGGTGGTGGTTGAGTCCGCAGGGGCCGGCGTCACCGGCGCTCGCGATCCGGGCGGCTCGCCCGCAGCTGCGACCGATGCGTCGAGCACGTTCGCGAGCAGCTTCCTCAGCACCATGCTGGGAGGCGCGGCAGATGACGAGACGGTGTGGTTTGATCAGTACGGCAGGCCACACAGTCGTACCTCTGCGGGCGCATTCGCGAGCGAGTGGACAAGCGATCGCGAGTTCGTGTTCTCCTCTGGCACGAGCCTGGTCGTGCGGCGCCTGAGCGGCGCGGTGGAGGTGCAATGAGCACGAACCGTGCCGAACAGCGTTCGAAGGCTCGTCGCGGGTTCTCGCTCGTGGAGTGCGTCGTCATCATCGTCGCACTCGCGATTGCGGTGCCCGCGAGTGTGGCGTTTCTCGATCGCGCGTCGCAGCAGCGAGAGCTCTCGCTCGATATCGCGCGGGCCACCTCGCTTGCGCAGGCAGTGCTGGAGCATGTGCTCGCGGACGCGAGCAGCAGCACGCCCGGGCTTGGCCTGCCCGCGTTTGCGGATGGCACGGCGTATGTCGATACGGCGGTGACTGGGCTTCGGGCTCGCCTCGCGCTGCTTTCGGCACCTTATGAAGCAGCGGGGCACACTTGGACGCTCAGCGTGGGCGGGCTCGTCGATCCGACTGGCGTTGTGCATGCCGACCCGATGCAGAATAACTACCGCATCGTCACGGTGACGGTGAACTTCCGCGATCCGTCGGGTGCTGATCGCAGCGTGCCCGTCTCGACGATGGTGGGGGGCATCTAACGCCATGCGGAACACCACCCCGCTCCATCTCGCTCGCACCAGGGCTTTCACGCTGCTTGAGGCACTCATCGCCATCATGGTGGTGGGGGTCATCGCGGCACTCGCCTTTCCGCTGCTGCACACGTCTGCGAGTGGGCTTGCGAGCGCGACCGCAGCGGCCCGCACGATTGACCGATGCACCTACGCGATCGACCGCATCACGCGGGAGCTGCGCGAGGGAGAGGTGAACCCGACCACGGGCGCGATGCTCCTCCAAACCGCCGATGTCGATGCGGTGCGTTTCCAGAGCGGGCGCGGACTCGAGCTTGACGGTGACACGCTGTTTGTGCACGACGATGCTGGCGTGCGGGCTCCGCTGGTGGATGGCGTCGAGTCGTTCGTGGTGCGGTACATCGGACAAGATGGGCGGACCGACACGCGCCTGACGCCTGCGTCGACGCAGCGATTTGAGGTTGAGCTGCGCGTGGGTGGTCTCACGCTCGCGACGGCCGCTGTGCCGCGAGCAAGGATGGTGGCACCATGAAGTGCGTCCAAACGAAGCGATCTCGCGGCATGGTGATTGCGCTCATGGTCATCATCATCGCGATGATGAACGTGCTGGTGCTGGGCGTGGTGAGCGCTGGTGCCACGTCGTCGAACGCTGACATCGCTCGCCTGGAGGGTGTTCGCGCGGTGTTCGCGGCTGATGCCGGCTCCATGGTTGCGATGCGGCAAGCGTCGCTGGGCAAGGCGTGCCCACCGAACGGCACCGTTGTCACGCTGCCGGGTGGCGGGCAGACGGTGTGGATCAGCTCTCCCAGCGTTGGTGCTGCGGGCACGGTGCGCGTCGACGGGGTGCACTCGCGGGCGACGCGTCGCGTCGCGCTCGAACTTGATTTCAACTGATCGTACTGACTGACTGCGTGGTCGGTGCAGGGCACGAGCCTCTCGGTGCCAGGCTCGCATGTGCTTCGCGGCGGGTGGACGTAGCTTGCGCATCGGGCGGGGGTAGCACGCGGTCCGTCTACGCAGTCTGTGACGCCACCTCACCCATTCCGGTTCGCAGTTGCGGGCAAGCGATGCTGCGAGGATGCCGATGAGCCAACGAACCGCCACGGCCCATCGCCGGGCGGAGGCAAGGATCTGACAACGAGAGAGGCGCAGCGTGCTCAAGAAAGAGACACTCATCATCAGCCTGGGCGACAATGCCGTGCGCATCGGCGTGTGCAGCGGCGGCGAGCTTGTTCGCTCGGACCGGCGCTTTGTTCCCAGTGAAGGGCTGGACGCATTGTGGCGGGCCGGGCTGCGCCCGCTGGACGACGCGCTGCGCTCGCTGCTGCGAGATTTGCAGGTGCGCCCGGGTACGCCCGCGATGGTGGTCTTCCACAGCCCAAGTTCCTTCGCCGATATCTATGTCGCGCCCTCAACAGGCAGCGTGGCGAAGAACGCGGCGATGCTGAACCTGCGGCAAACGGTTGCACCCATGCCGGGCGGGTGGCAGATGCGAGCGGTCCCAGTACGCAGCTTTTCTGGTCGCCCTGGCGCAGCGCAGGGCGAGCGGGCGCGCGATCAGGCGCCTTCGGAGCAGGCTGCCCCCAGTGAGAACACCAAGCCGGCGGCCGTCAAGGAGCCCAAGGGCGATGGGGCAAAGTCCACGCTCATGCTCACGCTGGCAGAGAGCAACGAGTGCTGCGACGTCATTGCCCGCTGCATGGAGCGCGTGGGCGTGCGGGTGTATGCCATCCTTCCCGCTCGGGCCGGGTTGCTCGTCAAGGGCCTGCGCGCGGGTGACAGCACGGGCAACGTGCCGGTCGTGCGCGTGCACGTCTGCGAGCAGACGATGACGCTCATGGGCTGGGCGAACGGGCAACTGCTCTTCTCTCGCTGCACCGACGCTGGGTATGGCCTGCTCACCGAGGCCCTGCACCGCAGCGCAAAGAACGCAAACGTTGGCGACGACTTCACCCGCGAGACAGCCGCGCGAACGCTGTTCACGGTCGGTATTCCCTCCGAGAATCAGGTGCTCGATGCGACGCACAACCTGCGGGGTGAGCATGCCCTGCCGCTCATGCAGCCCGCCCTGCAGCGCTGCATCGTCGAGATTCGTCAGACGCTGCGGTTCGGCATGAGCGAGGTCGATCTCGACCGAAGCAACGTCATCATCGACGGTCCTGGTGCGAGCATCCCGGGCTTCGTCGAGACGCTCAGCGCGCAGCTCGAGAGGCCCCTGCAGAGTGCCAACGTCGCGGTCGCGACTGCCGTCGCTGAGGACATGGTGGGCGACCTGCCCGTTGCCGCGTCGATGCTCGATGCCTCGGAGCTCTGGCTCGTGCCGGCGTGCGAGGAGGTTCGCCGCAACGACATCCGCCTCGGTGTTGCGATGCGAGCCGGCGCAGGCGCGGCGATGCTCGCGCTGGGTTTCATGGCGTGGCAGGCGTTCTCGACGAGCCGCGTCGCTCGTCAGCAAGCAGGTGCGCTGCAGTCTCGCGTGAGCGAGGTTGTCACCGCGGAGAAGACGCAGCGCGACCTTGCGACGATCGCCGGTCGGGCCACACAGGTGCGCACGCTGCTCACCAATGGTCTGGGCGATGTTCCCGACTGGGTGGGCGTGCTGGCGATGATCGGCGAGCACGGCATCGAGGGCCTGGAACTCGCGGACATCTCCTTTGACTCCGCGTCCAACGAGCGCGAGAACGCCACGGTCCTGACGCTGCGCGGCAGGGCCTTGGCGACAAGCGCTCCTCCGCCAGCGCAAGGCGCGCCGCCCGATGCGCCGCGCCCGCGTGATGGTGTTGCGTCGCTGCTGCAGTACCTCGAGAAGTCGCCCCTTGTTGTCTCGGCTCGCATCGTGACCAACCGCATCGAGTCGGGCGGTCGCGGGGCGCGCGAGTTCGTGGTGAGCGTCGAGCTCAAGGCGGCGAAGCCGCTGCCTCCGGACGTGCAACTCGCAGACGAGGGTGAGAGCGCAGACAACCTCGCGGAGGCTGGGGCAGGCATGGAGGGCGTGAGCTCTGCCGTGATCGAGTCGTCGATGCCCGTTGAGGCCCCCTCGCTCGACGCACCATCGCCCGCAACCGTGCCAGGAGTGACGCCATGAGTACGCCAAAGATCGCGCCGAAGGCGCACCTTTCCGCAGGCACTGTGAACATCGCCATCCCGGTGCAGAAGCGAGCGACGCAGACCGTCGGCCTCACGCTGCTGTGCTGTGCCGCGTGGTACTTTGGCGTGCGTCCGCTCGAAGCCCGAGCCGTGAGCGACAAGGCGGCAACGGCCACGCTCACAGGGAAGGTCGCGGGCGGAGCCGAAGTGGTGTCGGGCAAGCCGCAGTCGGAGCAGCGATTGCTCCAAGTGACCAGATACGTCGATGCCGCCACCGAGTGGACCAAGCCTGCCGAGAACGTGACTGAGCTCTACGACGCGCTCGTGCAAACCGCCGACGAGCTGGGCGTGCGGCTCGACCGCATCGACCCGGTCGGCAGCCCACGCACGGTTGCTGGTGCAAGCGCCACCGCAGGACTCTCCGCCGGAGCGACGGGCCCCCAGGGCCGGCGCGGCGCGATCGTCACGGGCGCAGCGGGCGAACTGCAGCGCAGCGGCTACGCGGCGGAAATGCATGGATTCCGCCTCGGTGCCACGGGCACCTATCAGAACATCGTGCGATTCGTCGATGCTGTCCAGCACCACCTCGGCGCCACGCGCATCGGCAACTTCCGCATCGTGGCGTCGGGTACGGATCAAGGGAGCGTCGAGCTCAGCCTCGAGACCTGGCACCTGAAGCTGCTTGCCCCGAAGGCTGGCGCTGCGGGCCAAGGTGGGCCCGGTGGTCCAGGTTCTGACATTCCCCAAGGCCCGCCCCCCCTCATGCCCGATGGAGGCCCTCGCCCATGACCAGTCCTCTTGCACAAAAGCTCGCCTCGCTGCCCTGGCAGGCGCTCGCCGTGTCGCTGTTTATTCTGCCTTCTTCGGGCATCTTCCTCACGTCGCACTTTGCGGGGGGCAAGGGCCCCTCGATGCGTGGTGGCATGCCCGACATGCCCGTGGCAGCGCCTCCCGGAGCCGGTGGCACGCCCGCAACCGCGAGCACCGACGGCTTTGACATCATGAGCGCAAGCGATTGGGCGACCCTACGTGACCGCATCGGCGGCATCACGATCGCGCAGTCACCCATCGGCACGGGCGCGACGCGCACGACGAATCAGCGCCCCACGCAGGCGCGTCCGGTCGCGAGCCAGTCCGCCCAGGCGTCGGAAGACCCAGCTTTTCCGTCCAACGTCCAGCTGACGAGCGTGATGCGACTGGCAACGCGCGGCGTCGTGACGCCCGAAGTTGCCAACGCCAACGCGCGTGCCGTGCTGGGCGGCAAGCTCCGCAAGCCGGGCCAAGAGGCCGCGCCGGGGTGGCTCATCGTGTCGATCAATGTCGATGCGGGCACGGTGCTCGTGCAGAATGCCAAGGGCATCATGCACACCATCACGCTGCGCAAGCCGCCCAGCGAGCAGCAGCCCTCCTCGCAAACCGGCGGCGCAACGCCCCGTGGTGGCGAGCTGCCCGGTCCCATGCTCGCGCCTGGCGCAGCGACCCCTGCTCCCTCGCTGTCGCCCGATGGCACGAGCCAGCAAGGCGCACCCGTCGGCCCGTAAGCGAGTGTCCGAGGTGAAGTGCCTTGGGGCAAAGGCCCAACTCTTCGTAAGTCCAGCAAAAACAAGAAAGCCCAGCAAGCACGCTTGCTGGGCTGTTTCGTTGGGCTGGTTCGCTCTCGCACTTCGCGAGCGTGCCGGCGCTTACTCAAGGGCCGCTGCACCGCTGATGATCTCGGTCAGCTCCGTCGTGATCTGCGCCTGGCGAGCGCGGTTGTACACGCGCGTCAGCCGCTTGCCCGCCTTGCCCGCGTTGTCGGTTGCGCTCTTCATCGCCACCATGCGGGCGATGTGCTCGCTCACGATCGCGTCGTTCACCGCCTGGAACAGCAGCGCGTTGACGGCGGCGGGCAGCAGGCTGTCCAGCAGCTCGCGCGGGCTCGGGTCAAACTCGTACAGCTGGTTGGGTCCGCCCTGCGAGTCGCTCGCCTTGGCCGCCGGGGGCTCAAAGGGAAGAAGCTGCATGACGGTGGGAACCTGCTTGCCCGCGGTGATGTACTTCATCGATACGACGCGGACCGTCGCCACCTCGCCCGCGAGGAACATGCGGGTGTACTCCTGCGCCATCGCGCGGATGGTGTCGAACGTTGGCTTGTCGCCCAGCGCGTGCATCGTGCTCACGGGCACGTTCGCAAACTTGAAGAACCCCTGCCCCTTCTTGCCGCTCACCTCGATGAGCCCCGCCTTCGTGCTGGGCGTCGCCTTGAAGAGCTGCATCGCGGTGCGCAGGATCGAGCCGTTGTAGGGCCCGCACAGGCCACGGTCGCTCGTGATGACGAGCGTGAGGTCCTTGGCGTCCGCAGTGAGCTTGCGATTGGCAGCGAGCAGCGGGTGGGCTGCCTCGGCCCCTGCCTCGCTGGGCAGGCTGCTGGCAAGCTGCGAGACGAGCTCGAACAGCGTCTGCGTGTAGGGCTTGCTCGCAACGCTCGCCTGCTGGGCACGTGCGAACTTGCTGGTAGCGATCATCTGCATCGTCTTGGTGATGCGGCGGATGTTGCCGACAGCCTTGATGCGCTTCTTGATCTCGCGTGTCTTTGCCATAGGGGGCCAATGATAGCTCGCCCCGGGGCGGGCGAGCCAGTTGACGGGCGAGATTGGTGGGCCAGAAACCGGCCCGCAAACGTCAGCCGGGCCAGGCGGAACCCTCTTGGCTTGCCCCCTGGCCCGCACCGGGCCTGCCCCAACCCAACGTGCCCCTCAACCCAACGCGACTCAACTCCACGCGCTCGTCAACCAAATCGTCCCGTGATGTAATCTTCCGTCAGCTTCTTGTCGGGGTTCTGGAAGACCTTGGACGTGGGGTTAAACTCCACCAGCTCGCCCAGGTACATAAACGCCGTGAAGTGGCTCACCCGGCTTGCCTGGTGCATGTTGTGCGTCACGACGACGATCGTCATGCGCTCGCAGAGCTCTCGCATCAGCTCCTCGATGCGCTGCGTCGCGATCGGGTCGAGAGCGCTGGTGGGCTCATCAAACAGCACGACCTCGGGCGTGGTGGCAAGTGCCCGCGCGATGCACACGCGCTGCTGCTGACCGCCCGACAGCTTCATGGCGTTGGATTGCAGGCGGTCCTTGGTTTCTTCCCAGAGCGCAGCTCCGCGCAGGGCCTTCTCCACCTCTGCTTCGAGGTCGCTCTTCTTGCTCATGCCGCGCAGGCGCGGGCCATACGCCACGTTCTCGAAGATGCTCTTGGGGAAGGGGTTGGGCTTCTGAAACACCATGCCCACGCGCAGGCGCGCGGCGATCGGGTCCATCTCCGGGCCGATGAGGTTGACGCCCTCGGGCGAGAGCAGGATGCGTCCCTCATACCGGCTGTCGCGGTAAAGGTCGTGCATGCGGTTGAAGCATCGCAGCAGCGTGCTTTTGCCGCAGCCGCTGGGGCCAATGAGCGCGGTGATGCGCTTGTCGTACACGGGCAGGTTGATGTTCTTGAGGGCCTGAAAGCTGCCGTAGAAAAAGTTCAGGTCTTGCACGAGAGCCTTGCGTGCGGGCAACTGCGAAGCATCGCTCGCGCTGCCCTCGCCCTTCGGCAAGCCGCCCGAGTCATGCCCTCCACGCGCGTTGCTGCCTGTCCGCTGCTGCATCGAAGGGAGCGTATCCAGACGCTGCTGCGGGGTCGATGGAGCGGGGCGCGAAGATTCGCTGCCAGCGGGTGTCGATGCGTTCACCATTGAATCCTCTTTCGTAGGCGATACCGCAGCACGATCGCGACCGCGTTCATGCCCAAGGTCAGCACGATCAGCAGCAGGCCCGCCGCCGCCGCGTTGGGCTTGAACTCGGCTTCGGGCCTGCTCACCCACTGATACATCTGGATGGGCAGCACCGTGAACTGGCTCATGAGCCAGTCAAAGGGCCCGTGGCGGCCCGTCAGCACGCCGTTGTCGTCATAGATCGCAGCGCCGGGCATGGGCGGTGCGGTGGTGACAAACGTCAGTGCGCCGATGGTGATGAGCGGAGCCGTCTCGCCGATCGCGCGAGAGAGCGCGATGATGCTGCCCGTGAGCACGCCGCTGAGGGAGTAGGGCAGAATGTGGTGCCACACCGTCTGCAGTTTGGTTGCGCCGCACGCAAAGCTCGCCTCGCGAATCCCCTGTGGCACCGCACGAATCGCCTCGCGCGTGCTCACGATGATGATGGGCAGCACCAGCAACCCCAGCGTGAGCCCCGCAGTCAGAACGCTGCGACCCCAGCCCAAGTAATACACAAACACGCCCAGAGCGATGAGCCCCCAGATGATGCTGGGCACGCCCGCGAGGTTCGCGGTGTTGATCTCAATGATCGACGTGAGCCTGTTCTTGCGGGCGTACTCCTCGAGATAAACTCCCGCCGCCACGCCCAGGGGCACCGCCGTGACGGCTGTCACAAGCATGACGAGCACCGTGCCAATGAGCGACACGCGAATGCCCGCCCGCTCCGCGAAGCGCGAGTTGGTTCCTTCGAGAAAGGCCTTCGTAAACCGCGGCGCACCATCGTGCGCCAGCGAGCCAATGAGCGCGACGAGCACGCCCAGCGTGAGCACGAGCAGCACGGCCCCAAGCCCCGCAAAGAGCCAGTCCGCCGTGCGCTGCCGCTTCAGGCGAGCCGCCTCGGCATCGCTGAGCCATGCCACGGGCTTCGGGTTGGCGGTTGCAGCGGACATCTAGTAGGCCTCCCGATACTTCTTGCGCAGCCAGTGCCCGAGGATGTTGAACACCAGCGTGAGCATCAGCAGCATGAGCCCCGCCGCGAAGATCGCGCGATAGGGGGTCGAGCCGCGGGGCAGGTCTCCACCCGTGATCTGCACGATGAACGCGGTGATCGTCTGCGCCGGCTCCAACGGGTTGAACGTCAGGCGGGGCTGCATGCCCGCGGCAATCGCCACGATCATCGTCTCACCCAGCGCACGAGAGACGGCGAGCACGAACGCGCTCGTCACGCCGCTAAACGCTGCGGGCAGCACGACGCGCCACGCCGTGTGGAATCGCGTTGCGCCCATCGCAAAGCTCGCCTCGCGCAGCGAGTTGGGCACGGCGCGGAGCGCGTCCTCCGTCAGGCTTGCCACGTAGGGCACGATCATGATGCCAATCACCAGCCCCGCGCTCAGAGCCGTCGAGCCCGGCAGGTTGGGCATGACCAACTGCAGCAAAGGTGTGACAAACAGCAACGCGAAGTATCCATACACCACCGTGGGCACCGCCGCAAGCAGCTCGAGAATGGGCTTGAGCGTCTCGCGCACGCGGTAGCTGGCGTACTCACTCAGCCACACCGCCAGCGTCGTGCCCACCAGCCCAGCGACCGTGAGCCCAACGGCAGACGTCAGCAGCGTGCCGCACAGCAGCGGAAGGATGCCGTAGCTCGAGGGCTCGAAGGTGGGGGCCCAGCGCGTGCCAGTCAAAAACTCACCCAGGCTGACCTCGCGAAAGAACCCGATGGACTCCCACAGCAGCATCGCGACGATGCCGACCGTGAGGACAACGCTGCTCACCGCAGCGAGGAACATGCCCGACTCGACAATGCGCTCAAACGCTCGCCGACCAGCAGACACCGCGACCCGGCCAGCAAACGCCGGGGGCGGGGACTGGCTCTTGGGCTGCGTTGCCCCTGCGTCGCCCGTGGAGGCAGGCGACGGATCGTTCGAGGGCTGCCGACCTTGCGAGTGCTGCGTCATACAAGGGTTCACACGCCAAGGACAATCCCGCGAGAGAAAACAACGCTCACCGTCCATCGCGAGCGAACGCCCGCGCGACCTTAGCCGCCGCTCTTGCTGGGCGTGGGAGCTGGTGCCGGTGTCGGAGTTGGGGTTGGGGTTGGCGTGGCGGTCGGTGCCTCGCCAGGCTTGGGCTTGCCCTGCGTCACGAGAGGTCGCTTGAACAGCTCATCAACGTGCAGGCCCGTCTCGCTGTGCCCAGCGAAAGCCGTGCCCGTTTGCATCGCCTTCAGGCGAGCAAGGCCCGCCGCGTATGCGCTGTCGGGCAGCGGGATGTACTGCACCTCGCGCACGAGCTTGGGCCCCGCAGTCAGCAGGAACTCGACGAAGGCCCGAACCTGGGGCTTCTCGTTCAAGCTCTTGGTGCTGATGTAGATGAACACCGGACGCGACAGCGGGTTGTAGCTGCCGTCGATGACCGTCGCCTCGCTTGGTGCGACCGCCTGACCCTGCAGATTCACGATGGGCACGCTGCGGAGCTTGTCCTTGTTGCGCGAGTAGTACGCGTATCCGAAGTAGCCCAGCGCGTTCTTGTTGCCGCTCACGCCCTGCACGAGCGTGTTGTCGTTTTCGCTCGCGGTATAGTCGGTGCGGCTTGCCTTCGCCTTGCCCGTGACTGCCTCAGTGAAGTAGTCAAACGTGCCGCTGTCGCTCCCCGCGCCGAACAGAATGAACGGCTCGTCGGGCCAGGTGCTTCGAATCTGCTTCCAGGTCTTGATCTTGCCTTCCGCTGCTGGCTCCCACATCATCTTGAGCTCGGCAACCGTGAGCTGATCGACGAAAGTGTTCGCCTTGTTCACCACGATCGTCAGCGCGTCGAACGCGATGGGCAGCTCGATGAACTCGATGCCCGCTGCGCTGATCTGCTCCAGCTCGCTCGTTGACACGGGCCGGCTCGCATCGGCGATGTCGATCTCCGCGCGCACAAACTTCTTAAAGCCTCCGCCCGTGCCCGAGACGCCCACCGTCACCTTCACGTTGTTGTGCAGAGCCTGAAACTCCTCCGCGATCGCCTCGGTCACGGGGTAGACGGTGCTGCTGCCATCGATGGAAACGCTCCCGCGCAGCGTCGCTGGCGTGGTGCCTTGGGTGCCTGAAGCGGCTCCAACAGAACCGCCCGTTGTGGTGGGTGTGCCCGCAACCTGGGCTGCCGGTGCATCCACCGGGGCGGGTGCCTTCTGCTCGCAACCGCTGAGCCAAGCGGCACCTACGCCGAGGATCATCGCCAGCACGCTGGCGGTGCGAAGAGTTGTTGTCCCATGCAACTGAGCCATGCCATGCCACTCCACGTGCTCGAATGGACCGCCGCACACGCCGAGATTGGGCGTTGCCAGCGGCGATCAGGTTCGGGCAAGCGAGGATGCGGGGCACAAGGCCTGAAGGAAAGGCCTGCGTGCGCTAAGACTCTGCTAATGCAATGCACAACCGGTGGTTCTGAGTA
Source organism: Planctomycetaceae bacterium (assembly GCA_027487735.1). Taxonomy (GTDB): domain Bacteria; phylum Planctomycetota; class Phycisphaerae; order Phycisphaerales; family UBA1924; genus BJHL01. The sequence continues at coordinate 158 of JAIYDA010000060.1, read as the reverse complement.
CCTTTCCATCTTCTAAATGCTTGTGAAGAAATGACTTAGTGTGATAGTGTCGGCATTAGCTCGCGGCAGGGGCCTTTTTCTCTGGCGCGGCGGCATCGGCCGGCTTTTCTGCCTCGGGCGCGCTTGCGCCGAGCAGGTCATCGATCTTCTTCAACATT
>JAIYDA010000103.1 GCA_027487735.1 Planctomycetaceae bacterium | reverse complement strand
GTTCCCCTGTTCATAGGTACAGCGTACCAGAAGACGGCGCGGGGTGCAAGGGGGTTTGGTGTGAAGATTCGCGCTGGTGTGGTCGGTGCGGGCTGATGAGGGCTTTCGTTGTGCGGTGATTGCTGGGAGGAGCCCGGTGGTTTCGCGGGGCGTGAGTGGAAGCAGAAGCCCGGTGCGTCGCGCGGTCGGTCGACGCGGCAACCTCACGGGTTGGCTGGCGGGGCGGTCGCTTTGGTGGTGGAGTGGCTCGTCGTGTGGACGGACGCGAGATATCGACCAACAACAGCCCCCGCCATGGCGATGGCGGCGAGCAAGAAGAGGCCGATGCAGGCGATGACGACGAGCATGCCGTGGGCACGGCGGGCGGCGAAGAGGCCTCCTGCGACGCAGACAAATATGCATGCACATCCGGTCGCAAACAGGCCCGTGCAGGCAACTGCCGCGCTGAGGTGGGAGTAGCCTCCGCCATCGAAGTCGTGTTGCGTGAGCGGGGCGTGCGAGGCACCGGCATGCAGCCCGAGCCAGAGGGAAGCGGTGCCCGCGAGGCCCGCGAGGAAGGCGACGATACCCATCAGCGAGACGAGCGCAACGTGGAGGCGGCTTGATTGGGCGGCGCGGGCTGGGTGCATGGTGGGACGGTCGTTGGCGTGGTGAGCACGGGCCGTTATGGAGGGTCGAGGGGTTCGCCGAGCATCTTCAACTCGCGGCGCGCAGCCTCGTTTCCGGTGAGGGCGACCTCGCGATAGAGCTCAATGGCCTTGGCGCGATTCTTCGGGAGCCCGGCGCGACCGTCGAGGTGGAACTTGGCGAGCCAGAGCTTGGAACCAACGTCTTGCTTGGCTGCCCCTAAGGTGAACCAAACGAGCGCCGTGCGGTCGTCGGCGGGGAGTTTGGCGAGGCCCTCCGCATGGAAGAGTCCCATCCAACCCATCGCAAGGGGCTCACCCATGTCGGCGGCACGTTGGAGGTATGGGAGAGCGTCGTGCTCGCTCTTGCTCAGGCCGCCCTTGCCGAGCACGTGGAACTCGCCGAGGACGAGCATTGCGGGTGCGTCGCCGAGGTCTGCGGCGAGCCGATACCAGCGGACTGCCTCGGACTCGTCGGGCGTGAGCCCAGCAAAGCCCAACTGGTGAAACCGCCCGAGGGCTGTGAGGCAGTCGGGGTCGCGGGCGTCGGCACCTCGGCGGTACCAATCGAGCGCTTCGGTGTGATCGACCGGCGTGTCAAGGATGCCATTCTCGAGTGCGGAGGCCAGGAGCACCCGGGCGGTTTCACTGCCGGAAGCGGCGAGCTGGCGCACGCGCTGAAACGCCGCGATCGTCGTGCGACCTTCGTCGAGATCGATGCCCGCCTGAAAAAAGGCAACCATGCCCGCCGCTTCGGGATCGGTCGATGAGGCGACCTCGGCCATCCAAGCTCGCATTTCCGTAGGCAGCTCGTCATCAGCGATCGGCACAAAGTGCTCCAGCTTACCCAGTCTCGCAGCGAAGTTGACGGCCATGGCATACCCATCGCCAGTTGACGCGCCGCGGACGATCCACTCCATGGATTGGTTGGAGTCGAGCGAAAGGCCGGCGGTTCCGGCGTGATACCACTCACCGAGTACTGCCATTGCCTTGCCGTCGCCACCGTCTGCGGCTTGACGGATCAGGCGCTGGGCTTCCTTGTCGTCGCGGGCGGGAAGGCCCAACCCGCGATGGTGCATGATGGCGAGTTCGGTCTTGGCGCGGAGATCGCCGCGAAGGCTAGCTTGCCGGAAGTAGTGGAGAGCGGTATTGGGGTCGAAGGGGAGTCCCTCGACGTTGCGCGCGAGCAGGATGCCTGCCTGGGTCATGGCAAGCTCGTTGCCTGCATCGGCGGCACGGATGTAGAGGCGAAGGGCCTGGGAGAGGTCGGGACGGACGCCTCGCCCGAAGCGGAACTTCTCGGCCTCGAGGCGATGTGGCTCACCTGGACGGTCGCTGGCCTTTGGTGCCTCGCGGAACTTCTGGATCGTGTCCGCTGGAAGCGGAGGGAGTGACCCGCCTGGCCTGATCTCGCTCGCTGACTGCTTCTTTCCCTGGGTTGCACCGATCCAGATGCTGGCGATACAACCGGACACGAGAATGAACAGCCCAACAAGGGACAACGGAACAACCCACGGGTTTCGCTTGCGTGGAGCGGGCGAAGGGATGCTCCGTGGTTTGCCCTCGGGCACGCGATGGACCTGCTGCGCAAGAACCCTCGGTTGCAGAGGTGCCATGGGCAGGGTGAAGCTGGCGTTGGGCGAGGCGGTGCCTGCGGGCGGACTGGGGGTTGGGACGGGTGCTGAAGTTGAGCTGGCCGCAGTGCTTGGATCGGGCGTCGTTGTGGCGGACGCGGGTTGGGGCCGGCCCTGGAAGGACAGGATCCGCCGCACCGCGCTCACAACCTGAGCGAGGACGCGCTCTCGCTCCGGAGTCAGGGCATCGAGCCAGTGCTCTCGCCCAACGAAGAATCGCATCTCGTCGCTCGGATCGACATTATCGAGGCGAACAGGGAGTATTGGCTTTTGCTTGTCCGCAGCGATCTCGAGCTCGCGGAGCACCATCGTTGAGTGATTCGACTGGTGCGAGAGCAGCAAAAGCGTCACTTTGCAGTCTGCTATAGCCTTGGTGAGCTGGCTCGCGTAGGGCAATCCGGCCATGACGTCTCGAGGTGCGACCCAGCAGCGGATGCCCTCCGCCTCGAGCGCGTGGCAAGCAGCGTCGGCGAAGAGCTTGTCCGTGCTTGAATGGCTGATGAAGACATCGTGCGGCATGGGGGCCTAATAGTAACCGAGACCCGGTGCGGGCTGGTGGTCGTTCGGACCAGTCGGAGTTGGTCGAGGTGCTCGCGCGAATGCGGATTGGATCAATCGCATCTATACTCTGGCCGACGACCGGATGCGAAGGGGTGACGGGTAACTGGTGCTGCGCGTCGTGCGCGCGGCAGCGTCGTCGTCGATGGGCCCCGCTGGCTCTGAAAGGGTTTCTCCTGTGGCTGATCGTCATTTCGATGTTGTCGTGATCGGTGGTGGTCCTGGTGGGTATGTCGCGGCGATTCGCGCGGCGCAGCTGGGGTATAAGACGGCGGTCATCGAGCGCGACAAGCTGGGGGGCGTGTGCCTCAACTGGGGTTGCATTCCGAGCAAGGCTCTGCTCAGCAACGCCGAGCTGATGGAGAAACTGCACGACGCGGAGGCGTGGGGCATCAAGATTGAAGGGAAGGTGGGGTTTGACTGGAGCAAGGTGATTGGTCGCAGCCGGGATGTGGCGAGCAAGCTCAACAAGGGCGTTGAGTTCTTGATGCGGAAGAACAAGATCGAGCACATCAAGGGGAATGCAAAGATCGTGGCGGCGCGGAAGGGAGCGAAGCCCGCAGCTGGGGATGTTGTGAAGATCGCGGTGCAGGATGTGGTGGTGCAGGACACGCTGACGAGCGCACCGGCGACGCCCGGCAACACGCGCGAGACGATCACGTGCACGCACTGCATCGTGGCGACGGGCAGCGTGGCGCGCGATCTGCCGTTTGCGCGGTTTGATGGGGACAAGATCTGGGGTGCGCGCGAGGCGATGTTCAATCAGAGCATGCCCAAGAGCCTGATCGTGGTGGGCGCTGGCGCGATCGGCATTGAGTTTGGGTACTTCTATCACAGCTTCGGCACGAAGGTCACGGTCATCGAGATGATGCCGCGGATGCTGCCTGTCGAGGACGATGATGTGTGCGCGGCGATGGAGAAGGTGTACAAGAAGGCCGGGATGGACATTCGCACGAGCACGGGCGTGACGAACATCGAGAAGACCGCGAGCGGCGTGAAGGTGACGGTGGCGCCGATGAAGGATGGCAAGGCCGACGAGAGCCAGAAGCAGGTGCTGGAGGCGGACAAGGTGCTGCTTGCGATCGGCGTGAAGGGACGGTATGACGGGCTGTTTGATGCGAGCCTTGGGCTCGAGACTTTCAAGGATCACATCAAGACCGACTACGACGCGACCAAGAAGGAAGAGCAGCACTGCGACTACAAGACGAACCTGCACGGGGTGTATGCGATTGGCGATGTCATCGGCGCGCCGTGGCTGGCGCACAAGGCGAGCGAAGAAGGCATCATTTGTGCCGAGCGCATCGCGTGGCATGATGGCAAGCTGAAGCACGAGCCGCACCCGATTCCGTACAACATCATTCCGGGGTGCACCTATTGCCACCCGCAGGTGGCGAGCGTGGGCTACACGGAGCGCGAGCTGAAGGCGATGGGCAAGGTGAAGGGCAAGGACTACGACGTGGGCGTGTTCCCGTTCAGCGCACTGGGCAAGGCGATTGCGACGAAGAACACCGACGGTTTCTGCAAGATCCTCAAGGGCCTGCCGCGGGGCGAGATTCTCGGGGCGCACATCATGGGCGAAGCGGCGACCGAACTCATCGGCGAGTTCAGCCTCGCGAAGCGCGTGGAGGCAACGGTGGAAGAGCTCATCGCGACGGTGCACGCGCACCCGACGATGCACGAGAGCATCCATGAGGCGGCGCTGGCGAGTGAGGGAAGGGTGATTAATAGCTGAGTGGGCCTTGCGTACGCAAACCGGATCTGCAAAGGCCAGGGCATCGCGCCTTGGCCTTTCTTCTTGCGCTCGCGAGCGGTGCGTTGCCGCACTCTCGCATCACCCCAACACTGGTTATTGGATTCGCCCGGGGTCAACGTGCGGCGACTTTCTCGGAGCATGCCTGGGCAGCGTGCGCGAACCGCGCATCGTGACGCAATCCGGCTTGCCCGTGCCGTGACTTGCGGTAGACTGTCTGCATGCGTCCAAACTTGCTTCGCGTGAAGGGTCTCGGAGTTGGCAGGTCGGCAGCGATTGTCGGCGCGGTGGCTGGTGCGGTCTGGGGTGGTGCATCCACCGCGCACGCGCAGTGCGTGGACCTTCCGCTCGCCATCAACGGGTCGTTCGAGTCGCCTTTGATCGCGAACAACAGCTTTCAGGCTGCGGTCTGCCCCCCTTGGCAATCCACTGCCGCGATCGACTCGCCCATCTTTTTGTTTCGAGGCAGCGTCGGGCCCATCTGGCCGCTTGCGCACTCGGGCAGCCAGTTTGCCGACATCGGCAACAACGACACGTTTGTGAGCCACAGCTTCAATCTGCCCCACAACGCGCTCGTGACCGTCACGTGGTATGAGAACGCCGCGATCACAGCAAACTCGTCGCCCTACAGCGTTTTTCTTCGGTCGCGAGACGTCATCGAGGGATGGCAGCTCGTCGCAAGCCCGATCCTCGACGCGGCGAACGCGGGCGTGTGGCAAGCGCAGTCGCTGACGGGCGTGCTGCCGCAGGGCCCTGCCACGCTGAGCTTTGCTGCGCGGGGGTTTGTGGGCGGGTTTGACACGCTGATTGACAGCGTGACGCTGACGATCAACCCGCAGCCCTTCGCGATTCGCGGGAGCCTGCTGAACTTCACGGCCATCGAGCTGCCCGTGGATCGTTCGTTCACGCTCTCGCCCTATGAGTATCGCCTGGGCGGGAAGGACGTGAGCGTGGTGTGGCAGCAGCGCGTGGGCGAGAGCACGTGGGTCTCGCTGCCCGCCGGAGTTGTGCCGATTCCGGGCTTTGGCACGGTCAGCGGCGCGAATACCTTCTTGCCGACGTTCACGGGCACCGTGCCCGGCGCCACCGCGGTCTTCCGCCCGCTGCTCACCGGGCCATGCTTCGCGATCGACGGCTTGCCCATCAGGTTCGTGGTCGATCAGTGCGACAGCATCGACTTCAACGACGACGGACTGTTTCCTGATGACCAGGACCTCGTCGACTTCCTCGCGGTGCTCGCGGGCGGGGCGTGCAGCAACGACCCGGCCTGCAACGACATCGATTTTAACAACGATGGCCTCTTCCCCGACGACAACGACCTCATCACCTTCCTGCGTGTGCTCGCGGGTGGGAGCTGCTGAAGCGAGGTGCGATTGGTTGCAAGCACCGAGCCGCACACGCTCTCTTCACGCAGCGGCCTCGCGATTATCAGTCCGCACACACAGTTGATCAAAGCAGGTTGGTGCAAACAGCCACTTCTGATACACTGTGCCCTCCGTTTGAGAACATATGCCGAAGGCGTGACGTCTGGTCGCTCTTCCCTTCGGCAGTGTCTTTCTTGCGACGCTGAGGACCGTGAGCATGCGCAGTTCATCTTTCGCCACACGCCGATCTTCTGCTCTTCTTCGCATAGCAGCCTCTGCTGGATTATCGATCGGGATGGCTAGCAATGCGCACGCGCAGATCGTGAGGAACTGGAATGTGTTCGGCAGCGGCCCTGCGGGCACCGCGGCGAATTGGACCCCGATCGGCGTGCCCACTGCAGCCGACGAACTGAGATTCAATCTTCCGTTCGCCTACACGGTGACCTTCGGCGCGGCAGTGCCTGAGACGTATTGGCTGTTGGTGCAGCAAGGGGCGGTGACCTTCAGTTTCCCGACAGCACACACGAACACCAATGGAGTTCGTGTGTATGGAGGAGCGGGGGCTGTGTTCTCGAATGGATCGTTCACAGGCCCGAGCTTGTTGGTGCCATACACGCCGGGCTATCCAGGATCGTCTGTGGTCGAAGTGAGCGGCGCAAACACGTCGCTGACGTTGGGTGTCGGGCCTGGGTTCGTCGAAACCGGTCTGAATGTTCGCGACAACGGCAGCATGACCATCGAAGCAGGGGCGGATGTCACCACGACCTACTGCATAGTCGGAAGTGGGAGCACCGTGGCGAGCGCTCCGAATCGCCCGTCGCTGCTGCGTGTGACGGGATCTGGCTCGACGCTCGATGTGACTGCGACCACCGGGCTGCGCGTCATGGAGCTCGGAAACATCAGCCAAGTGTGCACGCTGGAAGTGCTCGACGGCGCGGCTGTGTCGTGCGATAACTTCTGGCTGGGCCGCCGCGATGCGACCACAGCCAACCTGACGTGCAGCGGAGCATCAAACCTCACGGTGCGAGGCGATGTCCTCATGGGCACCTCGGCCTCAAACTCCACCGTGAATGTCGCGATCAATACGAACGCACAGATGTCGGTGCTTGGTCGCATCTTGGAGGAAGATGGCGACAACACCAACGGCACCTTCAATGTGACGGGCACGCTGGACGCCGGCGCGTTCCGATCCAACAACTCCAACATCAACGTGCTGGGCGATGGCACGATGCGAATCAACGCCCTGCAGTCCAACGCTGTCGTGCTGCGTGCGGACAACATCACTGTCAATGCCACAAGCACTGGTCAGGTGCCCGACTTGATCCTCGATGGCAACACGTTCAACCAGCTCAATGTAGATTGTGACAACATTGTGATTGGCAGCAATCGCGCGGGCAACCTGGACGTTCGCAACGGCGTGTTTGATTTTCTGAACAACGATGTCAAGCTCGGCGATCTGCCAGGCGGAAACGGCTCGCTGCTCGTGCGAAGCAACGGAGAAATGCGATTCAACGACGGCGCCACCTTGCGCGTCGCCGCGGGCGGACTGGGCAGCGCGGTGGTGAACGGGAACATCGGCAGGGCTCAACAAGGCAACATCTATGTTGGTTCCGATGGCGTCGGCACACTTGATGTGACGGGCGACCTCGATATTCAGTTCTTGCAAGTAGGCGACCCTGGGCTTGATCCCGCATCAGTTGGCTTCGCGACCTTGACAGGAAGCGACAGCGATAGCAAGGCCTTCGCTGCATCGATCGGGGGAGACTTTGGGAGCCCGATCTCGACGTTGACGCTCAACGATGGAGCGTCGCTCGTCGTCGTCAACGATACCCCGGGCGATACTGCAATATCCGTCCTCGATGTAGCAGACTCAGGCGAAGTCTTCGTCAACTCCAGCACGATCGATGCCGCGATGAACAGCACATATCAAGGTGGCATTCGCCTTGATGGTCTTATGCAACTCAACGATGCGACGATCAATGGCACGATCACGATGCGTCCGAATCAGAACGCAAACAGGCCACTTCTCAGCGGCTCGGGCACGATTGAAGGCAGAGTGATCACCATCGCCGAGAGCTTGATACAAAGCTCTACCGGAGCACAGTTGCGCTTTGGTCCGAGTGGCGGCAGCACATTTGTCTTTAACAACAACGGGCGCTTGCGGTCCACCAACCAATCAACGATCACGGTGCGATGCCAAAGGGCAGTCAACCAGCCCGGGGCAACGATCGAGCTCGACAACGGCACCGTGACGGTGAATGGCCAGCCCTCGACCACGCTCACCAACAACGGCGACATCCTCGGGAACGGAGTGCTCAACGCCGACCTTATCAACGACGGCTTCATCACGCCTCTCACGGGCCCGAGCTTCGACGGCATCCAGTTCACGGGTAACGTGTCACAATCAGCATCGCGCACGATGCAAGGATCGCGCATTTGGTTCGGTCCGACATCAACATTTAACGGTGCTGGCAGCATCAACGCGAACGTGTTGATCGACGCTGGGAGTGTCATTGATGCGAGCGCCGGCACGCTCAATCTTGGCAATCCCGCATCACCATTTGGTACGGAGGTTGGGGGCCTTCTCCGATGCAACGGCAATCTGGTGCGGCTGCGCGACTCCAATAACGTGGTCGTGACTTCGACGGCAGTTCTGAACCTCGGCACGAACGGATCCCTCGAAGCCCCATCAGGCCTTTCGCTGAACAGCGGGTCGACCCTTCGCGGATCGGGGACCGTCACGGGCTTAGTCTCGTCTTTTGGACGAGTCGCGCCAGCGGGGACGCTGGACATCGTCGGGAACTACGTTCAGTCCGCCGCCGGCGCGCTCGCGGGCCGACTCGAGATGGACATCGCCGGCACAGGCGCCGGGCAATCCGATCGGCTCTCAGTTACCGGCAACGCATCGCTCAACGGCGTGCTTGAGGTCACGCTTGCGCAAACCTACGCACCAAGCGTTGGAGACACCATCGTGTTGGTATCCGCAACCGGCACCCGCACAGGAACATTCTCAAACATCATCCTCAGCAACAACCCACCCGGCGTGCAGTGGACGCTGGACTATCTGCCCCAGCGCGTGCAAGCCCGCGTTATCGCGGCGGGTCCAGTGTGCGACTCCATCGACTTCAACAACAACACACTCTTCCCAGAAGACCAAGACCTCGTCGACCTCCTCGCAGTCCTCGCTGGCGGCCCCTGCACCAACGACCCCAACTGCAACGACATCGATTTTAACAACGATGGCCTCTTCCCCGACGACAACGACCTCATCACCTTCCTGCGTGTGCTGGCGGGTGGGAGCTGCTAGTAAGCGGATCGAACCCGCGGTCGATTGTCCTCTGACAAAGCCCGGGCACGCCATCCTGGGCTTGCTCGTTTCTGCATCGGCGTTGCACGTCTTCGCCCGGCCCCAACCGGGCCCCAACCGGGACTCAGCGGGCCCCAGCCATCTCGCCCATCCTCGCCATCGCCAGCGTGCACGCCTCATCCACCACGCCCTTGCTCGTCAGATCCCACGTCACCCAATACGTGCCGTCGATCAGCGGGGACTTCACGATCAGCTCCCGCATCGCCTTGCTCACCTTCTTGGCGGGCAGGTCGGCGAGGCTGGCTTCGAGCACGGGCACGCAGATCTGGGCCTTCGCGGGGTCGGGCAGGATGTATGCCCATTGGCACTGCATGAGGGCGATGCTGCGGTACGCGAATGTCCACTTCCAGGTGCCGTGCCAGCAGATCATCTCGAGCATGCTGGGCCCGGCCTTGAAGCGCTCGCGTGCGTGCTTGAGGTATCCCAGGGTGGGAGCCTGAAACGCGCTGAGCAACTCCGCATCGGTGGGCATGCGGAAGCGGTTGTTCCAAGGAAGTTTGCTCGGGGGTGCCGTAAGAGCCATGCGATGTGGTCCTTCTGCTGCCGGGCTGAAGTTCGGGCTGAAGCTGGGACCCTAGGCAGGGTGCCCGCAACCGGATGAATCGGGCTGCTTTCGCGGCCCGCCATAGGTCTGAATGGTAGACCGTCCCGGGTGCGGGTGCCAACTTGGCAGCTTGAAAGAACGCGGGAAATACCGGCCAAGGCCGGTGGCAGGGGCGAGAACGCCGGTGGGTTGGGGGCTTTGCGACTGCGGCGGGGCGTGACAGGGCCCTGAGCGGGCCTTGACTTGCCCTCCACCGGGCCTTGTCGCTTGGGTGGCTTCTCCCCAGCACCTCCGGGCCCCACTCCCAGCTATTATCGTCCCGCATGCTGACCCTCGCGACGACCGAGCTCAAGAGCTATCTGCCCATGTTCCTCATCGCCATGATGGTGATCGGGTTTGGCGTGGCAAACATCGTGCTCAGCCAGCTCATCGGCCCACGCCGGGCGGGCAAGGTGAAGGGGCAGAGCTATGAGAGCGGCATGAACCCCATCGGCACCGCCCGCAAGCGGTTCAACGTGCGGTTCTACCTCATCGCGATGGTCTTCCTGGTGTTCGACGTTGAGGTGGTGTTTTTGTACCCCTGGGCGATCACGTTCCCGAACCTTGCGCCCCGCAGCGACGAGGCCTTTTTGTGGCTCGCACGCATCCTGTTCTTCCTCTTCACCACCGTCGTGGCATACCTCTATGGGTATCGCAAGGGTGTGTTTAAGTTTGATTGAAGAGCGAGGCATTCGGCATTCGGGATTCGGGATTCGGCATTCGGCGGGTGCGAAGGGGCTGAGCGCTGTTCTCGCTCCCTCCACGAATGCCGAATGGCGAATCCCGAATGCCTCTCCCCCCTTACTTCCCCACGTGCTGGCGCGCAAGATCTAAAAACTCCACGCCGCGGCGGAGGTGGGGGATGACGATGGAACCGCCCACGATGAGGGCGACGTCGAGGCACTCAAACACTTCTTCGTCGGTGCAGCCCGCCTTCACGCACTGGTCGATGTGATAGGCGATGCAGTCGTCGCATCGCAGCACGGCACTCGCGACCAGGCCCAGCAGCTCCTTGGTCTTGGCGTCAAGGGCGCCGGGCTCGTAGGTCTGGCCGTCGAGGCGGAAGAACCGCTTCATCACGATGCTCGCCCCCGCGCGAGGCGGGCCGCCCGGGGTGTGGGTGCCCCGCTCGTGGTCCTCGCCGATGATGCGGGCGTTCATTTTCGTGCGGTAGGCTTGGAACTGTTCGTAGCGGTCCATGGGGAAAGGTAGAGGGGGAGAAAGGAAGGGAAGAAGGGAAGAAGGGAAGAAGGGAAAAGTGCCGCACGTTGTGCCCGTGAAGTCGGCGAAAGCCCTGAGCTCGCAATCGATCCAAAGCTCTCGCGGCCGACTTCGCGGCGAGCTGCACCGAGCACTCGCCCCGCGCCCGCCGCGAAGTGGGCGTTGCATCCGCTCGTTCCAATCCTGCATCAATCGCGCGCCCACTTCACCGGCACGATGCCATATCGTCCGCCCATGCCCAAGCGCATCGCGAAGAAGGCCCGCCCGAGCGCGGCGAAGCAAGCCGGATTGCAAGCCGCCACGAAAGCGCCGAAGCCACCTCGCGCCCGCGTGCCTCGGTCCGCGCACGCAGCGCCTGCGCACGCCGCCGCAACCCCCCCACCGCCTGCCCTCGCGGCCGGTGCGCCCGCCGGGCCACCCTGGTTTGGCAGCCACCTCTCGATCGCGGGCAGCATGGTGCACGCGTTGCACGAGGCGCAGAGCTTGGGGCTCAGCACGGTGCAGGTGTTCACCAAAAACCAGCAGCAGTGGAAGCCCACGCCCCTCGACGAGGGCGTCGCTCGGGAGTGGTGCGACACGCTGCGTGCCTGGGGCTGGGACGCGGGCGGCCCGACGGGTCGCGGGCGGGTGGTGAGCCATGCGAGCTATCTCATTAATCTTGCATCGCCCAACGACGAGCTTTGGGAGAAGTCCATCGCGCTCATGCGGGTGGAGATCGAGCGGTGCGAGAAGCTGAACATCGCGTTCTTGGTGCATCACCCCGGCGCATTCACGACGAGCACGCGCGAGGAAGGGCTCGGACGCATCGCGCGGGCCTATGCACGCCTGCACAAGGATTTGCCCGGGTTTCGCACGTGCATGTGCCTGGAGGGCACCGCGGGCAGCGGCAGCAACCTGGGCGGACCCTTTGAAGACCTGCGCGAGCTGCGGTCGCAGATTCTGGCTCTGGGCGTGCCGGGGCACCTCGTGGGGTTCTGCCTCGACACCTGCCACCTGCACGCGGCGGGGCACGACATGAGCAGCGTGCAGGCAGCCCGCGCAAGCCTTGCGCGGTTTGATGAGCTGTGCGGTTTGCAGCACGTGCGCGTGTGGCACCTCAACGACAGCAAGGGCGGGCTGGGGAGCCACCTTGATCGCCATGACCATATCGGGATGGGGTGTGTGGGCGGGCGCGGGGCGATGCCACCAGCGAAGGGGAGCCCGGCTATCGTGCAGACCCCGACCGCGCAGGCCCTTGCGACGTCGGGATTTGCGGCTGTGCTTGCGCGGTTTGCGAGCTTGCCTGTGCCCATGATTTTGGAGACGCCCAAGGAGGACGCGAAGGAAGCCCGGGGCATGGCGACGACGGATCGGGCAGACTGGACGAACCTGCAACGATTGCGCGGAATACTTGATGCGTCCGGCCCTGCGGGGGCTGCGGAGAGAGGGGCGGATGCGAACAATCGCCGCCCGCCAAAGGACTGAAAGGGGGGTGTAGGATAAAAACGGACCAAACTCCCGGGCAGCGCGAGCCGATGCTGAGTTGCCGGGAGCGGGGTGTGGTGTGGGGCAGGATGGGACGGCAGGCGGCAAACTCACGAACAGGAATGCTCGACATGAACGCAGCGCAGCAGAAGATGTCAGACACCCCCCGGCTCGCGTCGCGCGTGGCTGCCCTCGCCTTGGTCGCGGGGAGCATGCTTGCGGGGTGTCAGGCTCTCGACGGGCAGCGGGCCAAGCCAGTGAGCGCTGAAGTGGCGCAGGCGCGCGAGCAGGCGAAGAACACGATGCAGCAGGTGCAGGCTGTGCAGGCGCCGGTGACGGCGGACGACGCGACGCGCATCGGTGCGGCGCTGGCGGAAGAGGGGCTGCTGAAGGAAGCGCTCGTGCAGTTTGAGAAGGCCATCGCGGACAACCCGCTGTTTGCCCCGGCGTACATCGGCGCGGGCAACGCCCACTACAAGCTGGAGAATCTGCCCGCGGCGGAGAAGAACTTTGCTCGGGCTGCCACGCTGGAGCCGAGCAACTTCGAGGCTCAGTTCATGCACGGGCTGGTGCTGCAGGAGCTGACGCGGTATGACGAGTCGATCCGCGCGTACAACAAGGCCCTGGAGCTGAACCCGGTGGACTTTGGCGCGAACCTGAACCTGGGCACGGCCTACTTGCAGGTGGAGGAGGCTCGCGAGGCCCTGCCCTTTGCGCAGAAGGCCGTGGAGCTGCGCCCCGAGGATGGCAACGCACGAACGAACCTGGGCGCGGTGTATGCGGCGCTGGGGCGGCATGAAGAGGCGATCACCGAGTGGAACCAGGCGAGCGAGCTGATGCAGCTCTCGCCCAAGCTGCTGCTGAACATGGCGGACAGCTACAACCGTCTGCGTCAGTATGACGAGATGGTGTCGACGCTCGACGAGGTCGTGAAGCTGGAGCCCAGCGCGACGGCGTATGAGCGGCTGGGCTCGGGGCTGTTTCGCCAGGGGCAGTTTGACCAGGCCCTGGAAGCGTTTGTGCGGTCCGTCGAGCTGGATGGGAACCACTTTCCGGCCCACAACGGCGTGGGCGTGACGCTGCTGCAGCGCTGGCTGCAGAGCGGGCAGCAGGACACGGTGGCGCACAACGAGGCGATGCGTGCCCTGCGTCGCAGCTTGCAGATTGAGAAGAACCAGCCGCGCGTGCTGGAGCTGCTCACGCGGTATAAGGACTGAGGCGAGCGCGTAGCGTCAGCGGCACGCCGCATATCCTCTTTGCAAGAGAAGCCGCCATGCTGAGCATCCGGGCCATCTTCGACGGCAAAGTGTTCGTCCCGGAAGAGCCCGTGAGCCTGCCGCGCGACGCGCGGTGCACCATCGTGCTGACTCGGCAGTCTGGAGCAAAGGCTGCTGGCCGACGCGAGCGGCGGAAGCAAGGTTCCTCACCGCAGGGGGCTCAGGAAGGTCAGCCCAGCGCGCTCGAGGCTTTCCTCGCCAAAGGGCGAGTACCGGGGCCATGGCCCAAGGACTTTGCGAGCGAGGTGGATCACTATCTCTATGCACTGCCCAAGGCGAGGGGCAAGGTGCGGCGTGCAACCACCAAATCCGTCAAGGCCTCAAAGACGGCGAAGACAACGCGCAAAGCCCTGCGGTAGTTGCCCATGGTGTTCATCGATACGTCATTTCTCATTGCACTCTGCGATCCTCGCGACGCGCTGCACGAGCGTGCCGTGGCGTGCACGCACTTCCTCTCGGGCAGAACGCTCACGTCCACGCTCGTGCTGGGTGAGTTTTTGACCGAGGTGTCGCGCCCAGCACTTCGCGGGCGCGCGCACGAGTTGCTCGCCGTGCTCCGCGATCAGACTCCGCCCGAACTGTGCCACCCGACGCTGCGCGAGTGGCGCCAGCTCGAACGCATGCACGCTTCGATGCACGACAAGGCGTGGTCTCTGACCGACTGCTACTCGTTCGCGGTCATGCGAGAGCGGCGGTGCCGCGATGCTCTCACGTACGACGCTCACTTTGCCCAGGCTGGGTTCTCCCCGCTCCTTCGGCGTCCATCCTGATGCGTTCTCCTACGCTCCACTGATGTCTGACCTCTGGGCCGCCAAACGCGAGCAGAACCGCCAACGGGTGCAGCCGCTTGCGGTGCGGATGAGGCCGCGCACGCTCGACGAGCTGGAGGGGCAAGAGCACATCCTGGGCCCGGGCAAGCTGCTGCGACGCATGTTGCAGGCGGGCACCGTCACGAGCATGATCTTTCATGGCCCGCCCGGCACGGGCAAGACGACGCTCGCAGAGCTGGTGGCGCGGCAGACGCGGCGCGCGTTTGTACGCGAGAACGCGGCGAGCGTTGGCGTGAAGCGGATTCGCGACATCGCGGAGGAAGCTGCGAAGCGCCTGGAGCTGGAGGGCAAGCGGACGATCCTGTTCCTCGATGAGATCCACCGCTTTACCAAGAGCCAGCAGGACGTGCTGCTGAGCGATGTCGAGCAGGGACTCGTCACGCTCATCGGCGCGACGACGGAGAACCCGCTGTTTGCCGTGAATAGCGCGCTCGTGAGCAGGAGCACACTGTTTCGGCTGGAGCCCCTGAGTGAAACGCAGGTGGTGTCTGTCTTGCGGCGTGCGCTGGCGGATGCGGAGCGCGGGTATGGCGGGCTTGGCGCATGCGTGGACGAGGACGCGCTCGCGGTGTGGGCGACCAAGAGCGATGGTGACGCGCGACGGGCCCTCACCGCGCTCGAGGTCGCGGTCGAGAGCCTGCGGGCGGAGGGCAGCGGCACGCTGCATGTCACGCGGACGGTGGCGGAGGACAGCATCCAGCAGAAGGCTGTGGTGTATGACGCGACGGGCGACGGGCACTACGACCATGCCAGCGCACTCATCAAGAGCATTCGCGGCAGCGATCCCGACGCCGCGATGTACTGGCTTGCGAGCATGCTGCACGCGGGCGAAGACCCGAGGTTTGTGGCCCGTCGGCTCGTGATCCTTGCGAGCGAGGACATTGGCAACGCCGACCCGCGCGCGCTGCTGGTTGCGAGCGCGGCGTTTGACGTGGTGGAGCGCATCGGCATGCCCGAGGCCCGCATCACGCTCGGGCAGTGCGTGGCATACCTGGCACTCGCACCCAAAAGCAACGCGAGCTATGTAGCAATCGACGAGGCGATGCGCGATGTGGCGGAGGGCCGGACGATTCCGGTGCCCATGCACATCAAGGATGGCAACGTGCGCAAGGCGACGACGCTGAGCGCGGGGAGCGCAGCGGGCGATCGATATCGCTACTCGCACGAGGATGGTGCGCGAGACGAGCGGCTGGGGATGGTGGGCACGCAGGACTATCTGGGCGTCGAGAAACGCTACTACAGGCCGAGCGAGGCAGGGCTCGAGAAACAGCTCGGCGAAGCCCTGGAGCGGGCGCGCGCGCAGCGAACGCAGGGGCAGCGCGGGCAGGCGGAGTGAGCGTGGCGGGGGCGGGGACGCTGGGTGATTCGGTTTCACCACAGAGACACAGAGACGCAGAGCAAGATGAGAAGAGGTGAGAGAAGAAGCAGGGGTGGAAAGGAGAGCGGATGCAAAGAGAGAGTGCAACGCATGCATGCGTTGATCGGCGGATAACAGCGCTGTCCCGCCAAGGTCGCACTCCTTCCCTCGTTCCCTTCTTCCATCGTTCCCTTCATCCCTCCTTCTTCTCATCTTGCTCAGTGTCTCTGTGTCTCTGTGCTGAAAACCGAACCACCCGACCACTCGTTCTCCGTCTACGCCTGCGCGAAGCCCAGGCCCGCGAGGAGCTGAACGACACCCGCGGCGTGGGGCAATGTCGCGATGGCATCGGCGTGGGGTTTGAGCTGCGGGTCGGCGTTGGAGGGCACGCCAAACCAGTGCACGCGCTCGCGGATGGCGAGGTCGCCCATCGTGTCGCCTATGCCCCAGAGTTCGTGGCGTGCGAGGGGGCGGCCCTCGCTCACGCACTGAGCGAGCATGCGGTCGATGCCTGTGCCCTTGCTCACGTGGGCAAGGTCGAGGTTGATCCACGCGACGGTGTTGCTCACGCGAAGGGGCCAGCCCTCGCGCTGCGTGCGCTCGCGCACGCTGTCGCGCATCGCGAGCAAGGTGGGCGTGCTCTTGTGCCACAGGCTGATGCTCGCGACCTTGCCGGGCTGCATCACCACGCCTTTGGGCGCAAGCTCGGTGCGCACCCAGCGCTGGCAGGCGGCGATGGCATCCAGGTGCTCGCTGCGGATGGCCTCGTCCATCGCGTAGGCGTTCGTGCGCGGGTCATACAGCCACACGCCCATCTCGCAGATGATGGGCAGGGTGGTGTTGCCAACCAGGCGGCAGATCGCCTCGGCGTAGGGCTGGGGCCTGCCTGTGCAAAGCGTGAGCACGGGCAAGTCGCCCATAGTCTGAGCGCGCACATTCCAGGCAGCAACGCGCGCGAGCGCAGCGACGTCGAGCGGCGCGGTGTCCTCGCTGCCGAGGCAGCCGTCGATATCGCAGATGATGGCGCCGCGCATGAGTTGGGCTTACTTCACCTTCAAAGCGGCTTCGTAGACGAGCTTGCGCTGGTCGAGCGTGGTGGCCTCGCGGAAGGCCTTCATGGCGTCGTTGTAGGCTTGCGTGCCAACGCCAGCGCTCACGGCCTTGGTCACGTGCTCACGCGCGAGCGTGAGGTTGGCCTCGGTCAGGCCCTTGTCTGTGACGGCCTTGACGAGCTCAGCGGTGAAGACGCTGTCGCCCTTGGTCGCGATGGCCTCGTGGGCCTGCTTGGCGAGGAAGGTGTACTCGTCGGTCATCGACTTGTAGAGCTGCAGGATGGCGCGCCAGGCGGCGTCGCCCTGCGCTTCCTTCGGTGCGTTGCGATCAATCGCGGGCCCGCCCGCCAGCGTGTAGTTGCGGACGATCTGGTTGTTCACCAGCCACTGGGTCTGCTCCATCATCTTGCGGTCGCGCAGCTCTTCGGTGATGCTGCGGGGCGCGGGGGGCTGCACGATGGGGCGCAGCGTGTTCATCAGCTTGTTGATCGACTCCTTGTCCTCGCGCGCGGGCTGCTCGAAGATGCCCTGGTCGATCTGCTCGACGATGTCGAGGTTGGCAACCAGCAGGTGGCTGATGCGCACGCGGCGGTCGTCGAGATACTCGGCCAGCGAATCGACAAAGCCCGCGGGGAGCTTGGTGTTCACGCGCATCGCGGCGATGTGCACGGGCTCGGTGAGGGCGATCAGCTTGCCTTCGGCATCGCGCTTGATGAGCGCGTTGTAGTCCACGTCGGTGGGCATCTTCGGCGGCTCGGCGCGGGGGCGGGCCGCGGGGCGGACCTCAACCTGCGCGGGCTGCACGGGCACCTCGACGGCGGGGGGAGGTGTGAACTCCTTGCTTGGGTCCTTCACTTCGGCGGGCGGGGGCGTGGCAACCTGCCCCAGCGCGGCGGGTGCACCGACCGCGAGGAGGACAGAGGCGAGCGTGAATGAACGCAGGGTGGTGGAGTGTGCCATATCAGGTTGCCAGATCAGGTTGCCAGAATAGGGGCGAGCTTCGTCGAAGGATCAGAGTTGCACTGCCAAGGCGGGCGTCGAAAATCGCGAGCGATGCGCCCGCGATCGGCAGACGTTCGGTGTGCTTGCGGCACGCGCGCGAACGAACCGGCGACGGGCGATGCACCCAGAGTGTTTGCCGCTGCGCGCGATGCGCTCAGCAGCGACCACCCGGGAAGTCTAGGGGGGCGGGGCGTCTGGTCGATACACCGGCGGATGGCGGTCGATGAGCTTGCACCATCCTCGCGTGGCGTGCTGCGGCTTGGGGTCGCGCTGGCGGTGCTGTCGCTGGTGGTGGTGATTGGCAGCGTGATGTACGCGGCGCGGGCGGAACGGAAGTTTGCTCAGCAAGCCCTCGCGCTGCGGACGATCTCTCCCGATGCGGTGGCGCGGGCGGCACGGGTGCTCAAGCTCGTCACCATCGAGGTGACGGACGTGGTGAGGCTGAAGGAGGCCGACCGCAGCTCGTTTCGGCCTGATGTTGAGGCGGCGGTTGAGCTGCCTGTGCGGCTGAGCTTTGGGCTGGACCTGAGCGCGATGGATGCGACGTGGGTGCGGGTGCAAACACCCGGGCTATCGGGCGTGCAAACGACAAGGCCCATCGTCGTGGTGCGGGTGCCGCGACCGACGCGGCTGGCGGCGGAGCCAATCACGAAGGACGAGCGGGCGACGGTGACGCGGAGTTTGCTACGATTTGGTGAAGAGGCGTTTTTGGATAAACTGCGGCTGCAAGCGTCGCAAGCTGCCAACCAGCTCGAGCTGGGCCCCAAGGAGCAGGCGCGGGTGGAGGAGATGACCAAGGCGCAGCTGCAGACACTGCTGCGGGCGATTCTGCGGGATGAGGCGGACATCGTGGTGGAGTATGCGGATTGAGCGGCTGCGGCGCAGCAGCGCCAAATGACCGAAGCGAGCGAATCGAAGCACAAGATCGAAACTCATGATCGAACCCAAAGTGACGAACCCCGAGGGCGTGCTGCAAGGCTTGGCAGCGACGGGCGCGTGCCTGCTCGTCACGGGCGCGGCGGGGTTCATCGCGAGCCACGTGACCCAGGCCTTGCTGGCGCGGGGCGTGCGGGTCGTGGGCGTCGACAACTTTGATCGGTTTTATTCGCGCGAGGACAAGCTGCGCAACTGGCGCGAGGCGACGGCGAGCGCCCACCCCGCGCTGCATGAGCTCGTGGAGGCGGACATCTGCAACGCGGGCGAGATGCGGGCGCTGTTCGCGCGCGTGCGACCGCACGGCGTGCTGCACCTGGCGGGCAAGGCGGGCGTGCGCCCCAGCATTGCCGACCCTGCGGGGTATCTGCATGCGAACGCCACGGGCACAGCCGTGGTGCTGCACGAGGCAACTCGCAGCGGGTGCACGCGCGTGGTGGTGGCAAGCAGCAGCAGCGTGTATGGCAACCCGGGCACGGGCGGGGCGTTTCATGAAGAGATGGACGTCAATCGCCCCATCAGCCCCTACGCCGCGAGCAAGCGAGCGACGGAGCTGCTTGCGTTCGCGCACCATGCAACCACCGGGCTGCCCATCGGGCTGCTGCGATTCTTCACGGTGTTTGGGCCCAGGCAAAGGCCCGACCTTGCGATCATGGGGTTCATGCGGCGCATTGCCAGCGGGCAGGTCATCGAGATGTTTGGCGATGGCAGCACGGCACGCGACTACACGTTTGTCGACGACACGGTGTCGGGCGTGCTGGGGGCCTATGCGCGCACGCCGCAGTTTGGGTGCAGGGTGTGGAACCTGGGGAACAACATGCCCGTCACGCTGCGTGAGATGATCGCGGGCGTGGCGCAGGTGGTGGGCAAGCCCGCGAGCATCGAGCAGAAGCCCATGCAGGCGGGAGACGTGGAGCGGACGTGCGCGGATATCTCCAGGGCGCAGGGCGAGCTTGGGTATCAACCCCGCACGCGCTTTGAGGATGGGCTGCGGGCGCAGTGGCAGTGGCTGCGTGCGTCGAGCGAGGGCGTTGGGAGCGGGGCGACTGCACGCACGACCGGAAGCACGACC
>JAIYDA010000003.1 GCA_027487735.1 Planctomycetaceae bacterium | reverse complement strand
GGCAGATGCTGCACGCGTGCATGCTGAGCTTTGAGCACCCGATGAGCGGCACGCGGATGACGTTTCAGGCTCCGCTGCGAGCGGACATGGCGACGCTGGTGCGGACGATGCGGGGGATGGAGGGGTATGAAGAGGTAGCGGGGGCGGGGACAGTTGTAGAGTTGAAGAGGGTGGTTGGGGAGTAGCTCCGAAACGGCATTCGGAACTCGGGATTCGGCATTCGGGGGTTGGTCGGCTTCGCTTACGAACCCCAGCGGGGCTTGGGTGCGTCGGCGTTGATGCGGGGGAGCGCGATGGCTTTGCCTTGGGGCGTTGTTGCAAGCAGGGCGGGGCAGGCGCTTTGCAGGGCGGCGAGTTGGCGCACGCCGATGCGGGCGTGAAAGCGCACGCAGGGGGTGGGTGAGTTGTCGCTGCTGTAGGTGCGGCTGAGGACGGTTGCTTGTCGCTCGAGCAGGCTGATGGCCTTCGCGTCGGCGAGGGGCATGGTGATGAACATCTCTTGGCGTTCGCCTCGTGAGACGTCGCGCACGACGGAGGTGAGCTGCGCGAGCCCGGTGCGGGCCTCGCCTTGCACGAGGTTGTCCCCCTTGGCGCAGATGGGCAGGGCGATGCTGGCCTTGCGTTGCCACACGAGCAGGTCGCGGTTGTCGCGTAGGCGATCGACCTTGTTCAGCAGCAGCAGGCGCTGCGGGGGCGTCCAGGGCTCGCCCGTGTCGGCATCGGCGTGCTCGCTCTTGCGGACCTCTTCGAAGAGCTCGTCGAGCACGCGCATGACGGTGGCGTAGTGCAGCTCGGCGGCGGGGTCGCTCACGTCGAGCACGACGAGCAGCAGGTCGGCGTGGGTTGCCTCTTCGAGCGTGGCCTTGAAGCTCGCGACCAGGTGCGTGGGGATGTCGCGCACGAAGCCCACGGTGTCGCTGAGCATCACCTTCACGCCCTCGCCCAGGCTCCACTCGCGCGTGCGCGTCATGAGCGTCGCAAAGACGCGGTCGTCGGCGTATGCGCCGCCTGCGGTCAGGGTGTTGAAGAGCGTGCTCTTGCCAGCGTTCGTGTAGCCCACGATGCCGACGGTGAAGTGCTCGCGCTTGCGGGCCTGCACCTCGCGCCGGCGGCGGGCCTGGATGCCCTCGAGCTCGCGCCGGAGCGCGACCTTGCGGTCGTTCACGAGGCGGCGGTCGATCTCGATCTGCATCTCGCCCGGGCCGCGCGTGCCGACGCCGCCCTTCATGCGTTCCAGGTGGTTCCACATCGCCTTGAGGCGCGGGTAGGTGTATTCGAGCTGGGCGAGCTCGACTTGCAGCTTGGCTTCGGTGGTGGTGGCGCGGCTGGCGAAGATGTCGAGGATGAGCTCGCTGCGATCGAGTACTTTGCGGAGCGTGACCTTCTCGATGTTGCCGATCTGGCGAGGCGAAAGGTCGTGATCGAAGATGATCGTGGTTGCTTGCAGCTCTTCGCAGAGGTTCTTCAGCTCTTCGAGCTTGCCCTTGCCCATGAAGGTCGCGGCGATGGGAAGCTCGAGGCGTTGCTGCAGCTCGCCCACGACGACAGCGCCCGCCTGCTCAGCGAGGCTGCGGAGCTCGCCAAACGGGTCGGCTTCGTCGTAGATGGCGCTGGGCAGACGGACAGCCGCGACGACGGTTCGTTCGGCGGCGACACCAAGGTTGTGTTCGCGAGAGGGCATGAGGGGAGCGGGGAGCGGGGAGCAGGGAGCAGAAAGAACGGGGCGTAAAAAAACCTTCCGCTGATTGTGAGGCGGAAGGCAGGGCTAGTTGGGGGAGGGAACTTTGAAAAGCGGGCGAAGGGACTTGAACCCTCGACTTCTACCTTGGCAAGGTAGCGCTCTACCACTGAGCTACGCCCGCGAGTTGGACCGAGACGAGCCGTATCGGCAAGCCTGGGAGGGAAAGTTAGGAGGGGTGCGGGCGGGGGTCAAGTGGGCACGGTCTTCGAGTGGGGGCTCGTTGGGAGCCCCGCTGAGACGGAGGGGTGAGTCCGGTGCTTGGGTATCGAAACGAGCGGCAGGGCGGATGCCTGCGGATTCGGTGCCCTGTAACACAATGCCGCCTTTGGAGAATGCCGTGGCATGCCTGCGGACGCGTCTGCGATCACGCCCCAACCCCCCCACTACGGCATCGACTTCGCCCGGGCTTCGAGCGCGGTGCCGGATGGTGTGTCGAGCTATCGGGTGCTGCTCATGTGGGGCGTGGTCGTGACGCTGCTGCTGTTTGCGGTGAGCAACCTGGGGATGCTGACTGGCTTCGCGAGAGGGCTGCCCGGGTGGTGGCTTGTGCCGGCGCTCATGGTGATCGCGGTGAGCGGGTGGCTCGTGGTGTCACTGGGTGCGCAGTTTGTCGCGAGGGTGCGATCGCTGGGGCGTGGTCGCGGGCCACAGCTTGCGAACGTGGGCGAGATGGACGTGCCGCAGGTGGGGAATGTGCACGCGCGGCTGCGGGTGATTGGCAAGCCTGCGGACATCGCGCGGGTGATGGCGCACGTGTCGGCGCGGCAGCGGTTTGAGCCGGTGATCGTGAGGCCCGGGGCAGCGGCGAGCTTTCCGAAGGCGAACGGCGGCAACGAGGTGGACTCGGCGACGAAGCTCGCGGTGCCGTGGTGGAAGCGGATGGTGCTGTTTGCGATGGCGGGGTTGCTGGTGTGGGGGCTCAAGAAGACGGGGCATGCGCTGAACCTGCCGCGGAGTGACTTTGGGCTGCTGGAGATTGCGGTGGTTGGGGCGCTGGGCATCGCGGCGGCAGAGTGGCTTGCGCCGACGTTTTTGCGGATCGTGCCGCGCAGGCTGGATGTGATGACGTTCGTGCCCTTTGGGCTCGGG
The DNA here is from genome assembly GCA_027487735.1 of Planctomycetaceae bacterium. Taxonomy (GTDB): domain Bacteria; phylum Planctomycetota; class Phycisphaerae; order Phycisphaerales; family UBA1924; genus BJHL01. Next base: position 48,943 of record JAIYDA010000003.1, on the reverse strand, counting down.
CGTGGTGGCAAGGCGGAGACGACGTGCCGGCAGTATGCGCTCGAGCGGGCGACGATTGTGGTGGATATTCGCAAGGGTGCGGCGCGGGTGGAGGATGCACTGCGGGTGCGCGATGGGTCGAGAATCGAGGAGCGGGTGGTGTATGTGCGGGCGGGCTCGCTGCTTTGGCGAGACTTGGAGCAGGAGGCGCGGGTGTGGGGCGCGCTGCTGAGTGCGGCGCTGAGCCATGTGGAGGCACCGCAGCTGCCGGTGGATCGGTTGGTCGAGTAGAGGTGGAGAGGTGTCGAGGTTTCGAGGTGTCGAGGTGTCGAGGGGAAAGACAAGTCGATGCATAGACTTCGTCTTCCATGGCACAGGAGCGAGTCGATCTTGAGAAGACACTGGCTCGCGCGGGACTGGGCGATGAGGTAGAACTTCAGGTAGACGATGGCCGGCTTGGGGATGGCATGCCATCGGTGATGCGCTCGCTTCGATGGGTAGTGTTTGTCGCGGCACTCCTTGGCATCATGGGGGGCGTGAAGCTGCTCGACGAAAGCAGCCCCAGCGGCAGGTGGATTCTCTTTGGCTTGCTGCTGGTTTTTTCGATCGCCTTGGTGCAGTGGCAGAAACGTCAAGTCAAGGCGATGATCGAGAAGGCGGAAGAAGCTGCCCAGCTCCGACCAACGCAGCGACGGATCCGCATGATTGGTTCGTCGGCGATGATCGCACGCGTGCTGGATCGCCTCCACGAGCAGCATTTGCGGCAGGCATCGCCCGAGAGCGAGCCCCTTCGCGCGACGCTGCGGGTGATGGCGAATGAGGGTTTGCATGCGAGCATGTCATTCGCGGCATCGCGATCGACATGGGCTGGCGTGCTCTTCAACGTCGGCGTTGTCATGGGTCTTGTGGCAATCGTCTACTGGGTGGACTCGAAGGTCTTCGTGGAGGTCGGTTCATCCTTTTCTACGATCGCGCTTGTGCTCACTTTGGTGCTCTTTCCGTGGCAGACGAACATCTTCATCAGGCGTGTCGTCACGCTCTCGCACGGGGCACTTGTGCGGACCGACGAAGTTCGCACGCTCGCGAGCAGACTGCTCGGGGCAGCGCTCGCGAACAGGCTGTTTGCCCCGCCTTTCGCTCCGATCTGCGTCGACTTGCGCTCATCGCCTGTTACGATCGATCTACGGAACGGCTGGGCGCAGATGGACGGGGTGTGCGCCACGACTCGCTTGACGGCGACACTGGTGGCGGGCAACGCCTTTGTGCGCAGAAGAGAGCCGGAAGAACTGATGTGGGCGCAGCTGCTGCATGCGGCGCGGCACAGCCCAGTCGCCAGCGCGGGCGAAAACGCCATCGCCTCGTAAGCTCGTTCTTTGCGCAAAGCCCCGACGGGACACAGTCTCGCGTGTCGGCTGGCCCCGGCTACAGCCAAACCCCCTCACGCGGCTATCCTCGCTTCGCATGAAGCGCATTCTCCACGTCGGCGTCGGGCCTTTGGGCATTCGTATCTTGAAGGACCTGCACGCCCGCGAGGTGGGGCATGTTGTGGCGGCGGTGGACACATCGCCCGAGCTGGCGAATCACTCGCTGGCGGAGCTGGTGCCCGGGGCGTCGCCCGCGGTGCGGATCAAGCCCAGCCTCGAGAGCGTGGACAACTGGGACGCGATCGACTGCGCGATCGTGACCACCAGCAGCGACCTGCGGAGCTGTGCCGACACGTTTCGCGCGCTGCTCTCGCGTGGGCTTGCGGTTGTCAGCACGTGCGAGGAGCTGGTGTATCCGTGGCTGCGGCACGTGGCGCTGGCAGAGGAACTGGACGAGCTTGCGAAGCGGCACGGCGGGCGGCTGCTGGGCACGGGCGTGAACCCGGGCTTTCTTATGGATGCACTCCCGGTGTTTGCGAGTAGCGTCTGCCACAGGGTGCGCAGCGTGGAGGCGTATCGCGTGCAGGATGCGAGCGCACGGCGGATTCCGTTTCAGAAGAAGATCGGCGCGGGGCTGGATGATGCGCAGTTTGCCCAGCAGGTGCGCGATGGCACGCTGCGGCACGTGGGGCTGGGAGAGAGCCTGCACTTCATCGCCCACAGCGTGGGCCTGGAGATTGAGCGCTGGCAGGAGGACATCGAGCCCGTGAAGGCGACGCGCGACCTACAGAGCGGCGTGGGCCCGATCCCGCGCGGACGCATCGCGGGCGTGCGGCAGGTGGCACGCGGCTATTGCGATGAGCGCGTTGTCGTGAGCCTCGAGTTTCAGGCTGCTGTCGGGCAGCTTGATCCGTATGACCGCGTGGTGATCGATGGTGAGCCGCGCGTGGACGTGGTGATTCCTGGGGGCGTGCACGGGGATATCGCGACGAGCGCGATCGTGATCAACTCGCTGCCGCGCGTGCTCGAGGCTCGCCCGGGGCTGCACATGATGAGCACGATCGCGATGCCGGCGTGCGTGGTGAAGTGAGGCCTTTGGCGAAGTCTGGGGTCGCGGAGCGGTGTTGTGCAGGCCCGGTGCGCCTGCGTGGAGACAGCGGATGCACACAGCACGCCTGGCAGGTTGGGTTGGAGGAGCGATGAGGCCGCGCGGAGCGGGCTGCGTGGTGCTGGGCGCGCTGTTCGCGTGCGCAGGGCAGGCGTGGGCGAGTGGCATGCAGGCGGGGCAAGGGTCGGCCATCAAGGGCACAGTCGACAGCGAGGCATCGCCCGCTATCACGGCGGCGCAGCTTCGCGCGTTGCCCGAGCGCACGCTCGTGCTTGCTGGGCTGCGCACGATGCGGGTGCGGGTGGTGTCGCTTGATAGCGAAGCCCTGCAGGTGTTTGAGACGCTGGAGGGTGAGGGCGAGGGGGACTGGTCGCTCGCGCTGCTCGCGGGCGAAGGAAGCGACACGATCGACCCCGCGCTGCTGGAGCGCATCCCCAGGCAGGACGCGCTCGCGGTGCTGCCCGCTCAGGCTGCGCCGTCGCCCGCGGGGCTTTGGGCGTATGCGCCCGGACGCGGCACGAGCGCGCTGCGGCGCGGGGCGGAGGCCAGCAGCCGCGAACGCAAGCGGCTGGAGTCGGCGATGCTCGCGTCGCGCCTTGCGGAGTTGGAGCAGCAGATCGCGCGGATGCAGGCAGGGGCGGACGACGAGGATGAGAACCCAGCGAATGTTGCGGAGACTGCGCCGGCTCGCGAGCCCTCGCTACTCGTGGGCACGCTGCTGCTGAGCGATGGGCAGTTGCTGTCGGGCACGCTGGTGCACCGGGAGCAAGCGCGTAATACAGCTGGTGATGCGGCGCGTGATAAAGCGAGCGATGATGTTGGCAATGCGGGCGGCAAGCAAGCCGACGCAGCAAACGCAGCCGACAGCATCCGCTGGCTCGATGCGCTCGCGCAAGAACCCGGCAGCCAGCGTGCGCGTGGCAGCGAGGGGCTGGTTGTGCCGCTCGATGCGGTGCGACGCATCGACCTGAGCGAGGACGCACCGCCCGCGACGGGCGACGCGTCGACGCAGGCGGGCGACACCCTTGCGCTCCGCAATGGCGACGTGCTGCGGGGCTTTGTGGGCAGCGTGTGGGATGGGGGCGAGCTGTTCTTCACGCTTGAGCCTGCTGAGGGCGCGAGCGTGCGCGTGCCCGCGCCGCGCGTGGCGCAGGTGAGAATCGCCGAGCCCGCCAGCCCAGCGGCGCCGGGTGCGGGTGAAGCCCGCCTGTGGCTGGGTGAGCAGACGCTGCGGGTGCAGAACGTGAGCATGCAAGGCGAGAGCGCGAGCTTTGCGTGGGTGGGCATCGGGCAGGGCGACGATGCGTCGCAGGAGCCCGTGACGCTGAAAGCGGGTCGCATCCGTGCCATCGCGCTCGCGCCAGCTCGCATCGCGGCACTTGCCGAGCAGCGCATCCTCAGCACGCAGTGTGCCGATGGACGGCGGTGGTGCCCGGGGGCGATCGTGGGCCCCGTGCTGCAGACCGCGCTCGGCGCGGCGGACATTGAGCTGCCCGGACCCATGGATGTGACGTTCGCGCTGCCCAGCGGCGCGAGCACGTTTGCGGCATCCATCGAGCTTCCGGAAAGCAGCCGCGAGCTGGCGAGCTGCGAGTTTGTCGTGCTGGCTCAGGGCGAAGCTGGCGCGGCGAAGGAGCTTGCCCGCGTGACGCTGGGCGGCGACCCGGAGGCTGTGCAAGCAGGAGGCGACAGCATGCCGCGCTACAGCAGCGATGTCGTGCTGCAACTGCCTTCGGGCAGCACGCGGCTGACGCTTCGCCTGCAGCCCGGGCCCGATGGCCCAGCCCTCGACCGCGTGCTGGTGCGCAGGGCGCTGCTCGCGATGGAGGCGGGCGCGCCGCGCAAGTAGCTGCAATCGCCCGGAGCGAAGCTGTCCGCCTCGCGTACGCAGTCTCGCGCCCTCACACGCACTGACATGCACTGACATGCACTGACATGCACTATCATGGCTCCGCCATGAACTCCAGCGTTTTCGTGCTCGCCCAAGCAGCCCCCGCGGCCCAGTCCGCTCGCACCGCGATGTGGGACCTGTTTGTACAGAGCTTTGACATCTTCACGGTTGTGCTCATCGCGGGCTCGGTCGTCGGCCTCACGGTCGTGTTCCTCTGCCTGCTCGAGGTGCGCGAGAAAGCGATTGCGCCCACCGACGTCGCCGACAGGCTTCGCGCCGCCGCCAATCTGGGCGACGTGAAGGGCCTGCGCGACGAAGCCAGCCGAAGCGAGAGCATGCTCGCACGCACCGTGCTCGCGGGCGTGCAGCACCTGGGCAAGCCCGACTCGCTGCGCGACGCAGCCGAGCTTGCGGCGGGCGAAGAGAGCGCACGCTGGTTCCGCAAGATCGATCTGCTGAGCACCATCGGCAACCTTGGGCCCCTGGTGGGCCTGGCGGGCACGGTGTGGGGCATGATCCTCGCGTTCACGAGCCTGGGCGACAGCGGCGGGCAGGCAGGCCCGCAAGACCTGAGCCTGGGCATCAGCAAGGCGCTGTTCCACACGCTGCTTGGGCTGTGTCTCGCGATCCCGTGCCTCGCGGCTTACGGCATTTACAAGGGCGTGCTCGATCGCTACTGCACGCGGGCGATCGTCATCGCGAGCGAGGTGCTGGAGCGCATCCAGACCACCGCGCCGGAGCGTGCGGCACGCGATGCCGCTCGCGACACGTCGCAGGTCACGACGCCAAGCACGAGCACGAGCACCAGCACCCAAGCTTCGTAAAGCGCCCTTCTCGCACAGCACACCGCAAGCCCACACCGAACGACAAGCTCGACGGACACTCGCCACGGACCCTCTCTCAGTGCGTTTCCCCCGCTTCCAACATCTTCGCGTCTCCTCGCAGGGCGAGGTGGGCAAAGTAAACGTGACGCCCATGATCGACGTGATCATGGTGCTGATCATTTTCTATCTCATCGTGGGCAAGCTCGCGGTCGATCAGAGTGCGCGCGTGCAGTTGCCCGCGGCGTTTGCTGGGCTGAGCGAGACGCAGCGGGGCATCACGCTCGCGGTGCTGCCACAGAGCGACGCGCCGGTCGCGCCGGGCACGCCCGAGGAGCCGCCACTCGTGCTGCTCGAGGGCCAGCCCATCACGCTCTCCGCGCTTGCCGATGCCCTGCGCATCCGCATGCCCGAGCTTGCGGAGGGCAAGCAGGTGGTACCGCTGCATTTGCGTGCGGACAAGCGGCTGACGTATGGCGCGGTGCAGCCCGTCATTGAGGCATGCCGGGCGGCGGGCATCACGAGCATCAAGCTCGTTGCCTCGCGGGATGCGCAGCTTGGCGCGTTGCAGATTGAGAATGCGCAGCGGGCGACGATGGGAATCAGCCCGGGGCCTGCGCCAAGCCCTTCCACAAGCGGAGGCACGCCATGAGGGCATCCCCCCTGCTCCGCCGCCGCACTGCGCGAGGCGACTACGACGCACGCATAGGCCTGAACATGACGCCCATGGTCGATGTCGTCATGGTCATCCTCGTCTTCTTCATGGCGAGCGCGTCCATCCTCGGGCCCGAGTGGCTGGTGGCAACCCGCGTGCCCAAGAAGGGCGGCGTCGCGACCGCGACCGACGCCCAGCCCCTGCGCTTGCAAGTCACGCTCACGCGCGGCGCCGATGGCTCCACGGTCTTTGCCATCGGCGACACCACCTTCTCGCGCGAGGCGGCCCTCGCGAGCCTTACGCGTGCGATCTCGGGCCGTGCGCCCAGCGATGTCGTCGTGCTCCTTCGGCCCGCGAGCGACGTGCCCTACGAAGACGTCGTGCTGCTGCACGCCGCGTGCCAACAACTGGGCCTCACCAAGGTTGGCCTGAGCGACTAACCCGTGCTGGGCTCGGCTTGCATGCCGCGTTCTTTCTCCCGCTCCCCGTTCCCAGTTCCCCGTTCCCACTCCAGCGCTCGCACTACGCTGCGCCCATGCCCCAGCCCACCCCGACGGTGCTCGCCCTCTCCTTGCTCTCGCTGCTCAGCACCGCGCCAGCACTCGCGCAAACGGCCCCGCTCACCTCGGAAACAGGCGACGTCGAGACTCCGGGCCCCAAGCCCGCGCCCCCTGCGCTGCCATCGTGGGAGGGCATGTTTACGGGTCTGCCCAAGCAGCTTGCCACGGGCCTGAGATTTGCTGAGGGCCCGCTCGTGCTGCGCGATGCTGCGGGGCAAGCCAGCGTGCTGCTCATCTGCGATCTTGGCGCGGGCGCGCTGTTTCGCATCTCGCCCCTAGCGACTGCAGACCAGCCGCACGAAGCGAAGAAGTGGCTCGACTCCTCCGGCGCTGCTGCAGGCGCGGCACTCGATGCCGAAGGCCACTTGCTGCTCGCGCGATTCTCAGGAGACATCGCTCGCAGCGCTCAGCCCGTGAGCGCAGCTGCGGACGCGGCGGCACCGGAGCTGAGCCCGCTCGTCGCGAGCGCGTTGCCGCACGCGGCAGCGACGGAGGCCAGTGACAAAGCGAGTGATCAAGCGAGTGATAAACCGAGTGACAAGCCAGCCGACGCAAGCACCGCCATCAAGCTCGGGCGCTGCAACGACCTCGTCGTGCTCCCCTGGGGAGACATTGCATTCACCGACTTTGGCTCGCGCGACAAAGCGGCACCCTCCAAGGGCCTCTTTCTGCTCCGCCGCGAAGCTGGTGCCGAGGCGCAAGCAACGTGCGTCGACCCCGAGTTCAAAGCCGCGAACGGACTCGCCTTCGACGCGGCCCGAGGCGTGCTCTACGTTGCCGATTATGGCGCTGCCCAGATCATCGCCTACGACCTGAGCGACGCGAGCCGCACGCCAACCAACCGGCGCATCTTCGCGGGCCTCGCCGACGCACGCAGGCAGCACAAGCTGCAGGGGATGGTTGACGGCATGAAGGTGGACCCCGCAACGGGCAACCTGCTGACGACGGGCCCGGGCGGCATCTGGGTGCTCTCGCCCGATGGCGAACGCCTTGCGCTGCTGCCCGTGGAGGGTGCATCGAACCTTGCGATTGATGGCAAAGTGGTGTACATCACTGCGGGGACGGGCGTGTGGCGGGCGGAGCTGAAGTAGGACGTTGACGAGCGTGGCTGGGGAAAGCGGCTTTTCGGCCCTTGCCGCACCCCACGCGCACCCCAGCCCCGGGCGTTGACCATGCCGCTTGCCCGCCCTACCGTTGTGTCGACGGGCGACTGGCGCAGTTGGCTAGCGCGCTTCCTTGACATGGAAGAGGTCATTGGTTCAAGTCCAATGTCGCTCACTTGATTTCGCAGCCTCCGCCCCGCCCCCCGCGGGGCGGCCTGCTTTTTGGTCGCTTGTTTCCTGTTTCCTGTTTCCTGTCTCCTGTTTCTTCCTCCCCGTTCCCCGCTCCCCGCTCCCCGCTCCCCCTCACCCCAAATTCTTCGTCATCCAAATCGTGTGCTCCAGCGGATCGTCGTTGTATCGCGGCGCTTCGGCAAACCCAAGCCTGCGATAGAGAGCAGTTGCTTCGACGAAGGTGGTCTCGGTGTCGAGCTTCATCATCGCGTAGCCCGCTTGCTTCGCACGCACGAGCAACGCCTCGCCCAGCATGCGCCCCAGCCCAAGCCCGCGCGAGGCGGGCTGCACGAACATCCGCTTCATCTCGCACGCGGGGCTCGCATCGCCCGCGAGGTAGCCGCTCGCTGCCAGCGGTCGCATCGCGATGCACCCGACGCTTCTGCCATCGCGCAGGGCGAGCAGCATGCACCCGCCCGGTGGTGCGTAGCTGCCCGGCAGGCTCGCCAGCTCGGCTTCAAACCCCTGAAAGCAAAGGCTGAAGGGCAAGCTCGCGGCATACTCCTTGCACAACGCCACGAACGCCTCACGATGCTCGGGCCCGTGCGCATCGACGATTGTCAGCGCGGGTGCGGGGTGTTGTGGCTCGTAATGAAGCTGGTGCGAGGGCATAGCTCGCAGATTATCACGCCGTGACGCGCCGCGTGCCCGCCGACTACACTCTGTTGTCGAGTGCTTTGGCAGTTGGGTGCAAGGACCCGCACCCGCAATCAACCCCAACGCCAACGGATTGGCTTCGCACGCAGCGAGGTCGCGGATGGAAAGGCAATCCTCCTGGCAGCAGGTTCGCACACGCGGCAGCGCGACGCGCGCGGGAGCCGTCATGGGCGTGGTTGCGATCGCGGCCTTGGGCATGGCACTCGCGGCACGCAGTGGGAGCTCGCGCATCACGGTGGTGCCTGCTGGGGAAGTGCCAATCCAGGGTCCAGTCGAGATGCCAGTCCAATCCGCGAGCACGCTCATCCCGCACGGCTCTTCGCAACCTGTGGCCGCGCCTGCCGAGGTGACCGCGCCGAACGCCATCGCTCAGGCGACGCCGAGCGAGACGCCTGCGCTCACGCCGCCCGCGCCTCTCGTGGCCCCGGCGCAAACCCAAGCTGAGGTGGCACCGGTCGCCCCGGCCGTGGAGTTCAGCTTTCTTCCCGTGCGTCGCACCGGGCTGGGCCCGCCCGTGCCGATGGATCTGCCCACGCTCCCGCCAGTGCCCGCGGCCCCGCCGCAAGAACCCGCGTTGGCTCCGCCCGCCGCGCTGGCGACGCCACCTGCCGTCACGCCCGCAGTGCCTCCCGCTGCAACGCCCGCGACCACGCCAGCCCAGCCCACCTCGCCTGCATCCGCGATCATCGACCTCAACAGCGCCACCAAGGCCCAGCTTGAGTTGCTGCCCGGCATCGGCCCCGCGCTTGCCCAGCGCATCCTTGATCATCGCGTTAAGCTCGGTCGGTTTGCATCCGTCGAAGATCTGGAAGCCGTTCGCGGGATTGGCCCCAAGGTGATGGCCAAGCTGCGTCCGCTCGTGCGCGTGAGCACGAGCGAGCAGCCCGCGAGCCCTGCGCCAGCCCCCAAACCGCGGTAGCGGCGGTCGGCGCGCGTCCAACATTCTTCACAATTGCCTGCTCGTGCTCGCCCGGGGGCCCCGCCTATCCTCGCCACGACCGGACGAAAACACAGCGTTTGCCGTTTTTTCGCTTTGCTCCTTCGTCTTTGCACGCACCACTTCGTCGAGGCCTCTCCGCTATGACCGACGCGAACGCAACCTCTGCCCCGGCCAAGAACAATGGCTTTGTCACGCTGTTCATCCCGGGCTTGCTGCTCGGGCTTGTCGTGGGTGGATTGGCGGGTGCATACCTCGCGCCCCTTGCAGAGGCACCTGCGGTGCCCCAGGGTCGTGGCACCGCCCCAAGCGCCACGCAGCCGGGCCCGCGCGATGCGACGCCCACGCCTGCCCCCGCACCAACGACGCCCGATGCGACGGCACCTGCGCCGGAGACCACCCCTGCGGCGACTGAACCGCAGCCTGCGCCGGGCGCGACTCCGCCCGCTGCACCGGGCACTGCGCCCGCAACCGCGCCTGGCACGACTCCCGCTCCGGCGACGCCCCCGGCCCAGCCCCCCGCGCCTGCTCAGCCTGCCCCGCAGCCAGCGCCCAAGCCGGCACCTCAGCCTGCCCCGAAGCCCTAGTCGCCATCCGGCACGCACGCCCCGCAGGCACGCAACAATCACGCTGTGACCGCCTCGACACCCCCACCACCCGCCCAGCCCTCACTCGCAAGGTTGGTGCGCCAGCACGCCCGCACGGCTCAGCTCATGGGGGTGGACTGCGTACCGGTGTATCGCATGGAGGCGCCCGACGCGGCAGAGCAGGCCGCCGAGGTGACACCAGCACCGACCATGCAAGCCTCGCCCACAGCAGCGCGGCAGCCCGCGCCTGAACCGAGCCGAGTGGTGCCGCGCGAGCAGAAGGCAGCCGCGCCCGCGGCACAGCAAGCGAGCGCACCGGCGCTCGCGCCCCCTGCCAAGCCCGCCGCGAAGCGGGCTGGGACAAGCGCAGAAGCCTTCACGTTCTCCCCGCCTCCCCGCGCAGCGGATGAGGACGAGCGGGCGTATCGCACGCGTGCCCTCGCATCGCTTCGGGCCCGTTACGAAGAGGATGCGCCGCACAACCAGTTCGTGACGGCCTTCACGAACATCGTGTTTGACGACGGCGACCCCTGCGCGAACCTGTGCTTCGTGGGCGAAGCGCCGGGCGCTGAGGAAGACTTGCAGGGCAAGCCGTTTGTCGGGCGCTCGGGCGAGCTGCTGAACAAGATGATCGTGGGCATGGGCCTGTCGCGCGAGCGCGTCTACATCTGTAATGTTCTCAAGACGCGACCGCCCGACAACGCGACGCCCACGACGCGCGAGATCGACATCTGCCGCCCGTATCTGCTCGCGCAGCTCGCGATCGTGCGACCGAAGGCGATCGTCACGCTGGGCTTGCCCGCGGCGCAGGCCCTGCTGCGCAGCACCGACACAATGGCACGCCTGCGGAGCAACTGGGCGACGCTGTCTCTGCGGAGCGAGGGCGACTCGCCCCTGCTCATCCCCGTGATGCCCACGTATCACCCTGCATATCTCCTCCGCGCGTTCACGCCGGAGAACCGCGCTAAGGTGTGGAGCGACCTGTGCCTGGTGCTCAAGCACCTGGGCATGCCCATCCCCACCAAAGGCAGCACCGGAGCAAACCCATGAAAGCGTTTTGGGCCATCGTGTTTGCGTTGCTGGTTGCGGGTGCGGCGCTCTTTGTGTTGGGCAAGCCCAGCGGCGGAGCTGGGCCGGTCGCGCCCGTGTTGCAGCCCGAGAAGACAGCAGAAGCGCTCGCCGCGCAGCAAGCACTCGACCGCTTTGATGCCCAGCCCACGCCGCAGCCGCAAGTGCAGCCGCCGACGCCCGCAGCCGTGAAGGCAGCGGAACCTGTCGCAACGCCAACCATCTCGAGCAGTTCTGCGGAAACCCATTCAACCCAGTCCAAGCCGGCCGAGACGAGTACAGCGCAGACGAACCCTGCCGCAGCCGACGCAGCCAAGCCCGCCACCGCAGCGGCCCACGCCCCAGGTCACACGCCCGCCACCACCACGCCCAGCCCGCCCACGGGCGGCGGCAAGGCGAGCACGCTTGCCGACTTTGAAGTGGAGCCAGGCGACATCAAGCCGCAGGCCGATGGCACCACGCTGGTTGATGGTCGCTTCACGCTCAAGGGCGACGGCACCGAGGCGAACCCCTACCGCGTGCCGTGGGAGATGCTCGTGAGCGTGAACGAGGTCTTTGATCCGAGCAAGAAGCTGAACAAGATTCCGCAGCGCATCGCGATGCTCGAGGGCAAGCACGTGCGCCTCACGGGCTATGTCGCCTTCCCGCTCATGGTGCAGCGCCCGCGCGAGCTGCTGAGCATGCTGAACCAGTGGGACGGCTGCTGCATCGGCGTGCCACCCACGCCCTACGACGCCGTCGAGGTGAAGCTGAAGAAGGCCGTGGGCAACAAAGAGCGCTTCGCAAACGCGGGCATGGTGCAAGGCATCTTCCGCACCGAGCCCTATGTGGTGAAGAACTGGGTGGTGGGCATGTACGTGCTCAGCGATGCCACGTTCACGCCCGTGGATGCCGGCGAAGACCCTGCGGGCGAGACCGCGCCGCTGCAGTGAGAAGAGAGGTGTCAAGGTGTCAAGGTGTCGAGGTGTCAAGGTGTCGAGGGAAAACACGGCGGAACCGCTCGCTGCAGCCTCCCTGGACACCTTGAAACCTTGACACCTCTTTGTTCCTAATACGCCTCTTCCAGCACCCGCCGCCACTCCTCGTGGCTCTTCACCGCGATGAACCGCTTGCGCACCTCGTCACTCCGCGGGTGGTGCTGCGCAAAGCGAATGCCGAACTTTCGCATCATCATGCTCGCGGCATATTCGGGCTCGCGATATCGCCGCACGCACGCGAGCGCGAGGCGAAAGTGCTCGCCCAGCACCGCGCGCTGCTCTTCCAGCGTGGGTGCGCGCGGGGGCTCGCCCGCCATCATCTCGCGGGCTTGCCGAAAAATCCAGGGGTTGCCGATGCACCCGCGCGCGACGGACACGCCGCTCATGCCCGCGTAGCCGATCATGCGGAAGATGTCTTCCACGCCCCAGATGTCTCCGCTGCCGAGAATGATCTTGTCCGGGTGTCGCTCGCGCAGCTCCTTGAGAAACGTCCAGCGTGACGGGCCCACATACTTCTGCAGCACGGTGCGTGCGTGCACCACCGCCCATGCATAGCCCATGTCGTACGCGGCTTGAAAAATGACCTCGAAGTTCGCGATCATCTCGGGCGTGTCGTCGAAGCTGCGCCGCAGCTTCACGGTGCAGGGCACGTCGCTGGGCACGGCCTCTCGCACTGCCTCAAGAATCGCGATCGCGCCGCGCGGGTCGGTCAGCCAGTGCCCGCCTCGGGCCTTTCGCTCGATCTTCTTGACGGGGCACGCAAGGTTCACGTCGATGACTGCAAAGCCGCGGTCGTGCTTGCCGGTCGCGCGTTCGTGCGAGGCCTCGTCGTTCAGCCCGGTTGCCTCGCTCGCATCGTCCGCCTCCTGCACGCCGCACCCGCCAAAGTCGTTGCCCTCCGCATCGCTCGCGTCGTCGTCGCCGCAGCCTTCGGTGGGGTCAAACCGCCCCACCACTTCGCCCCCGGGCAGGCGCAGTGTCTGCTGGCCCTCGCGCGGCAGCAGCGTGCCCTCCTGGGCATACGCCATCATGCGATACGCGCGATCGCTGCGTTTGCGCTGCTCCATCGCCTTGAGCGCAGCAGCGGCCATCTCGCTGGGCTCGCTCCCCATGATCTGGCACGCGAGCGGATGGTCCTCGCTTCCGCCCGGCACGTTGTCGTGCAGTTCGCCCAGATCAGCCTTGTCAAACCCGCGTCCGCCCGCGAGCAGCGTGCGATCGAGCAGGGCCTCGGTCACGCAGAAGGGGCAGCCATGCCGCCTGGCGATGATGCGCATCGCGCCATCGCTGTAGCCCGCGAGCCCGGCCTGAAAGAACGGCGCGTCGAAGCCCGGCACGAGCCCCACCATCCGCGGATCGACGCATGCGTTGGCATTGCGCCCGCCGCCGGGCCAGTCCCACGAGCCATTGCCAATGCTGCGGGCGATCGCGCGAACGTCCAGCCTGTCGGCACCTGGCGCGATGGCGGGCGTTGGAGGCGTGGCGTTGCGGCTTTCGGTCTCACAAGACATGAGCACAAGCATAGTGCGATGCTCATGCCTGCTGCCCCATCATGCCCTTTGCTCGCTGCCCTTGTTCACGACCTTTGTTCACTGGCCGTCGCGCGAGACTGGGTTGCACCACAGCCGCCCGGGCGTTTTTCAAGCTCCTTGAAAAAGTCGGGCGTGCTCAGCGCAACCGAGCTGCCATCGATCGCGGCGAGCGTCACGGCCTTGCCGTGCCTTCCTGGGAGAATCTCCGACGGGTAGCTCGCGCCATCGTTGTACGCGACGGGCCCTTCCTCGTTCGCGTCCCAGTAGAGGAACGAATCGCCCGGCAACTGGCTGATGCGGAAGCTGCGGTCAAAGTCGCCATAAGCCACCACCGCGCCGTTCATGATGTATGTGGTCATGTGCTCCGAGCCCGTGTACGGCGGCTTGTGGCTGGGGCAGCGGTACGTGCCTTGATTCTCGAGGTATGGCCAGATCGCGCCCGACTCGCGATCGGCTGCGTCAAACTCGCCTGCGTTTGGGCCATAAAGCCAGCCCACGGCGCGGGCTGTTGGTCCCCAGTTGGGCAGGGGCAGGTTGTCCTTGTTGTCCATCGTGTAGGTGATCGTCGAGGTGACGATCTGCCGGAGATTGTTCTGGCACCCGATGCGTCGCCCGGCTTCACGAGCCTTCGAAAGGCTCGGCAGCAGGAGCGCGATGAGCACGGCGATGATGCCGATGACCACCAGCAACTCGATGATGGTGAACGCCCGACCACGATTGCCAACGACCGGCTGTGCAACACGCATGGCTCACCCCATGTCTCTCGGTGTCTCTGGGTATCTTTGGGTCGCCTTCACGGATCTTTTCTCGGTCCCCTTCCGTTGCTTGCTCCCATTTTTCGGGCCAGAAGCACCAGCGTTTCTTCGGGGGAGCCTTTTTCTTCGGACATTCACAAACTACCCGCTCGAAAACGGCGATAGACTCTCCGCGAATCCCCTATGCCCATTCGTTCTCTCCTCCAAGGCAAACGCACGCTCAGCTTTGAGTTCTTCCCGCCTCGCACGCCGCAGGCTGCCGAGGAGCTCTACGCCTCCATCAGCCAGCTGCAAGAGCTCAAGCCCTCGTTCGTGAGCGTGACCTACGGCGCGGGTGGCGGCACGCGCGAGCTGACGCACGACCTGGTTGTCAAGCTTCGCACCGCGACACAGCTGGACCCCATGCCCCACCTCACATGCGTGGGGCACACGCGCAGCGAGATCGACGACATTCTGCAACGCTACGCGCAGGCGAACATCAGCGCGATCCTCGCGTTGCGAGGGGACGTGCCGCCGAACTTCCCGAGCGACCAAAGCCCGTGGAAGGACTTTCAGTACGCCAGCGACCTCGTGGGCGCGATCAAGCGATTCAACGAGAAGGGCAACCACCCGCAGGGGGGCTTTCTCATTGGTGTCGCGGGCTTTCCTGAGGGGCACCCGCAGACGCCCAACCGCATGGTCGAGCTGGAGCGCATGAAGGCCAAGCTCGATGCGGGCGCGGACTTCATCGTGACCCAGTTGTTCTTCGACAATCGCGACTTCTACGACTATCGCTCGCGCCTGGAGATGCTCGGGGGCCGCGTCCCGATCGTTGCGGGCATCATGCCCATTACGAGCGCCACGGGCATGCGCCGCATGGCAGAGCTTGCCCTGGGTGCACGCTACCCCGCGCCGCTGCTGCGGGCCCTTGCCCGCGCGGGCGACGATGCGGAGTCCATCCGCCGCGTGGGCGTGCACTGGGCGACGGAGCAATGCCGCGACCTGCTGGAGCACAACGTGGCGGGCCTGCACCTCTACACGCTGAATCGCAGCACCGCAACGCGCGAGATCTATGCCAACTTGGGCGTGAAGGACAGCGAACAGCTCGTGTGGTGAGTCGCTTGCGCGCTCATCCCTAGTGCCTAGTGCCTGTTGCCTTCTCTACCGAGCAAACTCAATCGCCCGTGTCTCACGCAGCACCGTCACGCGAATCTCGCCCGGGAAGGTCATCTCTTCGCTCACGCGCTTCGCGATCTGGTGCGCGAGCAAATACGCCTCGTCGTCGTCCACCTTCGACGCGTCGACCATCACCCGCACCTCGCGGCCTGCCTGGATCGCGTACGCCTCGTTCACGCCCCGCATGCTCAGGGCGATGTCCTGCAGCTCATTCAGCCGCTGCACATACTTCTCCAGGCTCTCACGCCGCGCGCCGGGCCTTGCGCTGCTCACGGCGTCGGCAGCCATGACGATGGGCGTGTAGAAGCTGGTGCTCGGCATGTCGGCGTGGTGCCCGCCGATGGCGTTGAGCACGGGCTCTTTCTCGCCATACTGGCGTGCGAAGTCCATGCCGATCTTGGGGTGCCCGCCCTCCATCTCGTGGTCCATCGCCTTGCCGATGTCGTGCAGGAAGCCGCAGCGGCGCGCGATCGTGCCGTCCAGGCCCAACTGCTCGGCGATGATCTGGCAGAGGAAGCCGACCTCGATGCTGTGGCGCAGCACGTTCTGCCCGTAGCTGCTGCGATAGTGCAGCTTGCCCATCGCCTCGATGACCTTGGGGTGCAGGTTTCGCAGGTTCACTTCCATCGCGGCGTCCTTGCCCGCCTTGATGATCTTGTCGCCCACCTCGCCCCGCACCTTCTCGACAACCTCCTCGATGCGCGTGGGGTGCATGCGCCCGTCGGCGATGAGTCGCTCCAAGCTCTCCACCGCGATGGCCTGCCGCACCTTGTCGAAGCAGCTGACCACGATGACTCCAGGCGTGTCGTCGACGATGATGTCGACGCCCGTGGCCTTCTCGATGGCGCGGATGTTCCGCCCCTCGCGGCCGATGATCCGCCCCTTCATGTCGTCGCTGGGGATTGCCACGCTGCGCACCGTGCTCTCGCTGGTGTGCTCTGCGGCGTAACGCTGCACCGCCATGAGCGTGATCTCTCTCGCCTTGCCCTTTGCCTGCGTCTCCGCATCTTCGAGGATGCTGCGCGTGAGCTTTGCCGCCTCGTGCCGGCAGTCGTCCTCGATTTTTCGCAGCAGCATCTCCTTCGCGTCGGTGCGGCTCATGCCCGCGATGCGGGTAAGCTCTTCTTTCTGGGCCTCGAGCACGCGAGCCGTCTGCTCGTCGCGCTTCACGAGCACATCCTCACGCTGCCGCACCGACTCGAGCTGCTTCTGCAGTTGCGCGTCCTTCTGCGCCACGGTCTCCTCTTTGCGGTCCAGCGCGTCCTCGCGCTTGCCCAGCCGCTTCTCGCCCTCGCGGATCTCGCCCCGGGCCTTCTCCAGTTCGGCCTCTTGGCGGGCCTTGCGATCCAGCAGCTCACGCTCCGATTGCAGCCGCATGCGTTCGGCGTCTGCAAGCGCTTCCTGCTTCACGGCGGCTTTCGTCTGCTCGCGCACTTCCTCGCGGGTGCGTTCAAGCTGTTGCTGAGCAGCGGCATCCGCGAGTGCGCGGTCCTTCGCGGCCCACGCCCGGAACAGCACCCGACCAACGAAAAAACCAACGAGCAGGCCCACGACCAGTGCGCCGGTTGCCGTCACCAGCGGCCCAAAGCCAAACACGCCCGGCCGCCCCATGGGCGCCGCAGCGAGAAGATGCATCCCAAACTGCCCGAGATCGCCAACCATCACGCACCCCTTTCGTGCAGGGTGCGATGCTTCCCACGTGACGCCCCGCAGCGACGCTCCTCGCCTTTGCGGGGTGTGCGCCCGTGCCCGCCCGACCTGCGGACGCAACACAAGCTCGTTTGGATGACCCGTCCCGACTTCCTTCGCCCTGCGTGCCGAACTTTGCCAACCTCAGCGTGCGCTCACGCACGCGACAACCAGCTGCTGCGCGTCTGGTCCACCCGCTTGTCATGCGGCAGGATGCAGACGCGTTCTTGTTCCTTCACACGCTTGCTGAGCAAGACCTTGTCAAGGTTTTCACACCGGGCTTACGCAACGTTCATCCAAATCAAACACGTCCCCATCGGGGTCGTCACGCGACCTGCATCGCGCCGGGCTATTCTACCGCCTAGGACAGCGACAGCACCCCCACACCGTGTGATTTCGGTCGGGCGGGGCCGTTGCCGGAGAACCGTGCATGCCCGCCCATTGGCCGAATCTTCTGACATTTCCTTCAATCAACAGGCTTTGCGCGGGCTTCGCGCTGGCCACGGTCGTGGCTGGGGCAACCATGGGGGGCTGCTCCGTCCGCCCAGTGATCGGACGTGCGGTTGCGATCAATGGCCTGATTCCCGTCGAGAGCCCCCAAGGCAAGGACATGGTCTACACGGGCCCGCTCCGCGTGGACATCGACAACGAGCTGGGCTCGGTCGAGCTTCGCGTGAATCCCAAGCTGCTGGCACCCACGGTGCGGGCAGCGGTGTATGTCGAGAAAGCACAGGAGTTTGCGCCGGGTTGGGTGGCGGCGCAGATCGTCGATCAGGGGGATGGCCCAGCGGCTTTGCAGATCGTGGCGACGCCCCCGCAAGGGACGAAGCTGCCCGTGCGGCTCATCGTGACGGTGCCCAAGATTGCGGGCCTGACGATCAACAACAACGGCGGACCGGTGCGCGCGACCGACCTGGTGGGCCCGGTAGACGTGTTCAATGGGCTGGGGACGATGAAGGGGGGCGACACGTTTGTGGAGCTTGCCCAGGCGTCGGTCGCGCCGGTGCGTGTGCGGAGCACGACGGGGAATGTGTTTGTCAGCCTTGCAAATGGCTCGGGCGGGCGCGTTGCGGTGCGCGGGGAGCGGCAGGCAGTGATTGAGGATCGTACCGGAACGCTGACTGGCATGGCCCGCGACCGCTATGGCACGCGCGGCGTGCTGAGCCAGCTCGACATCGACCACGAGGTGCGAGCGGACAACGGCAGCGCGACGCTCCAAGTGCGCGAGGCGGATTGAGCACGTGATCGAGCAGCGACGGGCACATGCCCACGCCGCGGTCCCTTCATTTATCGCTTTGTCGCTTTCTCGCTTTATCGCCCTGCCTACTGCACCAACCCCTTGGTCAGTCGCATGAACGCCGTCTCCAGGTTCACGGGCTCTTCGGCGAACTTCGTGATGCGGAAGCCTTTGTTCACGAGAATGCTGGGCACGTCGGCGACGCGCAGGCCTGCGGGGCCGCCTTCGTCGTACGTGACGTGAAGCAACTGCGCGCCCTTGGCAGCGGTCACGCTCTCGTCGCTGATGAGGGTGACTTTGCTCACGCCCGTGAGCGACTGCATGACGCGGGCTGCCTCATCGAGGCGTTCGGTGACGCCCACGTGCAGCACGTGGCCCATGCGGGCCCTGCGGAGGATCTCGTCGACGCCTCCGTGGAAGAGCAGCTGCCCACGCTCGATGATGCCCACGACGTTGCAGAGCTCGGCAAGCTCGGGCAGGATGTGGCTGCTGATGAGGATCGTCTTGCCCATGCGGCGGAGCTCTTTGAGCAGCTCGCGCATCTCGATGCGGGCGCGCGGGTCGAGGCCGCTCGCGGGCTCGTCCATCAGCAGCACCTTGGGGTCGTGCAGCAGCACGCGCGCGACGGAGAGGCGCTGGCGCATGCCGCGGGAGAGGCTGTTGACTTCGGCGGTTGCCTTGTAGGAAAGGTCGGTGAGCTCCAGCACATCGCCCACGACCTTGCGGCGCTGGGTGCCGTGGATGCCGTAGGCAGCAGCGAAGAACTCGAGATACTCGGTCACCACCATGTCTTCGTAGGTTCCGAGCTCGTCGGCCACGTAGCCGATGAGCGGGCGGATGAGGCGGTTTTGGTATCCGACGGTGAGGCCCGCGACGTTTGCCTGCCCGCTGCTGGGCTTGAGGAGCGTGGCGAGGATTTTGATGGTGGTGGTCTTGCCTGCGCCGTTGGGCCCGATGAACCCGAAGCAGTCGCCCTCCTCGATCGTGAGGTTGAGGCTGTTCAGTGCGATCAGCTCGCCGTAGCGCTTGGTCAGGTTGATGGTCTCGATCATCGGCATGGTGGCGTCACTCGCGGCGGTGGTCTGTGTGCTTGGTGGTTTGGGGTGCGTGCTTGGTGTCGGGTCGGCGTCGTGTTATCGTCGGGTTATCGTCGGAGGCCATCCCCACCGGGCAGGCCTGTATCGTCGCCTTGCTCGGCATCTTTGTCGGTCTTCTCGCGCTCGGCGGGGCGGGGCTCTTGCTGCAGGTTGGCGGCGAATGAAGGGGGCTGGGGCGAGAGGGGATAGACCCAGCGCACGAGCACGCGACCGCGCATCGGGATGCTCTCGCCATCGAGATACAAGGGCATGGGGCTGTTGCGACCGCCATCGAGCTCGACGGTGCCCATGATGATGAGGCAGGGCTGCGAGGCCCAGCGAGAGAGGTCGAGCCCGTGTGTGATGCGGCGCTGCGCGGGCCTGGTTGGCCCGCCCCGGTTGTTGCGGTCGACAGCGGGCAGCAACTGCAAGAAGGACAGCGCGAGCATCTGCTGCGAGAGGCTTGCCTGGTCGGAGCCGTCGGTCGGGTTGTTCGCGAGCTGGCTGAGCATGGAGCCGATGCCCGGGAGTGCACGCTGGCCAGCCTGCACCGAGATCGCGTCGAGGCTCAGTGGTTCGTCTGGCCCCCAGGCAAATCCGCTCTCGAGGCGCATCGCAACGCCTATGGGATCAAAGTCGTTCGGGCTGCCACGCACCGTGCTCTGCCCGCGCACGACGATGATGGTCATGTTCGTGAGCGCGCCCGGCAGCTTGTGCACGAGCGTGCCCGAGGGCATGAGCTCTTGGCTGCCCGGCATGGTGCGCGCGGTGCTTGAGCCGCTGGGTGGGGTGGTTGCGGGTGCAGACCCGTCGGCTCCGCCCGATGCACTCGAACTCGTTGCTTCGCCTGCGGGCACGGCTGCGCCCTCGCCCTGGCGGCGACGCAGCTCGCTGAGTTTTTCGAGCCGTACGCGTGCGTCGCGGTCGGGGCTGCCATCGCGTGCGGTGGGCAGGGGCATCGCCCACACGGGGCTGCCCGCCCACTCGGCGACAATGGACTTCACGGTGGCACGGACGGGCATGCTTGCCGCGTCGGGCGTCAGCGTGTCGATGGGGTATCCACGCGTGTCGGGAAAGCCGCCAAAGCCCCCTTCGGCTTCTGGTGCATCGAAGGCGGCGAGGGACGAGAGGCTGTCGAGCGCATCGCCCCCCGGGCTTCCCACGCTGAGTCGCGCGGTGCCGTAGCGCGGCACGAGCACGCTGCCCCACATGCGGGTTCGCTGCTGCGGCACGCCATCGGCGATCTCGGAGGCGTAGACATGGTCGATGACTGCGAACACCGTCGCGTCGGAGTTGCGGGGTCGCAGCGAGGTGGCGGCGATCCACGCGAGCAGCGAGAAGGCGGCGACCCCGAGCATGAAGGTGATCCAGCTCTGGTGGTGCTTGCCCTGCTTCTTGAGCAGAACGTACATAGGCGGCCCGACAAACAACCAATACATCGCAAACAGAAAAAACGCCGCCGCCGCCCCCAGCACGCTCTGCCCCAGCACGTTCGTCAGCGCGGGAATGCCCTTGTCGATCATCCATGAGGCGGATGTGCCGAAGGCTGCCATCGTCATGGCGTTCATCTGCGTGGCACGTCCGGACGCGGGGTTCAGATCACCCTTGCGCCCGAGCACGCGGTGCCAGAAGACATCGGCAAAGACGCGCTGGCGGATGCCCGGGTGATTCAGGTCGAGCCCGACCACAGTGACTGCCCCGAGGCCCACGACACGTCGCACGACGACGCACTCGCCGTCTGGGCCTTCAAGAATCGGCACGGCGTGCCCCTCGGCTGCGCTCGCGTTGGGCGTGAGCACGTGCACGGTCGCGCCGCTGGGGAAGGGGTCGGACCGTTCGAGGGGCGTGGTGAGCAGCGGGCGGAAGGGCAGCATCGGCGCGTTCTCGCGGCGCTCGACGGTGACGTCGGGCATGATGCTCGCGAGCGGGTTGCTCGCGTCTGTCCAGGTCTGGCCCACGCTGGGGAGCACGACGACGAGGTGCCCGCCTCGCATGACCCACTGCCGCAGGGCATCGGCACGGGCGGCGCTGCGCTGCAGCTCGAGCGGATCGCCACTGCCCCACACGATGGTCTCAAACTGGCTCAGGCCCATCCAGCGGTCGGGCAGGTCTCCCACGCGCACGCCCACTGCGACGCGCGTGAGCTCATTCCCAAACTCGGCGACGCTGGTGTTGACGTACTGCTTGCCATACTCCTGCAGGCCCAAGGGCTGGTTGCCCAGCACGGCGATGGCGCCGACGTTCTCTGTGCTTGCTTGCCCGCGCCCGGGCAGATCGTTTGGGAAGATGCGCAGCCCGCCCAGCACCTCGCCCGCGGTGGCGCGGAGCTCGCTGGGAAGGTTGTCGCTCCCGGGTTCGCCCGCGGCGTAGACGCGGACGTCGATCGGGGCATCGCGAAACGGAAGGCGAACATACATCCACACCGTGACGCCGCTGCCTGGGTTGGTCGCGAGCTGTCGCTGCTGCTGGGCGGTGTCGCCGTCACTGTCGGGCACGGCGAGGCGCACGAGCACGTCGCGGGCGGCACTGCCCTTGTCGAGGATTTTGAGCTGCACCGCGACCCAATCTCCGGTGCGGGCAAAGCCGCCCACGCCAAATTGCTCGAGGGTGACGACGACTTCGCCCCCTTCGGTGCCTGGGAGGGTGCGCAGGCCTGGGCCAAGCTCACCGCTCTTGTCGAGCGCATCTTCATCGAGCGCGTCGTCGGCGTTCGCGTCGTCGGTGGTTGCGTCGTCGGTGGTTGCGTCGGCTGAGGTGTCGGCGGGCGTGGATTGGGCGTAGGCTGGGCTTGCGTGCGCGTTGAGCAGAGCAAGCAGCAGGCATGCCGCCACCGTGACCATCGCCCGCCAAGGGCATGATCTGAGTTGGCCTTCTTGTGAATCCCGCTTGCCGCTCCGCGTCAACGCAGCCTCCCGCACGAAAGACACCTCTCGCGGGCGTCGCTCGCCCGCACAGACGTCACAGCCCGCACAGCCGCGCCCGCGACCGGACGATTCTACCAACCCCCACCCCTCGGCACACGCCCGGCCCCCCAGTGTTTCCGACACTCGTGGACATGAGCGAACTTGCCGACAAGGTCTGGGTGCTCGCGGTCATCTTCGGGGGCGTTGGGATGCTGGGGGTGATGCACTGCATGGCCTCTGGGCTGCGAAACGACCACAAGGCCCACGACCTGAAGGTGCGGGTGAATGAGCTGCGGAACATGCAGCTGCAACGTTTGCGCGACCGCGGGACGACGTTTGGCCTGCCGGGCAACAAGAGCCATGCGGCGAAGAAGGCGGCGTGATGCCGGGCACGGGTCAAGCAGGGCCGGGCGTTGGGGTGCGCACGGGTGGCGCTTGCGCAGGCGGCGCGGCGGGCTGGGGCTGCTGCGGGGTGCCCGGAGTTTGAGGCGAGACTGAGGGCGGCATGGGCGGAACGGGCGGCACGGGCGGCAGCGAAGGGAACGGCACCGCATCGCGCACGTAGGGCTCGATGCTTGCGACGTTTGTCAGGTCGAGGTCGTCTGCCGTGCCCAGGGTTCGGTCGGGCCCGCACGTGCGGAGGGTGTAGACGCTTCCGTCGGCACTCGGCTGATAGACGTAGGCCTCGCCCCAGGCGTCGAGGGTCGTGGCGAGGGGGAGTTGCAGGTCGCGGAGCGTTGCGGGGAGGGCACCTTTGTTGGCAGCGCGATAGGTCTCGATGGCGGTGGCGATCTGCGTGGCCTCTAGGCTGTTCTGCGTCATGGCTGCGACGTCTCCAACGACGCGCTTGCTGACGTCCACCGCACCACGCACCACGAGGTGCGCTGCACCCAGCCCGAGGCCGAGGAAGGCGAGCAGGATCGCGAGAATCGCGAATGCGCGGGGGCTGCGGAACATCGCAATGAGCCCCAGCAGCAGGGCGAGGCCCGAGACCCACATGAGCCCGGGCAGGCAGAGGGCGAGCAGCCCCACCACCCCAAGGCACGCCGCGACGCCCGCAAGGAGGTTGCTCTTGCGAGGGGGTGACGCTGCTGCGAACATGACCTGCGCGGTGTCTGCCCGATCCATGCCTACTCCTTCGGCAATCACGCCTGTTCGTTGCACGCTGGCACTCGCGTCGCACGCAAACAATACGACCGCCATGACCCTCCAAGAAATCCAAGTCATCATGCAGTCCATCGGCAGCCTGGGCATCGCCGGCGGGCTTGCGTACACCGCGTTTCAGTTCAGCAGGGCCCGCAAGGCGACGCACGTCACGAACTTCACGAAGATGGTCGAGTTGCAGATGCACCTGCGCGAGATGCGTGTGCGCGATCCGATGCTCGCGGAGGTGTTTCGGGATGACGTGCAGAACCTGACGACCGACCGCGAGGTGCGCGAGTATTTCTTCTGCCTCATGCAGCTCAGCGTGTATGAGATCGTGTGGTATGCGCACCGCCAGGGCCAGCTTCCCAAGGAGTACTTCGAGAGCTGGGCCCGGCGGATGCGCGTCATCGCGAGCGAGCCCGCCTTTCGCCGCATGATCGCGAGCCCGAGCATGAAGATCATGCACGATGACTTTCAGCGTTACGTGCAGGAGCTTGTTCGGACGACGCCCGTGCGGGCGACGCCGGGATCGCATGATGATGTGGCGATCTAGAGAGCTTTGGAGTTTGGCACGGTGATCCGGGTCACGCGGGGGACCGCCTCGCCCCGAGAGGGCAAGCCCAGGCCTACTCAGCGCTGCTCGCCCGCTTCCCGCTCCCCGTTCCCCGTTCCCCTCTCCCCACCCTCGCCCCAACGCCGATCTGCATCACGAGCGCCCCCACCACAAAGCCCGTTGCCCCGCCCACCACCACGTCGCTCACAAAGTGCGCCCCCAGCAACACGCGCGCGAAAGCGACGATGCCCGCCAGCACCCACACCAGCTTGCCAATCCGCGGATAGAGCCGCACGAGGCAGGCCGCGAGGCAGAACGCGCCTGCGGTGTGGCTGCTGGGCATGGCCCAAAGGTCGCTGGAGATTCCTTTCCAGAGTTCCCACGAGTGGGCCCAGAGCACGCCGCTCTCTGTGCCGGGCCTGGGCAGTGGATACTGCTGCCAGGCGAACGCGAAGCGGGTCGGGTCGTCGTAGCCTGCGAGGGCGTGCTCAGAGAACACGACGCGAGGCCTGGGCCTGCCCACCAGCATCTTGATGACATTCTGGCTGAGCCCGGTTGCGATGCAGGCGAGGGCGACATCGATCACTCGTGCCGCCCGGGCACGATCGAGCAGCAGCACGAGCACGCACGAAATGACCACGCTCGTGACGGCTCCAAACTGCTGGACGAACTCGAGCTCGCGCTTGATGTCCCCGCCCACAAAGCTCCCCAGCCCCGCAAAGCCATCGAGCCGGAAGGGGCCAAGGAGCTTGGTGAGCTCGCGATCGAAGGGCACGAGCAGTGCCGCGACCACAAAGGCGACGCCCAGCGTGAGGACCGCGCGGCGTGCGGTGAGCACGGGCACGGTGCTCTCGAGTTGCCCTGTCGCATGTGCCACCAGCGAAACCTCCACTGCTCGTATGCTCGCCTGCCGTCAACGACGCATTCCAACGCAACCATAGGTGTTTGCCCCCAACTCACCCTGCCATGAGCCAGCCCGAACCAACTTCCGCCCAGAGTTCGCCCGAAGGCGCATTCCCGAGCACGCCCCGCGAGCCAGCGTTCTTCTCGTCTCTGGCGTTGAAGGCTCGCTGGTGCGGCTCGTGGCAGGCGGGTGTGCTGCTTGTGGTACTGTCGTTGTGCACGCTGCTGCCTGGGCTGTTCTCCATCCCGCCCATCGACCGCGATGAGAGCCGCTTTGCGCAGGCAAGCCGGCAGATGCTGCAATCGGGCAACTTCGTCGTGCCCATGGTGCAAGACCGTCCGCGCCTGAACAAGCCGCCGCTTATCTATTGGCTGCAGAGCGCGAGCGCCGCATCGGCCCTTGCCGTACATGGCTACGCGGGCGACACGAGTCGCGATGCGATCTGGATGTATCGCTTGCCCAGCGTGCTGGCGGCGCTGGCGAGCGTGGTGCTCACGTGGCGGCTGGGGCTGCGCATGCTCGATGCGCGAGCGGCGTTCATCGGTGCGGCGGCGCTTGCGCTCTGCCCGGTGCTCATCGTCGATGCCCACCAGGCACGGGCCGACCAGGTGCTGGTTGCATTCACGATCGCTGCGATGCTCATGCTCTGGCGCGTGCTGCACGAGGAGCCCACGCGGCGTGGTGCGGCGCGGCGCATCGATGCGGCACGTGTCGCGGCGATGCCCGCGCAGGCAAAGCAGGCGCTCGCGGCGAACCTCGTGAGCGAGCGGGGCTCGCCCTTTCGCCCTGCGTGGTGGGGGCTGTGGCTTCTGGTTGGCCTTGGCATCCTTACGAAGGGGCCCATCACGCCCATGGTCGTGGTGCTCTGCGTGCTTGCGCACTGCGCGCTGCTTCGCTCGTGGAGGCCTTGGAAGCTCGCGAAGCCGCTCCTCGGCATGCTGCTGGCACTTGCGTGCGTGCTGCCTTGGGTGGTGCTGGTTGCGATGCAGGCGGGCCCGGGCGTGTACTTCCAAACGATTGTCGACGAGACCATCGGGCGCAGCCTGGAGCCCAAAGAAGGGCACTGGGGGCCACCGGGCTATCACCTGCTGCTGCTCACGCCTTTGCTTTTCCCGATCACGATGGTGGTGGGTGTTGCGGTGGTCGATGCGCTGCGCGATGGGCTTGCGCGAGCGCAGCCTGCGACGACGGGCCTGGCGCGCCTCACGGCCTTCAAGCCCTGGCAGGCGGACAAAGCACGGCTGTTTCTCATCGCGTGGGCGCTGCCTGCGTTTGTCGTGTTTGAGTTTGTGTCGACCAAGCTGCCCCACTATCCGCTACCGACGTACGCCGCGTTTGCGCTGCTGGGGGCGAGGGCTGCGCTGAGCCTCACGGGTGCGAGGCCTGCGGGGCTGGTGCGCGTGGGATACATCCTGTGGGCGGTTGTGGGCTGCGTGGGGCTTGCGGCGGCTTGCCTCGCACTGAGCAGTGTGCTGGAACTTCCGACGTTTGCGAAAGCGATCGGCACGGTTGTTGGAGGGGCAGCGCTGGGGCTGCTGCTGAGCGCGGGCGTGATGGCGTGCATGGGACGCCTGCTTCGTGCGCTGCTGTTTGCGGGGGTGGCGACTGGGCTCGTGTTGAGCACAATCCTGGGTGTGTTGCTGCCCAACGCACAGGGCGACACCACGCCCTGGATTGCACGCAACGCGGCGCAGGCCTTGCTGCGGCACGAGCGCGAACTCCTCACTGCCCACGCTGCCCGCGCGGTCGGCACGACGGACGCCACGACGGACGCGAAGAAGCCCAGCGAGGAGCCGCTTGCTGCCGAGGTGCGTGCGGAGCCGCCGCCGCCCATCGCGGTGCCGCTTGCGTGCTGCGTCTTCAACGAGGACAGCCTCATATTCCTCACTCACGGGCGCATCCAGCGCGTGGGCGTGCCAGCAGCGGCCTCGCCGGCGGACACCCGCACGCCCACGCAGCTCGCGGCTGCGGAAGTCGCGTCGTGGCTTGCTGCGAACCCCACGGGGCTGATGCTGACCACGACAGAAGTCGCGGAGCTAGCGAAGCAATCCACGCCTGCGATCGCCATCGAGACGCTTCGTGGGTTCAACCATCCGCGGGGGAAGCGTGTGTCGCTCACCATCCTCCGCGCTGCACCGCCCCCATCCCCATGACGAACCAGCCGACCAACAAGCCGACCACTGCACCAATGGCAACGCCCGCGGGCTTCTTGCTCATCGACAAGCCCCAGGGGCCCACGTCGATGCATGTGTGTGCGAACGTGCGCGCCCGCTTGCGGCGGGCGGGCGCGCCCAAGCGCATCAAGGTGGGGCACGCCGGCACGCTGGACCCGATGGCGACGGGGCTGCTCGTGGTGATGGTGGGGTCGTATACCAAGCACTGCAACGCGCTCATGGCAAGCAGCAAGGAGTATGAAGCGTTGATCGACCTTTCGTGCCGCAGCGACACCGACGACGCGGAGGGCAAGCTCGAGCAGTTGCCCACGCCCGCTGCGCCCCCCACGCAGAGCCAGATTGAGGCTGCCCTCGTGCCGATGGTCGGGCAGGTGATGCAGGTGCCGCCATTGTTTAGCGCGTTGCACGTGGGCGGGCACCGGGCCTATGACCTCGCGCGCGAGGGCAAGGGATCGCTGCTGCCCGCGCGCCCGGTGCACATCGCTTCCATCCGCGTGCTTGCGTATGCCTTTCCGCACGTTTCGATCCATGTAGCATGTGGCAAGGGCGTCTACATTCGCAGCATCGCACGCGACCTTGGCGCAGCCCTGAGCACGCCTGCGGCGCCGCTGGGGGGCATGCTGCGTGCGCTGCGCCGGACGCACGCGAGCCCGTTTGATGTGTCGGCGGCCCAGCCCCTGCACGCCCTGCCTGAGATGCTGACGCAGGCCCACCTGCGCACCGACCTTGCGAGCAACCCCGCAGGCTGAGTTTTCTGACGCCCATGGCTCCTAACATCTCCCCCTATGGCTGATGAACGTCGTCTCGAAATTCGCGAGCGGGCAGGCCTCGAAGAAGCACGCCTCAACCAGGACTTCATCGATTTCCTGCGCAAGTGGAGCACGCCCGTGCTCCTCGTCTTCGCCATCGCTGCCGTCGGCTGGGCTGTCTATCAGCGGCGCACGCAGGCGAAGCAGGCGGAGCTGTCGGCGGCGTTTACGGAGCTTGAGGCTGCCCGCAGCGGCAGCAACCCAAGCCCCGACACGCTGAAGACGATCGCGCAGACCTATGCCTCGTCGGGCGCGGTGCCCATTCTCGCGCACCTCGAGGCGGGCGATATCTATCTCAGTGCCGTTCGCCGCGGCATCGTGCCTGGAGCGGAGCTGACGCCCGAGGGGAATGCAAAGCCTGAGGACGTGCTGAGCGACAGCGCGAAGGCGGACATGCTTGCGAACGCCCGCGAGCAGTATGACGCTGCGATGGCACTCGCGACGGCAAACCCGAGCTTTAGCATGCACAAGCTGGCGGCCCACTATGGCCTCGCTGCGGTGGATGAGAGCGCAGCGCAATGGGACGCGGCAAAGGGGCACTACGAGGCAATCATCGCGCTCGCGACGTCGCTGAACTTTGTCGACGACGTGACCCTTGCCCAGCAGCGGATCGAGACGCTGCCCAAGCTCGCGACGCTGAGCTCGCTCCCGCGCAGCGACATGGTGCCGCCTGTGCTGGACACGACGCCCAAGGCGCCCGAGCCCGCAGCACCGCAAATGCCGCAGGCGGGGATTGACCTCGGTGCGACGCCAGCTGCGCCAGCGGCAACGCAGCCTGCGGTGACGGAGCCTGCGGCAACGCCACCTGCACCCGCTGAGCCAGCCCCGGTGCCGGGCGAGCCCAAGAAGCCGGAGTGAGGCGGAGGCGTTGCGGGCAAGCAGGCGGTGCTTTGCCTCCAGGACGACTTACGAGCGCGAGCTTTCTGCGTCATCCCAGAATCGCCAGGGGCGTGTGCTGCGCAGCAGGTCTGATGGCAGCAGGGCCTCGCGAATGCGCTGCGTGAGCACCGTTAGTCCGTCGCGAGAGGCTGCGGACAGGGTGGGCGAGTCCAGCCCGCCGACGCGAACATCGATGGTGCTGGGGATGCTTTCGACGCGCGATTGCTCGCTGCCCGCGACGCGATCGCTGCGCACTGCCACCACCAGCGTCTGCCCACGAAAGCCACTTGGCAAGGGCGGCACGTCGTGCCCGCCATCGCAGCACAGCAGCAGCAGGTCGGCTCGCTGCGCGAGGCTCTCAGCCTGGCGCAGGGCCTCTTGCTCGATGGCGTCGCTCGTGTGGCGCAGGCCTGGCGTGTCGACGATTGCCACGGCAAGCCCGGCGCAATCGATCGTGGCTCCGACGTGATCGCGCGTGGTGCCCTCGCGATTCTCGACGATGCTGACCCGCTGCGACGCGAGGGCGTTGAGCAGCGTGCTCTTGCCGATGTTTGCTCTGCCGCGCAGCACGACCAGCGCGGGGGTGAGCAGGTGCCGGAGGGCGCAGGTGCGCTCGTGCACTATCCCGAAACCAGAATCTGGCCTCTCTGCGTGCCGCGACCAGCGCTCGTGCTGGGCAAGCAGGCAGTCCGCCGCATCGGGCGAGGCTGCGTGCGCGAGCGCGAGGAGCGCGCGTGCATCGACTTCGCTTCGGCTTTCAGGAAAGAGCTCTCGTGCCACGCTCGCGAGCGCAGTGTGCCCGTACAGAGGCTGCACGGCAAGCTCAGCGAGCGCAGCTTCCAGCTCGCGCAGCAGCGCGAGCCCGCCGTGCGGCATGAGCACCGCGCTCTCGCCCTGGGTTCTCGCCACGAGCCCGGTGTCGATTGCGCCGAACTTTCTCAGCGCGACCTGCCCGACGCGCGTCGTGACGCCGCAAAGATTGCTCAGGCACGCATCGAGAGCCGCGTTCGCAGCCTCGCCACCGGGTGATGCGAGCAGTTGCAGCACGCCCACGCCGCCTGGCGTGGCCCAGGGGGAGGCTCGCACGACGCGCACAATCGCTTGCCCGGCGGTGCGACTCACGCCTCTTCCTCGTCGCTCTCCTCGCCCTCAGCTGCGGGCTTGCAGAGTTCGGCCATGCCCAGCAGCACAAGGTCGGGCACGATTCGCTCGATGAGGCCATCGTCCTTGAAGAGCATCTCGCAGTCGCCGCCTGTCGCGACGACCGCGGGATAGGCCTCGTAGGCCTCGGCAAAGGCTTCGACCGCGCTGCGCACGAGGCCGCGTGCGGCGTGGAGCACGCCCAGGCTCATCGCGTGCTGGGTGTCCTTGCCAAAGGCTCCGCGAGAGGCATCGGGCACCACGAACACGTCGCTCGCCATGGCGGGCAGCTGGGCGGTTGAGGCGTGCATCGCGCGCAACATCGCCGAGAGCCCGGGGGCGATGACGCCTCCCTGAAACGTGCCCGCGCCGTCGACAAAGTTCACGGTGATTGCGGTGCCCGCGTCGACGACGACCACGGCTTGCTTGAGGAGGCGATAGGCCGCGAGGCTCGCCAACAGGCGATCATGCCCCACGGTGCGGACATCATCGAGCGCGAGGGCCATGGGGATGTCAACGTCCTTGCCCACCACATACACCTCGCCCGCGGCATCTTCGAGGATGACGCGCACACGCTTGGCGACCGTGTCGTTCACGCTCGCGAGGAGCGAGAGCGTACCAGCGTGCCCCTCGGTGAGTGTGCGGGCGTGCGCTGCGAGCGGCTCAAGGTCGGTGTTCACGAAGGCCTTCACGTCGCGCAGCTCGCCCGACAGCACGAGCCCGAGCTGCGTGCGGGTGTTGCCCACAGCCGCGACCAGCACCGCCCGGCCTTGCAGGTCCGAGGGTTCGAGCGAGGCGAAGGCATCGTCAGAAAATGGTGACATGCCGCAAGGCTAGGCCAAGCGCGTGGAGCCCCTGCCCGAGCCCACCCCTCTATGCTCCTCACCCATGCCAGCGCCCCATGTCGTCACACGCTTTGCTCCCTCGCCCACCGGCCACCTGCACGTGGGCGGCGCACGCACCGCCATGTTCTGCTGGGCCTTTGCTCGCAGGATGCAGGGGTCGTTCGTGCTCCGCATCGAGGACACCGACGCGGCACGCAGCAGCGATGAGAGTGCTCGCGGCATCATGGAGGACCTGGCGTGGCTCGGGATTCACTGGGATCAGGGCCCCACGCTGTCGTGGCAGGGCAAAGCCATTGGCGGTGACCCCTACCACGTCGGCCCGTTCTCTCAGGCCCAGCGCGTGAAGACGCACTACGACCCGCACATCATGATGCTGGTGGAGAAGGGCCTCGCCTACCCCGCGACCGAGAGCAGCGAGGAGCTGGAAGTCGAGCGGAAGAAGGCGACCGCTGCGAAGCAGACGTATCGCTACAACCGCGCGAGCTACCAGCGCATCGCGAGCGTTGCCGACCGCATCAAGCTCATCGAGAGCGGTGAGCCCCACGTCATTCGCTTCTTTGCGCCGTCTGGGCCGATCGTCGTGAAGGATCAGGTGCTGGGCGATGTCAAGATCGCACCGGGCGAGCTCGATGATTTCGTCATCCGCAAGGCCGATGGGCTACCGACGTATCACTTCGCCGTCGTCGTCGACGACCAGACCATGGGCATCACGCACGTGCTGCGCGCACAGGAGCACCTCATCAACACGCCCCGGCACGTCGCGTTGCAGCAGGCGTTTGGCTTCCGAAGCCCGATCTACGGGCATATGCCGCTCATTTTCAACACCGATGGCAGCAAGATGAGCAAGCGCGACAAGGCCAAGACCGCGCGCAAGGCCCTCGCGGATGCGATCGCGAAGGGGGGCGATGCTGGGCAGCTCGCCGCAAAGCTTGCCATCCTGCCAACGGAGCTCGATGCCTTCCTGCGTGCCGACAACGACAGCCTGGACACTGCGGAGCGCATCGCACGTCACCTGCGCGTTGCCCTGCCCGAGATCGAGGTTGCGGACTTCCGCGAGGCGGGGTATAGCCCGCAGGCGATCAACAACTTCCTCGCGCTGCTGGGCTGGAACCCGGGGATGAAGCTGCCCGATGGGAAGGACCTGGAGCGCTTCGACCTGGCGTTCCTCAGCGAGCACTTCAGCATCGAGCGCATCGGCAAGACCAACGGCAAGTTTGATCGCAAGAAGCTGCTCTCGTTCAATGGCGACGTGCTGAGCGCGATGGCTGACGACGCGTACTTCGAGGCCTGGCGCGCGTGGGCGACTGCTTGCGAGCCGGAGTTTGCGAGCAAGCTCGCATCGCTCGACGCGGCGACACGCGCCTTGCTTGTCGGGGCGGTCAAGCCCCGTGCCAAGACCTTCCGCGAGGCGACATCTGCGTGCGCATTCGTGTTCGCTCGCCCCGCGAGCTACGACGTTGCCGCTGTCGAGAAGCACCTGCGCGCAAACGACGGGCAGGGCCTCACGCTGCTGCGGGCATTTTCAGGTGCGCTCGACAAGCTGCCAACCTTCGATGCACCCACGGTGCACACGGCAATCGAAGCCGTCGCGACGGCGCATGCCCTGCCCAACCCCGGTGCGCTCGCGCAAGCCACACGCATCGCGCTCACGGGCACAACGGTGAGCCCGGGGCTGGATGTGAGCCTTGCGCTTCTGGGGAAGGCGGAGTCGCTGGCGAGGATTCAGGCGTGCGTGGTTGGGCACAACTGAAGCGTCTGACCGCTCAAGGTCGTTACGAAACGCGACCAAGCCGTCAGCTTGCTCGCGGCAAAAACAGCGTGGGCAATCTGCCCGACTTACGCAGCGTCGCGAGGCGACGGAACACTTCCGCCTTCGTGGGCGTCGTCGTTGGCACCTCGGGTTGCCCGTGCGTTTTCATATTCCGCAGTTGCTCGAGCAGCTCACGATACAGCTCTTCGAAGTCGGACGTGTACGGAAGACTGTCGAGCGGCTTTGCGACGTCACGATAGACTCGGATCAGAAGCTGATCGAAGCCATCGTTTGCAGGGATGCTCCAGAAGTCGTCGGTCCCCGTGTTCATGGGCTGTCTCCCTGTGCGAGCCGAATGGTAGTCCGCCAGGCGGCGTGACTCACGACACCCTCGACACCACCCAGCAGTTCGGCAGCATCGATACGCATTGCCTCAAGCCTCTGCAATGTCACCGACGCTTCGGACGCCGGAAGATCAAAGCGCCGCAGCGAGTCTTCGGGCAGAAGCACTTCCAGCGGCGAACTGCCGTCGAGGACGCGGACGGCAACGGCCTGCTGGGCATTCGCTCTCGGGTTTCTGGAAAGCGTCACGCTGGCGTCGATGACCTGAATAGCCTCGACGAGGTTGTCATCGAGCTTGGAGCAGTCAACGCACCAGATCGAAACGGTGTCGTGCGGGTTGTGCGGAAACGTCTTGGCGAAAGCAAAGTACGCCGCGATATAGGGCGAGTGTGTCCAATCCATAATCGATGACGGCAAACCGGCGTGGCGAGCAATCGTCATCACGTGCTCGATGGAATCGAGCTCAGCAACCGAAGAATCGATCGCACGCATGCCCTCACGAAAGGCCGAGAGCAGTGCCTGCTCGGTGTCCTCTCTCCGTTGCATGAGCCCGTCATCCAAGCAAAATCGATCGAGCGTGGTCGTGAGCGACCACTTCGAGGATGCTTGTCCACGGAAGATGAACCGGTCGCGAGCCGCCATCGGCAGCGTGAAGTAGCTGTCGAGCCTGGCTTGAAAGTGCTTCCAGTCTTGGCAGGGTCGCGTGAGCATGTCGACGCTTGTCACGAAGCAGACGGACTTGCTGTCCTCAACGCCGGGCCCTTAAGCCCCGACTGTCAGCCCCACCGGCTGCGCCTTCGGGCTGTGCGTGGGCTGCACCACGAGGCCCAGCGGCACGCGCTTGCCGCCGTTCATGGGTGGCATGCCTTCCTGATCGATGTAGCGCTGGATCGCCATGACGCCCTCGATGAGCTGCTCAGGGCGGGGCGGGCACCCGGGCACATAGACGTCCACGGGGATGAACTGGTCGCACCCTTGCACCACGGCGTAGGTGTCGAACACGCCGCCCGTGCTGGCGCACGCGCCCATGCTGATGACCCACTTGGGCTCGGGCATCTGCTCGTAGATGCGTTGCAGCACGGGCATCGTCTTGATGCTGATGCGACCGGCGACGATCAGCAAGTCTGCCTGGCGCGGGCTGAAGCGCATGACCTCGGCACCAAAGCGGGCGAGGTCGTAGCGGCTGCACGCCGTGGCCATGAGCTCGATGCCGCAGCATGCGGTGGCGAAGGGCATGGGCCAGAGGCTGCTGCGCCGCGCCCAGTTGATGACGTGGCGGAGCTGGGTAGTAAGAAAACCTTCTGCGGGGAGTGCTGCTTCAAGACCCATGGACGAATGCTCCTAGTCGACGCTTCCACCTGCCCGATGCTTCGACACGCAGGCCCGATCGGATGAACCGAGGGGCCCGGCGCGAGGCTCGCGACCGTGCAGTTTATCACGCATGGGCGGCTGGTGTGGGCGGGTGTTGTGTGGGACGTGCCAACTTGCGCGGCAGACCGGGGAAAGGACGGGGGCGAAAGACCTCAGTTCTTCGGCGCCTGCTTTCCAGCCGTCACGGGGCGGGGCGCTGGCAGCGGGCGGCTTGGACTGCTCGGGGGCTGCTCCCACCGGCTTGCGGGCTGGGGCGTGCCAAAGAGCGAGTCGAACGCGCGGTCGGCGGCGGTGTTGGAGCGCTCGCTCTCTTGCACGCGGTGGCGCGAGGCGCCCATGCCCTTGGCGCTCACGACGTGCTGGTAGCAGCCGCCAAGCAGCGCGAGCGTGCAGAGTGAGGCGAGGGAGATGAGAGCGAGTCTGGGGCGACGGGGCATGGGGGCTTTCGGGTGGACGATGCGTGCGCGGCGGGGAGAGAGAGTTTTGGGGGAGTGATGAGAGACGAGATGGCGGGCGAGACGCCCGCCCCACCAGTATGCACGACTCCTTGTCGCGACTACCGGCCCAACTACCCGGCCCCACTACTTCGCCGGATACTCGAACACGCCGCGCCCTGTCTTGTCGCCCAGGCGGCCCGCGATCACCAGCTGCTTGAGCAGCGGGCAGGCGCGGTAGCGGTCGTTGTTCAGCCCGTCGGCGAGAACGTTCATGATGTGCACGCAGGTGTCGAGGCCAATGAAGTCTGCGAGGCGCAGCGGGCCCATGGGGAAGTTGCACCCAAGCTTCATGATGCCGTCGATGGCTTGCGGCTCGGCTACGCCCTCCATCCACGCGTAGAAGGCCTCGTTGATCATGGGCATGAGCACGCGGTTGGAGATGAAGCCCGCTCGGTCGTTCGCTCGCAGGGGCGTCTTGCCCATGGCGGTCGCAAGCGCGATGGTGCGTTCGACGACGGCGGGCGAAGTCTGGATGCCCGGGATCACCTCGACCAGCTGCATGAGGGGCACGGGGTTGAAGAAGTGCATGCCGACGACGCGATGGGCGGTGCTGCCCGCTGCCGTAGCAAGGTCGGTGATGCTGATGCTGCTGGTGTTGGTCGCGAGCACGACATCGTCGCTCGGATACATCGCGGCGAGCTTCGCGAGCAGGTCCTTCTTCACGCGGACGTCTTCGATCACGGCTTCGACCACCCAGTCGCAGCCCGTGAGCTGATCGAGCGATGCAACGAAGCTGATGCGAGCCGCGGCTGCATCGGCCGCGTCCTTGGTGAGCTTGGCCTTCTCAACGAGCTTCGCAAGGCTCTTGGCGTGCACGGCCTTGCACTTGTCGAGCGCGCCGGGAAAGCTGTCGAAGACCTTGACGTTGATGCCCGCCATAGCCGCGACCTGGGCGATGCCGCCGCCCATTTGGCCCGCGCCGAGAACGCCGAGAGTGGAGATGGGAGAGTTTGACATGGGGGTGAGTGTAGGAAAAGGAGCGGGCGCGCGGCAGGACGGCACGCCCTTTGCGGACATCACTCCGCGACGCACCTCGCGCCCAGCAACGCCCCTCGACAAGGACCACCGCCGTGCCGCACGACACTTCGGACGACCAACCGCGCAAGCCCCGCATGCGACTGACGCCCACGGGCGCAGGCCCTGCCGACTTCGCGCAAGATGAGCACGCGCGGGCGGAAGGCAGCGGCATGCGAACGTTCGTCATGCGGATGGATCGCGTCGAGCCCGCCCAAGAAGCCTCGCGTGACGACCGCCGCGATGAGCGGCGCGAGCCCACCCTGCACCGCCGGTCACTCCCAGCACCCGCCTCGCCCGAGCTGCTGCTCGCGGGCATGCACGACCCTGGCAGCGACAGCGCGAGCCCGAGCGAAGCTGGCATGACCGACGGCACCTCAACCCAACCCGACTCGCTCGACGCGATGCTCGACAAGCTGCACGCCCATCGCCTCAGCGACGACACCCGCGAGCTCTCGCCCACGCAGATGGCGATCAAGGCCCGCCTCATCGCGCAGGTCATCGAGGCAAACCCCACCGCGAGCCACGCCTTCTTGCAGGGCTTCAGCCCGCGGCAACTAAGGCTGTATCTCGACTCGCTCACGATCGCGAAGGAGCCGCGCGGCACGGTGCGCCGCCGGGGCAAGGGCACGCCCGCGATCGAGGCGTATCGCCCGAGCGCGTGAAAGCTAGGTCACGCGCCGAGCTCGCACCGAGCCGTTTGTACTTGCAGAGTGAACTGTCCTGCTCGCTTGTCGCTGATCGCTCGTCTCAAGGCGCCGCTCGAAGCGAGCCTCCGAACTACCCATTTGATTGCAGCCACGCCGTGGCCTTGCGGAGCGCTTCCAGCTCTTCGCTCGTCAGGCTGTCGGTGCCGCTGGCCATCTGCTTCGCGAGGGCCGCGTCCATCGCGGCTCGCAAGTTCGCGGGCATCTCGCGCTTGGGCTTGGAGGCTTGAGCAGCCGGGCCACCGGGGACCGATGCTGAGCGTTCCTCCGTTTGCTGTGGCAAGGGCTCACCCACGATGCGGAGCTTGGGGCCTCGCGCCGCACGCACCTTGTTCTGCATGCTGCCCTTCGCACGCCCGAAGATGTCGAAGAAGTCTCGCAGCAGATGGCTGTTGCGAATGAAGTAGAACCCCGCGATCGCGCCGCCCAGGTGGGCCGCTTCGCCCCCCGCGTTGCGCGCACCGAACAGCAGCATGAGCAACGACAGAATGACGTAGCCGTATGCAAAGTGGCTGAGCTTCATGGGAATGAGCCCGAAGAAACTCACCTGGTCGTTGGGGGCGATCTTTGCCGACGCAACGATGACGCCAAACACGCCCGCGCTCGCGCCGATGAGGGGCGTCGCGACGTGCTGCACGAGCAATCCCGGCACAGTTGCTCCGGTGGTGGCGAAGGCGACATATCCCGCAAGGTTGAGAAGCAGGTACATCAGCCCGCCCGCGATGCCGCACATGAGATAGAACGCGAGGTATCGCTTGGAGCCCAGGTGCTCCTCCACAAGGCGCCCGAAGGTCCAGAGGCCCAGCATGTTGAACAGGATGTGCAGAATGCTGCCGTGCAGAAACTGAAACGTGATGAGCCGCCAGACCTCAAGCCGCAGCACGCCCGCGTAGGTTGAGAAGTGCCCGAAAGCCGTGAGCATGTCGCGTGAGGCATACAAGCGCTCGCCCACGACCTCGCCCTGAGCGTTGACCAGCGACTTGCTTCCCACCTCGCCCACCCTGCGCATGTTCACGGCGTTGCCGAGCGGGGACTTGAAGTCCCCTTGCTCGCGCACGCCCACCTGCGCGGCATTGGGGTTGGTCAGCACATCGCGGACGTAGACGGGCCAGCCCAGCCCAGCGCCGCGCTCGAAGATGAACTGCAACAGAAAGATGGACGAGCAGATGAGGATGAGCCACGCCGTGACCGTGAGGCCCGAGCGCTGCTTGCGGAAGACATAATCGCGGTCGTAGATGCCCATGGGTGTTCAGGTTTCGGTCGTTTCGGCGGAGCACGAGAGCAGAGCACAAGAATCGCAGCACGACTGTCAGAGCTTGAGCTTGACGCCCTCGGCTCGGAACTTCTCGACGAGCAGGCGAGCTTCCTCGAGCGTGCGCTCGAGCTTCGCAGCCGCAGCGTCGAGCGAGCGGTAGAGATCGGGGTTGGTCGCGAGCTGCCCCAGCGTGCCCTGCCCCTGGTTCACGTTCTCGACAAGCGTTGCAAGCTCGGTGCCCGCCTGCTGCACCTGCGCGAGCGCACTGCTGGCCTTCGTCACCAGCTCCTGTGTCGAAGCCTGCAGGTCGGTCCGAAGCTGCGCAACCTGCTGGCGTGCGTCGGCGGCCGTGGTCTCGACGCTTGCGCCCGCCTTTGTCCACGTGTCGAGCAGCGACTTGGCGTCGGTCGTGAGCGTCTCGGCATTCGCGAGCACGCCCTCGACGCGAGAGCGCAGCTTGGCATCATCCAGCCACACCTGCGCGCTCGCCATCGCGCTGTCCAGCCGCTGGATGGTGCTGCGGACGTTGGGGGGTGAGCCCGCCTGCACATCGGCAAGCGTGCGCGGGGCCATCAGGTCGTTCAGTCGCTCGCCCAGCACCTTGTATTCAGCGGCGAGCGCATCAACGCTCTCCGCAGTCTTGCTCAGCTTCGCGATGGGCTCGCGCACCAAGCTCTCGATCGTGCCCAGAAGCGTTGAGGGCGCGCCGCCCCGCAAAATCTCACCCGGTTGCACAACATCCCCCAGCTGTGCGTCGGTCAGCTTCGTCGTGCCAAACTCCAAGCTCGTGTCGCCCACGAATCCGCGGTTCACCGAGACGACACTCTCGCGCGGAATCTTGATGTCCGTCTGCACTTGCAGCGTGAGGAGGCTGCCGTCGCGCGGGTCGGGCTCAACCTTGGCGATCGACCCCACCTTGACGCCATTGAGCAGTACGGGCCCGGTCTCGCCCAGGCCCGCGGCGTTGTCGAGCTGCAGGCGGAAGCTGTAGCTGCGCTCCGTCAGCCAGCGCAGCTCACCGAAGAGCATGAACGCACCGATGACGCCCAGCAGGCCTGCGATGGCTGTGGCACCCGTCAAAAAATCTCTCCAAAAGGTTCGGTTCATGGCTGGCTCGTGGGGCGGCGCTTGGACTTGGGCTCGGTTGCGGGGTTGATCGTGGTCTCGGGCATGTTTTCGTCGTCGATGCGCTCGTAGGTTCCGGTGAGGAAGTGTTGGATGCGAACGTCGGTGCTGTGGGCAAGCTGGTCCCACGAGCCGTCCGCCGCCACTTTGCCCCCCAGCAGCATCACCACGCGGTCGGCGACGCGCTGGGCGCTCACCAGGTCGTGGGTCACGACGATGTTGGTGACGCTGAACTCGCGCTGCAGCTTGCGGATGAGCGAGTTGATGCCATCGCTGCGAATTGGGTCCAGGCCCGTGGTGGGCTCGTCAAACAGCATGACGCGCGGGCGCAGGACGAGGGCACGGGCGATGGCGATGCGTTTCTTCTGCCCGCCCGAGAGCTGCGCGGGCAGCTTGTGGCCCGAGCCTGCCATGTCCACCGTCGCGAGCGCCTCTTCCACGCGGTGGTCGCGCTCCTTGCGAGAGAGGCGGGTGTGCTCTTCGAGCGGGAAAGCGATGTTGTCCTGCACGCTGAGGGAGTCAAACAGCGCGCCCATCTGAAACACAAGCCCCACCTGTAATCGCACTGGCGCAAGCTCGCGCTCGCTGAGGGCGCTGAGTGGGCGACCATCGTAAAAAACCTCGCCCGCGTCGGGCTTGAGAAGGCCCACAATGTGCTTGAGCGTCACGCTCTTGCCGCAGCCGCTGGGGCCCATGACCACGGTCGTGCGAGCCTCTTCAAAGTCCAGCGATACATCGTCGAGCACGAGCTGCGAGCCAAAGCGCTTGGAGATGCCCTCGAGCCTGACGATGCGGCGATCGACCTCGCCCGGAGCGGGCGCGGGCAGCACGCCCAGGGGGCGCTCTGAAGCCGGGAACTTGAGGGTGGGCGAGCCTTCCATGCCGCGTATGCTGAACTTCCGTAGGAGTGATGCAATGCCTGCGAATGAGGATAGTCTGGAGCGGGAGCAAGGCGAGTGCAGTTCGCGGGTTGGGCCAACGGGCGCACCGGGCATGGGCTCGGGCCTCGCGCAGTTCGCGCCTGCGAGGCGCGAGCTGCTGCGACGCGGAAGCAGATATGACATTGAGCTGGTGACGATGGAGCTGCGAGGTGGGGGCACGACGCAGCGCGAGGTGATTCGGCACCCCGGATCGGTGCTCGTGCTGCCCGTGCTGGAACAGGCGGGGCAGGAGCGCAAGATTGTGATGATCTGGAACTGGCGCATCAGCCTCGAGGCGTGGCTGCTGGAGCTGCCCGCAGGCACGATGCACGCGGGCGAGGACCCGCGCGTCTGCGCCGCCCGCGAGTTGGAAGAAGAAACGGGCTACACCGCGACAAAGCTGGAGTTTGTGCGGAGCTTTCTTGTCGCGCCGGGGCTGGCGGACGAGCGGATGCATCTCTTTGTCGCAAAAGGACTTATGCCGTGCTCGCGGGAAATGGACGCGGACGAGCGGATTGTGGTGGCGCCAATGAGCGTGGACGAGGTGCTGGGGCGCGTCCGGAGCGGGGCGATCGACGACGCCAAGACGATGCTGGCCCTGCGTTTGTGGGCAGACTGGGAGCGAGACGCCGGGAGGGCGTAGAATTGACAGGTGTGGGTCGCGGAGCATGCACGAGGAGCGGAACGATGAATCGAAGCCTGACGAACATTGCGCGTTATTGCGGCGTAGCAGCGGTGGTGGCATATGCGGGCGCATCCACAGGCGTGGTGCACGCACAGCAGGTCGTCGCGCCATTTTCAAGCAACTACACGCTCTTTAACCTCGGCAGTGTGCCCGGTGTCCCCGCGCCCTACGGCGGGCTGACGCTGGACGTGAACGATCCCAACGTGCTGCTGATTGGCGGCGGTGCCAACTCCGCCGGTGCTCGCGTGTATCGCATCGCCATCGATCGCAACGACTGCGGCGATGTCGCGCAGTTTTTGGGCAACCCGACCTCGTCGATCCCAGCACCAAACATCGACGGTGGGCTGGCGTTCGGGCCCGGAGGCGTGCTGTTTAGCACGGGCTACTCCACGAACACGATCCACCAATCTTTGCCCGGCAGTACGGTGGTCAATCGCAGCATCAACCTCAATCCATTGGGCGTGGCGAGCAGCACCGGCACCCTCGCGTTCGCGCCCAATGGCGACCTGAAGATCGCGAGCTACAACGCGAGCACGTGGTATAGCGCGCAGGTGGTGCTGGCGCAGGATGGCACGTACGACATCGTGAACGTGCAGCAGCGAGCGCAGCTGGTGGGCGGTCCGGAGGGGATCGCGTATGTGCCGCCCGGGAGCTTCTTGTTCCCGAACCCGGCGGTGCTCATCAGCGAGTATGGCTCGGCCCAGATCACCGCGTATGACGTGGACGCAAACTACGACCCGATCCCCAGCACGCGGCGGGTGTTTGCGACGGGCATCAGCGGCGCGGAAGGGGCGTTTGTCGATCCGACGACGGGGAACTTCTTGTTTAGCACCTTTGGCGGCGGCAATCGCGTGCTCTCTATCCGCGGGTTTGCGGTCACGACGCCTGTGTGCGACGCCATCGATTTCAATGGTGATGGGCTCTTCCCCGACGACACCGACCTTGTGGACTTTTTGAGCGTGCTGGCGGGCGGAGCGTGCAGCACCGGCACGTGCAACGACATCGACTTCAACAACGACTGCCTGTTTCCGGATGACAGCGACCTGTTGAAGTTCTTGTCGGTGCTGGCGGGCGCGGATTGCTGAACGCGAAGTGGCAAGCGTTCGCCCGACGGAAGCTCGAGTAGTACCAACACTCACGGCGAAAGCACGCAAGTCGGCGGAGCCTACACGGAGCGTTCACTTGCCCGCCGCTGCGCCCGATGCTGCGCCACCAGCATCAGCACCGCCCCGGTGATTGCCCCCGCGCCCGTGAGCCACTGCGAGGTGCGCAGCACCTGATCAAAGAACGCCCACGCCACGAGGCTGACGGTGACGGGCTGGAGCTGCACGATGCCCGAACTGAGCGCGAGGCCCAGGCGTTGGATGCTGCTGTAGTACAGCGTGTGGCCTATGCCGATGCCGATGATCGCGCTCGCAAGCAGCAGGAGCTGCTGCTTCGCGGAGAGCACCGTGAGCACCTCACTGCCCCCCCACTGCCAGTTCAGGAGCGTGAAGTTGGGCGTGCCCCGGCCCCACAGCAGCATGCACGCAAGGAGTGCAACGCCCGTGTATTGGCTCACCGCGGCAAAGGCGAGCAGGGGCGGGGTGTTGTGCATCAGCTTGCGGACGCTAAGGGCGTAGGCGGCGTAGAGCATGCCGCTGGAGACCGCGAGGATGACGCCCGTGGTGGTTGCGGTGTCGCCCAGGCCCCCTTCGCGGAGGGCGAGGGTCGCGAGCGTGCCACTGAGGAGCATGGCAAGCCCACTCAGAAACAGCGGGCTGCGGATGGTGCGGCGCTCTGCCGGGAACATCGCTGCCGCGCCGAGCATGAGGAACACGACCTGCAAGCGCAGGGCGAAGGTCATGAGCGAGGGGCTGATGAAGTATGGCGCGAGGCCAAAGCAGATTTGCGCGCCCGCGTTGAAGAGGCTGGGCAAGAGAGCGAGGCGATAGAGTCGTGGCGGCGTGGTGCGTTTGGCGGCGTGGTAGATCAGAGGCGGCAGCCAGAGCAGCGCGCTGAGGGCGTATCGCCAGCCGTTGGCGGTCCAGCCGTCGATGAGCGGGGCGAAATAGCTGAGGATGGGGGGGATGCTCGTCCAGCAGGCGAGGGTGATGAGGATGAGCGAGAGGCCCGCGAGGAAGGATGGGGGCGTAGCGTGTGTCATTGCGGAGCTTGGGGAGCTGTGCTCGTGCTCCGCGAGTGCTTGCGCACTTGGAGGCCCAGCACGATGAGCCCCGCGCCGGTGATGCAGGACACGATCATGAGGTTGCGAAGCACCGACACGAGGTAGGTTGTGTCATGGTCGGAGCTGTTGCGCTCGCGGAAGAAGGCGCGGCGCTCGGTGCGGGTGGGAAACTGCTGGCCCGCGGCGACGGCGGCCTGGAACTCCTTGTTTGCCTGCGGAAAGTTCGGAAGCTGCGCGGCGCGAGCGCGATAGGGCATGAAGAACAGCAAGGCGAATAGGAAGGGCAACACCATGAGCAGGTGCCCGCTGATGGCAGAAGCGCGCGAGCTTGGCGCGGGCTTTGCGCTCGCGGCTGTCGGAGAGCGGAAGAGGCCCGCGCCCCAAGCGCCCACGAGCGCGAGCAGCAGCACGAGGGCGGCGCAGACACTGGGGATCATGATCGCGGTGGTCGTGTTTGCATCCTGCGGTGCTTGGGAGGCGGCGCGGAAGCCGAACAACACAAGCAGCGCGGCATAGCTGGCGGCGGTAACGTAGAAGACGAGGGTGAGGGTGCGGGCGGGTTGCATGGTGGGTCTTCGGTGGTCGGGGCAAAGTGGATGATGGGCAAGGGATGGGTCGCGGTGGTTAGGCCTTGGCCCCAATGTCCGTGCGCATCACCTTGCCCTCGAAAGAGATAGCCGCCGCGGCGGTGTACGCACGATCGCGGGCCTGGGCGAGGGTGGGCGCGACAGCCGTCACACTGAGCACGCGCCCGCCGCTGGTGAGGAGCGTGCCGTGCGTGTCGCGCTTCGCGCCGGCGAAGAAGACCTTGACGCCTGGGACGCGTTCCGCAGCTTCGACGCCCGTAATGGCTTTGCCCGTGACGGGCTTCTCGGGGTAGCCCTGGCTCGCGAGCACGATTGTGCAGCAAGCGTTGTCTGAGATCGCGAGACTGGCCTCGTGCAGGCGGCCTTCGGCGCACTTGATGAACAAATCCAGCATGTCGCCCTCGATGCGGCGCAGAAGCGTCTGGCACTCGGGGTCGCCAAAGCGGCAGTTGTACTCCAGCATTTTGGGGCCGCTGGGCGTGAGCATGAGCCCGGCAAAGAGCACGCCCCGATAGAGAATGCCCTCGCGGCGGAGCGCGTCGAGCGTGGGCACCAGCATCTGGCTCTCGATGTCGCGGAGCATGTCGGGCGTGACGATCGCGGCGGGGCTGTAGGCGCCCATGCCTCCGGTGTTTGGGCCTGTGTCGTTGTCGCCCAGGCGTTTGTGGTCTTGGGCGACGGGCAGCGTGAGGATGGAGCGGCCGTCGGTGAGTGCGATGACCGACGCCTCCGG
The DNA here is from genome assembly GCA_027487735.1 of Planctomycetaceae bacterium. Lineage (GTDB taxonomy): Bacteria > Planctomycetota > Phycisphaerae > Phycisphaerales > UBA1924 > BJHL01. The sequence goes on along the minus strand of JAIYDA010000003.1, from coordinate 5,055 downwards.
ACCGACGAGGCGCTCTTCGAGCACGACCTTGCTGCCAGCGTCGCCCAGGGTTCGGCGGACCATGATGTCGTCGATGGCTTGCATCGCCTCGGCGAGGGTGCTGGGCACGACAACGCCCTTGCCCTTGGCAAGGCCCGAGGCCTTGATGACGGGGAGGCTGGAACGCGGGGCGGCATAGGCCTGCTGCACGTCCTTCTTCGTGCGGCGCTGCTCGTCGATCCACTTGCGACGGTCGAGCGGGTCGCGATATTCCGAGGCTTGCGTGATGAGGGCGTCGATCACGGGGTCTTGCAGTTCGCGGGTTTCGATGTAGCCCCGCGCGCCCTCGGCATCGGCAAAGATGCGGGCGTCGCCCGTGGGGATCGCGGCTCCGCGGAGGAGGGCTTTGCACCAGGCCTTGTCGGCTTCGAGCTGGGCTCCGTCTTTCGTGGGGCCAAAGACGAGGCGGGTGGGCGTTGCGAGCTTGTCGGCGAAGCCCTCGGCGAGGGGGTCCTCGGGGCCCACGATGATGAAGTGAATGTCCTTGTGCTCGCAGAACTGCACGAGGCGGTAAATCTCGCGGATGCTGACGGGCACGTCTACGGGTTTGGCGTGCTGCGCGATGCCCGGGTTGCTGGTGTCGCTGGCGTAGAAGGTGCCCAGGCGTGGTGATGTGGCGATGGCAGAGGCGAGGGCGTGCTCACGCGCACCACCGCCTATGAGCAGGACGTTGACGATATCTGGAAGTTTCAAAGAGCCGGCGATGGGAGCCATGGGGCATGATAGAAGGAAGAAGGCAAAGGCGGCGCGTGCGAGCGAAGAACCATGGGGCAGCGGGGCAGGTGACAAGAAACACGGGGCGGGCGCGCATGGGGCTTATCTTGTAGAGATGCCGCGGGTGTACGCCCAACCAGTGAAATCGCCGAGGCGGACGAAGGCACCCGCGCCGCGCGGGGCGACGGGGCAGGCGCCCGTGCCGGCGACGGGGTATGCCGCGCTGTCGATGCGTCCGATGACGATTCTGGTGTTCTTGCTGCCGCTGATGATCGCGTATGAGATCGGGACGCTGCTGTTTTTGACGAGCGCGTCGCACGTGGAGGTGATTCGGGCGCGGGCGCTGCTCAACACGATCTTCAACGCGGCGGGGCCCTGGAGCTTTCACTTGCCCCCCCTGCTGCTTTCGGTGATTCTGCTGGCGTGGCACGTGCTGGACAAGCAGAAGGCCAAGGTGCAGGGGAAGGTGCTGCTGGGGATGGGAGCGGAGAGCTTTTTGTGGGCGATGCCCATGGTGGTGCTGGGGGTGATCGCAGGAACTGCGCCGCTGATGCAAACCGCGGGGGTAGCTCCGGATGCGGGGCTGGCGGCGCTGGGGTGGCCCGCGCGGCTGACGCTGGCGATCGGGGCTGGGCTGTATGAAGAGCTGCTGTTTCGGCTGCTGCTCATCACGCTCATTCACGCGGTGCTGGTGGAGGGCTTTAAGACCAGCGAAGGGGCGGCGAGCGTGGTGGCGGTCGTGGTGTCGGCGGTTGCGTTCATGCTCTATCACAACGTGAGCTTGCCCGGGGGCGGGGCGGATTGGCGGCTGCTGCTGGTGTACTCGGTGGGCGGGCTGTATCTGGGGGCGCTCTACATGGTGCGGGGGTTTGGGATCGCGGTGGCGGTGCACGCGCTGTATGACGTGTTTGCGCTCGCGCTGCTGCCCAGCGGCGGAACATGAACGGGGGAGCGAGCAGAAGGCGAACGAGCGTGCGCGGCGCGCGGATTTGCGGGCGAAGGGGCTTGCGGGGTGCGCGGGTGTGCGGTATGCTGCGAAAAAGCCGATGGTGAGTGGGCCGGGCGGGCGGGGTGGCGTGCTTTGTCTGAAGTTCTGTCCCGATCGATGGAGCGACACTCATGGCAGAGGTACCTGAGTTCATGCAGGGTGGCTTTGGGCAGGTGCGCGGGCCCGAGGTGGTGGCGCAGCAGATGCTGGGCGAGGTGCGGGCCCAGTTGGAGACGCTGGCGGGCGCGCTGGGGAAGCAGGATGCTGGGGGCAGAGCCGGGGCGATGCCCGAGGTGGTGACGCGGACGCGCGCGGCGTTGGCGGAGCGCGGATATGCGCTGGAAGTGAAGGCGTGGCGGGTGTTTGGCACGTGCGAGGCGCGGTGGCGGGACCAAAGCGGGGAGTTGGTGGGGGCAGTCGTGGCGGCGAGCACGGAGGCGGCGTGTGACGGGGCGATGGAGCGGGCGCGGTAGAGGGTTTGGCGTTGGCTTTGGCGTCCAATCTCTGCCCGGGCAGGCTCGCGAAAAGCCTTGCGATTCTTTCAAGTGCGTGGGATGTCAACTTTGCTCGCGTTGCGGGCGGGTTGCGGTATCATGCGCTCTCGCAGCGCGACAGGTGAAGTAGTGCCCGGAACGGACTCGGGTGCGCGCGCAGCAGCTCTTAGCCAAGGACGGTTCATGGATAGCTTTGTCATCGAGGGCGGCGAGCGGCTTTCGGGTCGTGTGCGCGTGAACGGCAGCAAGAACGCGGCTCTCCCCATGCTTGCGGTGGCGCTCATGACCGACGGCGATGTGACGCTGCGCGATGTGCCTGCGCTCGCGGATATTCGCAACATGCTGCGGCTGCTGGGCACCTTGGGCGTGAGCCGGGTGAACGAGCAGGGGCAGGCGGAGGAGGGCGGGCTGGATGCGCCGTGGGACGCGAGCGGCATTCGCCTGCGCGTGACCAACCCGGAGGCGAGCCACGCGACGTATGACATCGTGAAGACGATGCGGGCGAGCATCTGCACGTTGGGCCCGATGCTGGCAAAGCGGGGCGAGGCGCGGGTGAGCATGCCCGGTGGCTGCGCGATTGGCGATCGGCCCGTGGACCTGCATCTGCGCGGGCTGGCGGCGCTGGGAGCGCAGATCACGCAGACGAGCGGGGACATCATCGCCCGCGTGCCCAAGGGCGGGCTGGTGGGGACGACGGTGTTTTTGGGCGGGCCCTTTGGCAGCACGGTGCTGGGGACGGCGAACGTGATGTGCGCGGCGGCGCTCGCGAAGGGGCGGACGATCATCGAGTGCGCGGCGTGCGAGCCCGAGATTGTCGACCTCGCGAACTTGCTGAACGCGATGGGCGCGAAGATCACGAACGCGGGCTCGCCTCGGCTCATCATCGACGGCGTGGAGCGCCTGAGCGGCGTGGACTACGCGGTGATTCCGGATCGCATCGAGGCGGGCACGCTGGTGATGGCAGCGGCGATGACGAACGGCGAGCTGTATCTCGACAACTACCCCAGCGACTGCTTGCTGGCGATGAACTATGTGCTCGAGAGCGCGGGGGTGCGGATCGTGCCGATTCGGGCGGGGGAGCGGGCGGGCGGTGCGACGGGCCTTGCAACGAGCACTGGGACAGCTGCGACGGGCATCGTCGAGGCATCGCCCCTGGCGACGATTGCGGCACGCAATCGCGCGAGCCTGCTGAGCATGATTACCGGGAGCAGCGACCCCACGCTGGGCGCGGACGGCGACGACCCGATGCGGCAGACGGTGCGCGTGACGTGCGATCGTGTGCTGCGACCTGTGGAAGTGACGACGCAGCCCCACCCGGGATATCCGACGGATTTGCAGGCGCAGCTGGTGTCGATGCTCTGCCTTGCGGATGGCAACAGCGTGATTACCGAGAAGATCTTCCCGGATCGCTTCCTGCATGTGGCAGAGCTGCTGCGGATGGGGGCGAAGATCAATCGCGTCGGGGCGACGGTGGTGATCAACGGCGTGCGGCGGCTGAAGGGCGCGCCGGTGATGGCGAGCGACCTCCGCGCGAGCGCGGGGCTGGTGCTCGCGGGGTTGGCGGCGGAGGGCACGACGATCGTGAACCGGGTGTATCACCTGGATCGCGGCTATGAGCGGCTGGAAGACCGGCTGCGCGGGCTGGGGGCACGCGTGGAGCGGGTGAATGAGAAGGAGCTGACGTCGGTGGACTGACTGCTGTTTGCCCCCGGGGGAGCAGCGTGAGTCGTTGAGGCGCGGGACGAGCGGAGAGCAGGTCGCGACGTGTACCGTGAGAATCGTCGTCACCTGTGCGTACCAGCATGTGCACATCGCGCGTACGCTGCGGTTTCCTCGGACCAACGCTCGTCATCGTGACAAGCCGTCCGATGTCTGTGTTCTCGCAGCAAATGCTGCGCTGGGCCCGCCCCTTCGAAGGACTTTTTCATGAACACGTCGTGCGCCGCTCCGTTCGCTCTTCGTCTTGCCGCTTCGCTCGCCATCGTTTGCGCAGCTGGCTCGCTTGCCCGCGCGACCGACACGCCCGCAGCGATGGCGCTCTCGGCCGTCGCAACCGCGCCGGCGGCAGCAGAGGCGAAGTCTGTCGCTGAGCTCGCGATGGAGCGTGCGAAGTTTGAGGTGATGATTAAGTTCATCAATAAGGGCGATGGCGAGGACGAGGAAGTGGAAGTACCTGGAACGATGATCTCGGCGGATGGTCTGGTGCTGACGAGCAACTTGTTCTTTCCTGATGGCGGCTCGCCCAGCGACATGAAGGTACTTGTGGGAGATGACACGCAGGGCGTCGATGCGAAGTTTGTGGCACGCGACAGCGAGCTCGCGCTCGCGTGGGTGCGCATCGACATCAAGCCCACCGAGCCTTATGCGTTCATTGACTTTTCGAAGGGCACCACCGCAACGACTGGTGACGCGATCTTCTCTGTGCGGAAGATGGGCAAGTTCTTTGGGCAGTCCCCGATTGTGAACGAGGGCAAGGTTGCTGCCGTGACCACGAAGCCGCGCGCGTTGCTCATCCCGAACAACACGATGTACATGGTGGGCGATCTCGCGGTGCCTGTGTACGCAGCGTCCGGCGTGCCGGTTGGTCTCACCACGATCATCAGCCCCGAAGCTGACGAGATGGGCGGCTCGGGCAATCCGTTCCGCGGCTTTGACCGTGGGAGCTCGATGATTTTGCGGGCAAGCGACGTGGCAGAGGCCACCGCGAAGGCGATTGAGAACAGCGCGAACGCGGCGGCGGAAGCGCCCGCTGCGGGCGAGCCTGCGGCGAGCACGGATGGCGTGCAGCCGGCGGCAGAGAAGAAGCCTGAGTAAGGTGCG
>JAIYDA010000050.1 GCA_027487735.1 Planctomycetaceae bacterium | reverse complement strand
CGTCGTCGCCGCAGCGGAGCTTCGTCGCGCGTCTGAGGACGCTTCGACGCTCCACGTCGCCTTCAGAACGGGAGAACGAGAAACACCCCGCGTGCCAGCTTGGCGTGCGGGGTTGTTTCCGTTTGTGCTTTGCTGTGTGGCTCAGCGTAGTGGTCGCTTTGAGCAGCCCCGCTGCCGCGCGAATATCGGCGGCTCTACGACCAACTGCGCGACCAAACGCGCCGCTCGCCGCCGCCCTCTGCGTCACATCGCACGAACCCAAGCAATCGCCTTCTGAAAGATCGCGAGCCCTGGCGCCACGCCCGCGCGCTCTTCGCTCGACAAGCGCGTCCACGCCGGATGGCGCGTCCAATCGAGAAATCGCTCTGGGTGGGGCATGAGCCCAAACACCAGCCCCGTGGGGTCGCACACGCCCGCGATGGCATCGCTGCTGCCATTGAAGTTGTCGCGGTAGCGCAGCACCACCTGCCCGCGTGCACGCAGACCATCGAGCACGCTCTCGTTGCTCGCCACCAGGCGGCCTTCGCCATGCGCGACAGGCAGGCAGCTTGCATCGTCGCCCGCAGCGCTCGCCGCGAGCTCGCTCGCGAGGCCTTTCGTCCAGATGCAGACGCTGGAGGGCTCGTACGACACATCCACCCAGCGATCGACAAACCGCCCGGAGGCGTTGTCTGTTAATGCAAGTGCCTGGGCCGGAGCCTGGGTGCTCGCGTCATCGCGAGGTGCGCCGGGCAGCAGGCCCGTCTGCACCAGCACCTGAAAGCCGTTGCAAGCACCGATCATGGGCACGCCCCGCACGACCGCAGCCCGCAGAGCTGGATAGAGCTTCTCGCGCACGCGCATGCCGAAGATGCGCCCGCTCGCGATGTCGTCCCCATACGAGAATCCGCCCGGAAAGCCCACGAGTTGGTAGCGCTCCAGCAGCGAGGGCTGCGCGATGAGCTCGTCCACGTGCATCAGCGTGGGCAACGCACCAGCGAGCGAAAACCCGCGCAGCATCTCTTGCTCGCAGTTCGTACCAGCAGCCCGAAGCACCAACGCGGCAGGAGAGACGCCCATGTCGGAAGAGAAGCCGCGCCAGAGCGGGGAATCAAGCCCCAGCGCGACGCGGGCACCGGCCCAATTGCCGCCAGCCCACACCCTGCCTAGCATTGCCCCCACGCCGGAAGCAGGCTGGCCCCAAAGGCCGGCCCGCCCACGGCAAGAAGTGGACCCCACGTTGGGGGCATAGCTCAGTTTTGGTAGAGCGCATCCATGGCATGGATGAGGTCAGGGGTTCGAGTCCCCTTGCCTCCACTTCGCGAAAAACGCCTTGTTTCAAGGCGTTTTTTCATTTTTGGATAGGGGTGTTTTCGCTCGCGTTTCCAGCCCGCCAATACTTTTTCAATACGTTATCTGAGTGACCGGGTTTGGCGCCACCTCACGCAAGTTGACACCCACGCCCCACCCCGCTTTGCTTGCGGCATGGCTGCTCCGATCGCTCCCGCGTCCCTCCCCGCCGCCCAACTCCGCAGTGCGATGGCCTCCGAGCGTGCCGCAGGCCGCAGCCTTGCCATCCCCGGCGCATTCAGCGCCCTCTGCGCGCTCAGCATTCAGCGCGCCGGGTTTCGCGCGTGCTATGTCTCGGGCGCTGCCACCAGCGTCTCGGCGGGCGTGCCCGATGTTGGGCTCCTCAGCTGCGAGCACTTCTGCCGGTGCATCCGCGAGGCCTTTGATGCCAGCGGCTTGCCCGTGCTGGCCGACGCCGACACAGGCTTTGGCGAGGCCGAGATGGTGCGACGCACGGTAATTGACTACTTCCGCGCCGGTGCCGCCGGGCTGCACCTGGAAGATCAGAAGTTCCCCAAGCGCTGCGGACACCTTGATGGCAAAGAGCTCGTGACCGTGGATCACATGGTGGAGAAGGTGCAGTGGGCGAGCAAAGCATCGCGAGATGTCGCTGCGGCGCGAGGCGACAGCGCACCTGGCATCATCATCTGCGCCCGCACGGACGCGAAGGGCGTTGAAGGCCTGCCCGCAGCGATCGCGCGTGCCCGGGCATACATGGATGCTGGCGCCGAGATGATCTTTCCCGAAGGCCTTGCCAGCGAGGCCGAGTTTGGCACCTTCGCTACCGAGCTGCGCAGCACCCATCCCAAGACGCTGCTGCTCGCCAACATGACCGAGTTCGGCAAGACGCCCATCATCCCACTCAGCACCTTTGGCAAGCTCGGCTACGACAGCGTGATTTTTCCCGTCAGCCTTCTTCGAGTGGCGATGGGTGCCGTCGAGCGTGCCCTCGCAACGCTCGCGAGCGAGGGCAGCGTGCAAAGCCTGCTGCCCGCGATGCAGACGCGCGAGCAGCTGTACGCCAGCGTGGGGTACAAGCCCGGCACGCCCTGGGAAGCGCGAACACGCTGATCGACCCGTGCACGAGCCTCACCACGTGCGCGCCAGGCGAGTCGGCCGAAGCGAAGCACTCGTCCCTCACTCCCCCACTTTCCTCAGCACGCACGCGTGCGGGGCCTTGCCCTCCTCCACGCACTTCTTTCGCTCGTAGTTTGTGCCCACTGCCTGCCCCTCCCCCACCCACGCCGGAGGCACAAACCCCTGCATAACAAATGGTGCTTCGTCCGCGTGCAAAGGCCGAGGCTTGTGCGTCGGCGTGGCGCAGAGCTCGTGCAGGGGGCCCGCGATGCCCAGCGTCGCGGGCGTGGCGCCGGGCTCCGTCCAGCGTGCAAAGTGCCGCATGTCCCACTCCCACAGCTCGTCGTGATCGGTCACGACGCGCAGCTCGCCCCCCGGCACAAGCACGCGCCACACCTGCAACAGGAACGCATCCTGCACCACGCGGTTTTTGTGGTGCTTGGTCTTGGGCCACGGATCGCTGAAATACAGGTGCAGCACGCCCACCACGCCGCTGGGCATGCGCCACCGCAGGAAGTCCGCCGCGTCGGCGTGCAGCACGCGCACGTTGCCCAACCCCGCCCGCCGCACGCGATCCGCCGTGTAGAGCTGATACTCGCGCGCCCACTCAATCGCGAGATAGTTCGTGCCCGGCTCATGCCGAGCCTGGTTGAGGATGAACGTGCCCTTGCCGCACCCGATCTCGACCTCAAAGGGCCGCTGAGGCTCGCGGAACCACCGCCGCGGATCGAGCAGGCCCGCCCACTTGTCGGTCATCACGCTGTCGGGCAGGCTGGGCAGCTCGTGGGGCGCGATGCCCACAACGCCCGGCGCATCATCAAGTGGTCGGCCTCGGCCGAGGTCGGAGGACATGCGTGACTCCCTGATCGTGACTCCCTGATCGTGAGTCCGAATCGTGGCGTTTCGAGAGCAAGTGCCCCGAAGACGAGTGGGCCTACTTCCTCCACCACGTCGTCCCGCCATACACCGCCTCACTCCCAAGCTCTTCCGCGATGCGCAGGAGCTGGTTGTACTTCGCGTTGCGGTCGCTGCGGCAGGGGGCGCCGGTCTTGATCTGCCCGCAGTTGGTCGCCACCGCGATGTCCGCGATCGTGCTGTCCTCGGTCTCGCCGCTGCGATGGCTCAGAATCGCGCTGTAGCGGTTGCGCATCGCAAGGTTCACGGCGTCGAAGGTCTCGCTCAGCGAGCCGATCTGGTTCACCTTCACCAGGATCGAGTTCGCGCACCCCTTGTCTAGGCCCTTCTGCAGGAACTTTTTGTTCGTCACGAACAGATCATCGCCCACCAGCTGCACCTTGTCGCCCAGCTTCTCGGTCAGCTTCTTCCAGCCGTCCCAGTCGTTCTCAGCAAGGCCATCCTCGATGCTGCGGATCGGATAGTTCTTGCACCAGCGGGCCCACATGTCGATCATCTCGTCGGTGCTCACGATCTTCTTGCTGCTCTTGAACATCTTGTAGCCGGTCTTCTTCTCCGCAGCAGCCTCGTTCCAGCACTCGCTCGTTGCCGGGTCGAGCGCGACGAAAATCTGCTCGCCCCACTTGTAGCCGCTCTTCTTCACCGCCTTCTCGATGAGCTTCAGCGCGTCCTCGTTGTCCTTGAGGTTCGGAGCAAAGCCACCCTCGTCGCCCACGCTCGTGCTCATGTGGTCGTCGTGCAGCACCTTCTTCAGGCAGTGATAGATCTCCACGCCCGCACGCATCGCATCCGCAAAGTTGTCAAAGCCCCAGGGCTGCACCATGAACTCCTGAAAGTCCACGGTGTTGTCGGCGTGCTTGCCACCATTCAAGATGTTGAACATGGGCACGGGCAGCACCTTTGCCCCGCTGCCACCCAAGTAGCGATACAGAGGCAACCCGCTCTCCGCAGCCGCCGCCTTCGCCGTCGCCATGCTCACCGCGAGGATCGCGTTCGCGCCCAGCTTCGCCTTGTTGGGCGTGCCGTCGAGCGCGATCATCGTGCGATCGACAAGCTCCTGGCTCCGCGCGTCGATGCCCACCAGCTTCGGGGCGATCGTCTTGTTTACCGCGTTCACGGCCTTCAGCACGCCCTTACCCATGTAAACGTTCTTGTCGTTGTCGCGCAGCTCGCACGCCTCGTGCTCGCCGGTGCTCGCGCCGCTCGGCACCGCCGCGCGCCCGATCGCGCCCCCATCCAGCACCACATCCGCTTCCACGGTGGGGTTGCCACGCGAATCAAGAACCTGACGGGCCCGAACAGCGACGATTTCAAAGGTGCTCATAGCTGCGCGAGCATAGCAAGAACGCGACAGGCTGTCGAGCCAAATGTCCCCAGATCACGTGCAAGACAGCCGCTTTTCTTCGTTTCCACACACGTCTTTGTTGACAATTTTTCATGTTCGCACCCCCTGATTTCTTCGCCTATTCCCCTTGGCAAAACACCCCCTTCCGCTAGACTCGCTCTGTCCCCGTTCTGGGCGATATCGGATCGCCACGCACGAACACGGGTGGCTGGAGTGCCGCTCGCCATTCAGGAGTTTGATGATGCAGTCTGTTCTCTGGAGTGCCGTCGCATGCGCCTCGTACGCTGGCCTGGCCCTCGCCTCGCAAGCCCCCGCGCCCGGCGCAGCGCCAACCTTCGCCTCGCAAGCCACGCTCAGCATGGTCGCCCTCGCCGCCGACCCTGCCCCAACGCCCGCGGGCACGAACTTCTTTGAGGGCTGGAAACGCAACGTCGACCTAGGCCTCAACGGCAGCGAGGGCAACAGCCAGAACTTCAGCGGTCGTGGCCTGCTCGGCGCCACCCGCACCGCCGAGGACATGGTCACCAAGGCTGGCATCAGCTACGTGTATGGCACCAGCGACAGCAAGAAGAACAAAAGCCGGGGCGAAGCCTTCCTCCGCAACGACTGGGTCTTCACCGACAGCCCGTGGGGCATCTTCGCGCAGGGCAAGCTCGAGTACGACGAGTTTCAACAGTGGGACTGGCGGGCCAGCTTCGTCGTCGGTCCCAGCTATCAGCTCATCAAGAACGACCGCACGAGCCTCAAGCTCCGCGCCGGTCTTGGTGGCAGCTACGCCTGGGGCGGCACCGTGAAGGAAGAGTTCCGCCCAGAGGCCATGCTCGGAGCAGACTTTGAGCACAAGCTCACCGAGCGTCAGAAGATCACGGCCTTTGTCGAGTACTACCCCAGCCTCGATGAGTTCCCCGACTACCGCCTCGTCGCCGGTCTGGGGTGGGAGCTGCTCGTGGACCCAGAGAGCAACATGTTCCTCAAGGCCGGTGCCGTCGATCGCTACGACAGCCAGACCGAGGCCCCGAACAAGAAGAACGACTTCGAGTACTTCCTCACGCTCAGCTGGATTTTCTAATCACCCCGCGCTCCTCGGCCCGGGCCGCATGCGGGCTCGGGCGGAGCGTTCGCTTCCCGTCTCCTGTTTCGTCTCACCCGCAGGCCCAAAGTCCACGCATGCAGATCGTGCTCTGGTGCCTGCCTTCTCCAAGAAAGGGATCCTCACATGGGTCTTATCTCTGAGTTCAAAGAGTTCGCGCTCAAGGGTAACTTCTTTGACATGGCAATCGGCGTCGTCATCGGCACCGCATTCGGCGGCATCGTCAAGTCGCTCATCGAAGATGTCATCATGCCCGTCGTCGGGCTGGCTGGCAAGGTGGACTTCTCCAAGGCCGTCTTCACGCTGCGCAAGGCCGACGCCGCTGCCGGCACCTCGCAGATCGACGTCCGCTACGGCACCTTCGTCACCGTCTTCATCAACTTCCTCATTCTTGCGTTCGTCCTGTTCCTCGTCGTGAAGGCTTACAACACCGCGAAGAAGCGCTTCGAAGCCGAGAAGCCCGCGCCAGCGCCCGCAGGTCCCACGCCCGACCAGAAGCTCCTCACCGAGATTCGCGACCTGCTCGCACGTCGCTAAGCAGCAAGCTGGTGGCACAACTCGTGACATAGTGGGTCGCACAGGCGTCTCGCCTGTGCCCCACCTTTGCTCCCCAAGCTCGCCAAATCTACAGCCCAGCAACAGCCACGCCGAGCCTCTTCACCGAGGCTCGGCGTTTTCATTGCCTCACGCGTACGCATGCAGCCCAGGCAGCAGCAAGTTCACGCCGAAGTACGTCCAGAGCATGATGACAAACCCGATGACGCTGAGCCACGCCGTCGTCAGCCCCTTGGTGCGAGGTGCCGCCTTGCGCACGTGGATCACGATCAGGTACACAATCCACGTCACCAGCGCCCACGTCTCCTTCGGGTCAAACGCCCACCACCTGCCCCAGCTGTGGTCCGCCCACCACGCCCCAAGCAGAATGCCCACGCCCAGCGTCCAGAACGCGAGCTGCAGCACAATCATCTGGCTGCGGTCTAGGTCGTCCATCGCCTTGTACACCGTCTTGGGCGCCTCGCTCCCGCCGCCCGCGGGCATCAGCACCGCATTCACCGTCACCGCACTCTCCGACTCGGTACCCTCGCTCGCATCCGCCGAGCCACCAAACGACATCCCCACGCCCCGGCTTCTGTTGAAATAGTGCGCACCAAGGTAGAACAAGCTGATGACAAACCCGAGCGCAATCAGCGCATAGCTCACCAGCACCGTCGTCACGTGATACTTCAGCAGCACGCTCGTGTTCAGGATCGCCGCCTCGCGCTCCACATATTCACCCGGAATCGCGGTCTGCGTCGCCGTCACCAGCGTCATGAAGCCCACCGCCGCAGCCGCCGCACCAAACAGCCACTGCCGCTTCTTCAGCATGATGCCAAACGCCACGAGCACCGCAAACAGCGAGATGCCCGTCATCGACTCAAACTGGTTCTGAATCGTGTACCGCTCCGCCACGATGCTCCGCAGCACAAACCCCGTCGCGTGCGTCAGCATCCCGGCCGCGAGCAGCACGCCACCGGCCCACGCCAGCCAGCTGCGCTGCGTGCCAAACGCCAGCAGCAGCGCAACCAGCGACACGCAGTACAGCACCCACCCCCACTCAAACGCCCGCAGATCGTTGTACGCCAGCTCCACCGCGCGCCGCGTCGTAGGGTAGATCTCCGCGTTCACCTTGGGCAGCTCGCTCGCCAGGCTTGCAATCGCCGCGTTCGCCCGCGCCACATCGCCAGCGCGCCACGCCGCGCCAAGCTCCGCCGAAGCCAGTCGCACCGGGTGCGTCTCGGGCAGGTCGCTCAGGTGCAGCCAGTTCTGCGTGCGCTCCGTCGGAGCCACCATCTCCAGGTTCGCCTTGGCATCGACGAACATCACCAGGTGATGCTCCGTGCGATTGATCGCCTCGATGTACTGCCGCTCGCCCGCGTGCGTCTCGCGCACGATGCGCCCGAGCCTGTCCACCATGCGAGGCGTCACCCGCCCCGTGCGCATGAACGCCTCGCGCACGCGCTCATTCGCCGGGTTCTCCTTGCTCGGGAAGGCAAGCTCCAGCAGCTCCTCGCGCAAGGGCAGATAGCCCACGCCCACGAGGGGCTGCCCGATGTAAAACCGCGGGTCGATCGTGATGTCCAGCAGCGTGAACAAAGGCTCAAACTGCACGCCGACGATAGTGCCGGGCTTGATCGTGCTGCCATAGCTGCTTGCGCCATCCTTTGCCAGGTTCTGGAGGGGCTCGCTGGGCAGCTTCAGGCGCTTGCGCCCCGTGATCGTCTCCACCGTCTCGCGCGCCAGCGTGTCGAGAATCTTCGCCCGCCCGTTGTGAAACACCGCCAGGTCGCGCAGCGGATCGAGGTTCAGCTTCGCCGCAAACTCCGCCTTCGCCTGCACCGTCTGCAACGCGCTCGCGTTCGACACTGGGTCGCCAAACGGGTTCACCTTCCCCTTCCCCGCCTCGCTCACGCCCTGCGTCTGCGGATGCGCATTCCCCGCTGGCGCAGTTTGCGCGTGCGCAACCGCACTCGCAAGAGCAAGGAGCAGCGCCACCACCAACACACCGCGTCCCACGAGTCGTGACCACATCATGATGCCACCACCTTCTTGTTCAGTTGCCCCCGTGCCGCCGCCATCGCCGCAAGCTTCTTCTTCTCTCGCTGCACCAGCCAGGGCTTCACATAGAACGCCCACGGAATGCCCACGCCCATGAGGATGCTCCCCAGCGCAATCACGTGGATGCCCGGGTTGTTGCCCACGCCCAGAATCGTGAACTTCGCGAACGGCTCGGGCAGCAGCCCCGCGTCCACCTGCTTCTGGCTTTCTTGCCACCCCTGCTGGTCCCACCCTGCCTGGCTGAACTTGAACTGATGGGGCGACAACCCCGACGCCAGCCTGCCAAACAAGTTGCCCACAAAGCCCCGCTGCTCACTCCAATGAAACGGCGCCATGAGCGGCGCATTGAGCTGCGTGATGTGCTCGTACGCATCAAACCCCGCGCGCCGCCCGGGCTGGTCCACAGGCACCACACGCACCCGAGACTGATAGTCCCGCGGCGCACCGCGATGGTCATAGCTCAGCATCTCAAACTTCGCGAGCTGCAGCTTGAAGTTGGGCAGCGGGTGCTGCAAGCGCCCAAACCCCACCGTCACGCGCCGCCCATCGGGCAGGCGCACGTCCTCGCTCCCACCCATGCCCAAACCCATGTACTGCTGGAAGGGCAGCCACACCACCTCGCTCCACGGCGCGCCATCGCCCGCATCGGGCACGCTTACCTCCACTGCCAGCATCGCCTTGCGATGCGTGCCGATGTCGTCTTTCTGCCGCTCGAGCTCGGGCACCACCTCAGGCCTCGTCCGGCGCACCGCGTGCTGCCAGCGGTCGCCCACGCGCAGGCTCAGCTTGTCCACCACGTTGCGAAGCCAGTGCTGCGGGCTGCCGGGCGTCTCGTTTGCCAGCCCCTCCGCCGCGGGCTCGGGCAGAATCGAATCCAGCACCTTCACCACGCCCCCAGGCGTCCGGACAATCGCCCGCATGGGCCCAGGCTCGCCCCCAGGGCCCGGCACGGGCTCATCGATATACACCGCGACATGGTCGCTCTCCAGCAGCGCGG
>JAIYDA010000114.1 GCA_027487735.1 Planctomycetaceae bacterium | reverse complement strand
AGGCGACCGTGCGCATCGAGCCCCCGACCGAGATTGCGGGCGTGGAGGTGCAGGTGCGCGTGCGGGGCATGCCCATCGACGAGAAGCTGCGCAGCGCGATGGAAGCACGGGGCCAGGGCCGGGTGCTCGACGAGCTGCTCGACGAGGCGGGCTATGCGGCGCTCGCGCCAGCACTTTTTGCCAGCGGCATCGCGCCGCCACCCGCGCTTGGGGGCAAGGTCGATGTCGACGTCTTCGTCCGGCGCGAGGTGGGTGTGCCCAGCGTGTGGAGCGACCGCGTCGACATCGCGATGCACGACGTGGTGCTCATGCCGCGACAGCTGGGGTACCCGCTTCGCACGCAGCGCGTCACGATCGTGCAGCAGGACAATATCGCGCATGCGAAGGGCGACCTGGTGGGCCTCACCGGCGCGGGGCTCACGCTCGACACCACGCTTGACTTGCGCGAGCTCATGAAGCCCAACGCAACCTTCGCCCCTCCGCTCCGCGCCTCGCTGCGCAGCGTGCCCATCGACACGCTGCTCATCGCCGCCCTCGAAGAGCGCGGCAAGCAACCCAAGAACCAGGGCGCAGCCCAAGCCGCTGCGGCGCTGCGCGAGCTGGGTGTGCGTGGCACGCTTTCGGGCGATGTGCAGCTGGACCCGCAGGGCGATATCGTGAAGCTCGAAGCGCGAGGCGAAGCTGCGCCCCCCGCCGCGAGCGACCAGCCCCAGGCAAGGCTGCGCGATCTGCGCGCCACCATCACCGTCGAGGGCAGCAAGTCGTCGTTGCAGGCGTGGGCGAAGCTTCCCGATGCGACGGGCTTCGGGGCGGGGCTCTCACCCAGCCCCGCGTCGGGCCTTCCCGTGGACGGCGTTTCGCTCGTGCTCACGCAGGCGGGCAGGGGTGAGCCCACCGAGCTCGCGATCTCCGGGCGAGCTCTCGACCTGAGCTTCCCGCTTGCTCCGTTCATCCAGCCCTTCGCACCCAAAGCCGCCGATCGCACGCGCGAGGTCTTCGCGCTGCTCTCGCCCCAGGGGCGCGTCGAGGCAGCCTTTCGTGCCACGTTGCAAGAGGGCGGGGGCGTCGTCGCAGAAGTGCTCGTGACGCCCGCCTCGCCCCTGCGTCTGCGCGCGGGCGGCGAGAGCTTCGAGCTGCTTCCCCAGCGCGGCAGCTTCAGCATCGACATCAGCACGGGCACCGATCGCGGCACCGCTGCGCTCAGTTTCCGCGACCTCGCCGCAACCATCAACCAAGCAACACCCGCAAGCCCCGAGAGCGCAACCCCCGCCGAGCTGCAAGCCACTGGCACGCTGCTGCTCGACGCAAGTACCGCCCCAGCCTCCGCTGCACTCCTTGCTGCGGGCAAGCAGCCCGAGGCCCAACTGCTCGAGCAGCCTCAGCACGCCGTCGTGCAAGCGACCGATGTCGCCATCGCGGGCACGTTCGCAAGGTCGGTCCTCGGCGCGCTGGGTCAGCAAGACCTCATCGACACGATCGAGGGCACGCAAGCCGATGGCCTGGTGGACGTGCGTGTGGTACTGAGCGAAGGCGCGCTCCTCCAGCGTGCGCAGCAAGCCTTGCAGCCAGTCGCGCAAGCTGGCAACGCGCCCGCCCTCGCCCTGCCCCCCTTTGTCGCCACGCTCGAGCCGTCTTCGCTCTCCCTGGGCCTCGATGGCGTGCGCCACGTCTTCGACGAGGTGAGCGGCGCACTCGTGCTCGAAGGCTCTGCGAGCGGGCGCGTGCAGCGGCTTCGCCTTGTTGCGCCGGGCGTGGTGGAGGCAAGCGTCGATGGCGCGTGGGGCGCAGCCCTCGCGCGAAGCCGCGCGAGCGCATCCGCCCCAGCCACGCAAGGCCCGCTCGACGCTCTCGACCTTCGCGTCGCGATCGAGGCCAGCAGCCTGAGCGACCACGTCCGCGCGATGCTGCCGCGCGAGGTGCTCGCCGCCCTCACCGATCTCGACGTGCGCTCGCAGGCCCCAATCTCCCTCCCCGATCTTGCCCTGCAAGGCACGCTCGCTCTGCAAGCCAGCGCGAGCGAGCCCGCTGGCACCCTCCGCACCTTCGCCGCCAGCGGCACCGTGCGCGTCGAGCGCGCCAGCGCCAAGGTGGGCGTACAAGTCGACGACGCGCGGGGCGAGCTCGCCTTCCGCTACACCCGCGCCACGCCGCGGGGCCGGGGCGAGTTCTTCGTCGATTGCGCGCTCGATGGCCTGCGCGTGCTGGGCGTGGGCCTGACCGACGGCCGCGGCCAGTTGCGATCCACGCCGCGAGGCGGTCTGCTTGCTGAGCAGTTCTCGGCGCAGGTGCACGGCGGGCGCGTCACCGGCGCACTCTCGCTCGCGCCACCTGTTGTCACGGTGCTCATGCCGGGCCAGGCAGCGCCGGGGCGGTGGTATGACCTCAGCCTCGAGGCGAGCAACGTGCGCTTCGCGCCGCTGCTCGAGGAAGGCCGCACCGCCCGCGGCGCAGCCAGCACACCAGTGGAGGAGGACCTCGCGCCCGACGGCTCGCGCGGCGTGCTCAGCGGCTCGCTCACGCTCGCGGGCTCGAGCGACGACACCACCTCACGCCGAGGGCGCGGCACGCTCACGGTGCGCGGCGGCAAGGTCGTCAGCCTGCCCGTGGTCGTGCCCTTGCTGCGCGTGAGCAACCTGCAACTGCCCTCGGGCGACAGTCTGGACTTCGCTTTCGCTGACTTCTTCATGCAGGGCGAGGTGCTCACCGTTGAGCAGCTCTCGCTCTCATCGCGCGCCGTGGGGCTCTATGGCTTCGGCACGATGCGCTGGCCCGGCATGGACCTGGACCTGCGCTTCCGCGCCGCCAACCGCTCCCGCATCCCCATCCTCACCGCCATTATCGAGAGCGTGCGCGAGGAGCTCGTCACCACCACCGTCCGCGGCACGCTCGACGCCCCCGACGTGCAGCTCCGCCCCCTCGACGGCACGCGCAGCATGCTGCGCGATCTTGCCGGTGGCCAAGCCACCGACCAGGAACGCCGCCTGCTGCAAATCGAGAAGCAAGTCACGCCCGAGCAACGCCGAGCCCGCCCGGGCGAGGATGAGGTGATCGAGCCGCGGGAGTGAGGCGATAGCCGCAGTGTGTCGAGTATGGACGCCCTTACGGAACGACATGCACACGTTACTTGTGAGCGGTAACGTCGGATCATCGCAAGCGCCTCATCTGCATCAACGCCGCGAACTTGCGGGCGAACCATCATGCGACTCGCCCGCACGTATGGAACCAGCATCCTCCGCAACGCGCTCGCCCTCGCGTTGGCCATGGGGATCGAAGATGGTGACCAAGGACTGTGAGCGGCTCTCAACGCCCCGGCGGGGCGTCGGGCTGTAGCCACGGGTGGAGCGGAGTGCGACGCGCCACCCGCCGAAGGCGGGCCGCGGCGGACGGAGCGCAACCCGTGGAAAGGTGATGCTCCCTTTCCCTCCTCGCCCCGGAGGGGCGAAGGATTCCCGATGTCCGGCACCTACTCGCAGCTCCTGCTCCACGTCGTCTTCTCCACCAAAGCCCGCACGCCGTGGATCTCGGACGACATCGCCGAACGTCTCTATCGCTACATCGGCGGCATCGTCCGGGCCGAGAAGGGCGTGCTGTACGACATCGGCGGCATCGAAGACCACGTGCACATGTACCTGCGGTGGCGGCCCGATGGCTCCATCTCCGACTTGATGCGCACCGTCAAAGCGAGATCAAGCAAGTGGCTTCACGCCGAGTTCGCCGCGCTGCACGACTTCGCCTGGCAAGAGGGATACAGCGCCTTCACCGTGAGCAAGTCGCAGGAAGACGCAGTCAAGAAGTACATCGCGGGGCAAGCCGAGCATCACAAGCGAGAGGACTTCAAGTCGGAGTTGCTGCGGATCCTTCGCGCCCACGGCGTGGAGTTCGACGAGAAGTATGTGTTCGACTGATCGTCTGCGTCGTGGGGCGATTCCTCTGCCCCTTCGGGGCAGACGGCGGAAAACACGACCCTCTCCACGGGTTGCGCTTCGCCCGCTTGCCTGCGGGCTGCGCTGCACCCGTGGCTACAGGCCTGCGCCCCGTTGGGGCGAAGACGCTCGCGGGCGAGGAGTCAGGCTGCGAACCCGGACGCCGTTGCCGCCTCGAACTCGACCACATCATCCCCATCAGCCAAGGCGGAACGGACGATGAACACAACCTCCGCGCTGTCTGCGTCTACTACAACAAAGACAAGAGCAACCTGAAAGTCCCAACGTCCCGCGATGCAATCAGTGCTATGGCTCTCATCCGCCGACAGCCGCGCGACGTACAAATCGAGATCTATCAGTTTCTCGCGAAGAAGTTTGGAAAGCAATCCAGGAACAGCTCGGAATGAAGTGATCGGTATGCTCTTGCACCCGCGTGGGGCTCCCCAAACGCCATCCCCTCCGCGCTTCGGTCACTTCCCCGCAAACAACCGGTCCACCAGATACCCCCGCAGCTCGGCGATTGCCTCCATCTTCTTCGCCGTCAGCGTGATGTCATAGGGCACGCGCACAAACTCCACGTGCGTGGGGTGCAGAATCGCATAGCTCGCGCGCGGGTCGCCATCGCGCGGCTGGCCCACGCTGCCCACGTTGATGATCGCCTTCTCCCCCTGCGTGAAGCGATAGCCGTTGTCCCCCAGCTCGTTGGGCGGATAGAAATCGGGCTCATCCGTAAACACGCCCGGCACGTGCGTGTGCCCCACCACGCAGATGCGCTCCACGCGATCAAACAGCCCCGCCAGCTTGTCGGGCGCGTTCGTCGCGTCCTCGGCAAAGATGTACTCGTTGATGGGCTTGCGCGGCGAGCCATGCACCGCAAGCAGCGGAATCAGCCCGTCCGTCCCGCCCGCGGGCAAGGGCATCGCCCCGCTCTCGCCGATGCACTCGACCACACGCAGCTTGAGATGGTTGAGAAAGTCATACCGCTCCGCGCGCTTGGTCGCGTCGGGCTCGAGGTCAAACTGCGCGCGAGTCCAGAACGCCGCTGCTTCAGCAGTGGGGTTGAAGTTTGTGGGCTCATACAGCACGCTGTAGTCGTGGTTGCCCATGAGCGCCCACGC
This sequence comes from Planctomycetaceae bacterium, assembly GCA_027487735.1. Taxonomy (GTDB): domain Bacteria; phylum Planctomycetota; class Phycisphaerae; order Phycisphaerales; family UBA1924; genus BJHL01. The sequence goes on along the minus strand of JAIYDA010000114.1, from coordinate 14,637 downwards.
GCACTTCTCTCGCACGAGGTCCACGCACTCCAGCGGGTCGGGCCCGTAGCCCACCGTGTCGCCCAGGCACACAATCCGCGAGATGCCCCGACCCGCGATGTCCGCAAGGACCGTTCGCAGTGCGCTGGCGTTGGCGTGCACGTCGGAGATGATGGCAGTGGGCAAGGCGGAAGTCCGGGGAGGGGGAGGGGGAGCGGGGAACGGTGAGCGGGGAACGGGAAACAAGAAACAAGAAACAGGAGAAAACGAAGAGGGTGAAGCGACGGCAAAGCCCGCCAGGCCGCTCCGATGGGGGGCGGGAAGGATAAGCACGAGTCGGCACGGTTCCCACGCAGGCGATGCATCACCACGCGAGTTGCCCGCGCGCTGCTCGACAACCGTGGCATCATCGCGCCTGAGGCCCGTCGCACAAAGGCTCCTCGCCCCTCCCGCTTTCCTTCTCCTCTTCCTCCGCGTCTCTGTCTCTCTGTGCTGAGTCTTCTCGCTCCGTCCTTCTTACTTGTCCTGCCCGCCCAGCGCCAGCTTTCCTGGCCCGCGCAAGATAATCGGCAGCGCGAGCCCAATGAGCACCGTGTTGCGGATGATCTGGCACGCTCCCACCTCGCCCCCGCAGGGCCACTCCAGCTCACCAAAGCATGCGCACTTGGTCGAGAGCCCGCGCACCAGCACGCTCGCGATGCCCACGATGAACCCCGCCAGCAGCGTTGTGATAAGCAGCGCACTCGCCCGCGCCCACACGCCCAGAATCAGCAGCACCCCCGCCACAAGCTCCGTCCACGGAATCGCAAACACCAGCAGCTTCACGAGGTTCTCGGGAACGATCTTAAAACCCTCAATCGCCTCCGCGAACCCCTGCGGGTTCCTCAGCTTCAGCCACGCCGCGAGCAAAAACAATGCGCCCAGCGCCACGCGTGCCCCCAGGCACAGCCACGCCATGCGCTCCACGCGGGCCCGCCGCGCAAGCTCGCGATCGATCACGCTCAAGGCCGGTGCGCTGCTCACGAGCCACCTCCCACTTCATAGAACGGCGCGCCGCTCGACACCGGATATCCCGCCGCGCTCCACGCGGGCAGGCCATCGGTCATGATGTGCATGACCTTGAACCCGCGCTGCGCGAGCGCAAACGCCGTGTTGTGGCTCGCATCGCACGCGCCGCCCCCGCAATAGATCACCAGCGTCGCGCCCGGGTCCATCATGCTCAGGGCGGCGGGTGGCTGCGGAGCCGCGAAGATGTCCGCGGGCAGCAAGAACGCGCCCTCCACGTGCGACTCGAGATACTCCTCGCGGCGCCTGGCATCGACGAACAACGCCCCGCTATCAAACAGCCGCTTCGCATCAGCAAGCGAGATCTCCAGGCCCAGCGCCTTGGTGGGGCTGGTTCCTGCTTTGGTCTCTGCGCTTGGTGCTGGTTTTGTGCCAGGAGACGCTTCGCCAGCCTGCCCGCCCCCGTCGCGCGCGGCCGACAAAGAGCCCACAATCGCAGGCGGAGGCGACTGCGCCGCATCCGCCACCAACGCCCGCAGCGCGGCGTCCTTCTCGCTCTTGGTCGCGACGGGCGCACGCATCGCAGAGTGCACCCCACCCGCGAGCAGCCCCACGCAGCCCAGCACCAACGCACGTTGCAAAAGCATGGCAATCATGATTCAGTTTGGTCCAGCCCAAGTGTTCGAGCGAAACACAGCGTTCCGACGCACCATCCGCTCCCACAAACGATAGTGCCCACCCATCCACGATGCGCTGCGTCCCGCGCACACCCGTTCGCCTCTCCCCTTTCCCTCATCTTGCTCATCTCATCTTGCTCCTCTCCTCTGCGTCTCTGTGCTGAACCGCATCTCCGCGCTGCACAGCCCGCTGCCCCACCTTTGCACCGCAAGCCGCCCCGTGTGTGTGCCCAGGGCGGCTTGCGACTCGCGTGTGTTGCTCTGCGTTGCAGCGACGAAGCCCGCTGTCTTACCGACCGTTCGGAATCAGCGTGCTGGGCTGGTCCTTCCACGGGTCGCGAGCTGCCGGCTGGGCGGCCTTGGGCGCCGCCGTCACGATGCCCGTGTACCGCACGCTGATCGCGGGGTCGGTCGCGCTATCGGTGTTGATCGTCAGCGTCCCCTGCAGCGCACCCTCCGCAGGGCCGGTGCCTGCGATGCGAATCAGGAACGCGCTGTTCTCAGGCTGTGCCTGCGGGTCGGGCTGCACATCAAACTTGAAGTTCGCGGCCCCCGCCGTCGGGCTGTCGCTCACGCCAGTAATCTTGAAGGGCTGAGCATTGCGAGACACCACGCGAATCTGCGTGCGAATGTCCTGCGACGCGGTCATCCGCGGGAACGTCAGCACCGTGGGCGTCGTCACGAAAGCGCCCTGCACCTCGCCCGACACGCCCGAGTACAGCGTCCGCGCCGCATCGCTCGTGCGGATCGTCACCGCGTCGTTCAGCATGCCCACGGGCATGTTGGGTGGCACCGTGATGCGAATCTGCGTCTGCTTCGTCGTCTCGTTGTTCACCACAACGTCCTTGGTCTCCAGAATCTCCGCCTTGATCAGCGGGTTGTTCGTGATCGCCTGCTCGATCTTCAGGTCAGGCAGCAGGCTCGTGATCGTCACGGTGCCCGTCGCCCCCTGCTCCCGCGCAATCGACCCCAGCATCACAGCCTTGGGCTCGATGCTCACGAGGGGCTTCACCACGCTCTTGATCTGCACCTGCGTCTCGGGCACCGTCGGGTCGTTCGTGCGGATGAACACCGTCGTCGTCTGCGGGCCGTTGCGGTTCGCGGGGTTATACGTCACCGGAAAGCTGCCACCCTCGCCCGGGGCATACACGCGCTTCTCCAGCTTGTCGAGGCTGGGCACCGTGCACCCGCAGCTGCCGCGCACGCCCAGAATCTCCAGCGGCGCATCCCCCGTGTTCGTGAAGCGGATGGTCTTCTCAATCGACTTCTCGTCGCTAATCGTGCCAAGCTCCACCGACGCATCCGCCGTCATCTTGGGCACAGCCGTCCCTGCGGGCACGGGCTGCGCCGTGGGCGCTGTGCCCGTGGGGATGCCACCCTGCACCGGAACCTGCACGGGTGCTTGCACCGCAGGCTTCGCCTCAGTGGCTTGACCCTGCGCCAGCCCAGCCGACACCACGAGCAGCGAAATCGACGACAAGAGTGCACCACGCATACGCAAAACTCCTGAGATGGGGAATGCAAAGCCACGACAACCACGATCGCCAATCCCTCCGACGCGCAGGCTCCGAACAAAATCCGTCCGGAATACCTGCCAAACAGGTCGGCATGATATTCGCCGCCCGCCCTCGGGTGTTCAAGCCCGCAGGTCGATGCCGCCCAACCGGTTATGCTTCTGCGTGCTCCGCATAGGCCCCGTCCAACTCCGCACGAACCTCCTCCTCGCCCCCATCGCGGGCTACTGCGACCTCGCCTTCCGCACCGTCTGTCGCGAGTGGGGGGGCGTGGGCCTCGCCTGCACCGACCTCCTTAGCCCCCAAGGCCTCCTGCGCGGCACCGCCCCAAGCCTCGACCTCGCCAAGACCAACGCCTTCGACAAGCCCGTCGGCATGCAGCTCTATGGTGGCGACCCCGACATCATGGCCCAGGGCGCACGCTGGGCTGCCGAGCACGGCGCCACCATCATCGACATCAACATGGGTTGCCCCGTCGACAAGGTCACCAAAAAAGACGGCGGCAGCGCACTGCTCACCAAGCTCAACGTCGCCGTCGAGATCGCCCGCCGCGTTCGCGCCGAGCTCGATAAATGCCCCTTAAGCCCCGATGAATGGCGCCGCCGCCTCGGCACCGCATCGCACACGGGCCTTTCCGTGGGCAGCGCCTCCCCTTCGCCCATCCCCCTCACCTGCAAGATGCGCCTCTGCTGGAGCACCGCCGACTTTGAAGCTGGCTCCGCCTGCTCCCCGCACCTCGCCCGCATGCTCGCAGATGTGGGCGTCGCCGCCGTCACCGTCCACGGCCGCACCACCGAGATGAAGTTTCAAGGTTCCGTGCAGCTCCACGGCATCACCCGCGTCGTCGAGAGCGTGCGCGGGCAAATCCCCGTCATAGGCAATGGCGACGTGCGGAGCCCGCACGACGCTGCCCGCATGCTCCGCGAGACGGGCTGCCAAGGCATCATGATCGGCCGCGCCGCCCTGAGCGCACCCTGGCTCTTCCGCGAGGTCGACCACTACCTCACGACGGGCGAGCTGCTGCCCGACATCTCGCTGGACGAAAAGATCGACACGGTGCTGCGCTACTTCGACCTCATGCGCACCCAGCGCGACGATCGCTACGCGATGTGGCAGCTCTCACGCCGCATCAGCTGGTTCGCCAAAAAGATGCAAGCCGTCATGCCCGATGGTCGCATGGAGAGCATCAAGCCCTTCCGCGAGACCATCCGCACCGCCACCAGCCCGCAGCAAATGATCGACGCCCTCGAGTGCTTCCGCGCGGGCGGCCTGCGAGGCGAGCCCGATGAACGCGCCCACTCCGAAGATGCGGTCATGCAAGACTAACCGCGCGTGCTCTCCCTGCATCTCGTTCGCTTCTACACCCCACACCGCTGCCCAGCCAACGTCGCCAGGAATGCCAGCACGTCCGTGTCATCCGGAAACAGCCCGTCGTTGTTAAAGTCAATGGTGTTGCCCACCTGGCACAACCCGTTGCACGTGCCCCCCGCAAGCAGCCCAAGAAAGCACACCAGGTCGTCGTCACTCGGAAACAGTCCGTCGCCGTTGATGTCGATGCTCCCGCACGCCCCAGGCACAGGCACGATCCGCACGCTGTTGGCGACCACCGCCCCCGACACCGCCGGGAAGCCCAAGCTGTTCAGCGCACTGCCCTGATCGGCCGTCAAAAACTCAAACGCCGACACCGCCTGCACCACGCCCTCCCCTGGCAAGCCCCCAGCTTGCGAAGCGGGCAGTAGCTCGCGCACCCCACGACCCACCGACCACTGCACAGGCGTTCGCCGATTCAGCGCCTGAAACGACGCCGTGAACACCACGTTGCCAAAGCTGTCGATCGCCACGCTGCCCGCATCCAGCTGCGCACCTTGGCCTGCGATCTGCGTCGTGTTGTTGATGAACATCGCCTGCGGGCTCGCCTGCCGTCCGGGCGCCGGATACCACATCGCCGTGAACTGCAAGCTCGGCCCAGGCGGCATCATGATCTGGGGCAGCGTGATCATCACCACATCCCCCGCCTCGCCCACCATCACGCCGGGCGGTGCATTCGCCGCTCCCAGCTCGCCATACACATACATCCCAAGCCCCGCGGGCAACCCAGGAATCACCTCGCCGCGCGTCGCAAGCCTGCGCATGTTCCCCCACCCGCCATTGCTCGCTCCCGGCACACCCGCATACAAAAACTCGCGCTGCCCAAGCCCAGGCAAGTTCGCCCGCAGCACCACCGCAAGCGTGCCATCCAAGCCCAGGTTCCACGCCCCAATGCTCGTCACCAAGCTCCCCGGCGCATCGGGGAGCACGATGCCCTGCCGCACAGGCATCGAGAGCGCGCCGGGCTGCCCATACACAATCCCCAGCTGCCCGCCAGTGATCGACACCAGCCCCCCAACCACCCCGCCCCGCGCGATGCCCGGAAAGCGCGAGCCCGCCGTCGCCGTGATCTGCGACCCATCAGGCATCCCCGCCACCTGCTGCCCCGAGCGAAACGCAATCTGCGGAGAGCCATTTGGCCCCACCATCCAATACGCAAACTCCCCCGCACCGCCCCCCGCGATGCCCGTGCGCCACAGCACAAACCCGTCCGGGCTCCCCACCAGCCCGCGCGAGCTGGACCCCACAGACTGCCCCGCACCAATCACATCGCCCCTGCGCTGCACCAGCGACAAAGGCCCGCCAGGCACAAGCTCGCGCAGCACCACATGATCCACCAGCACAGGCACCTCATTCACCCGCGCCAGCACCGTCGCCCTTCCCGCATCGTCGATGTGCCCATCAACCAGCTGCCCAATCGTCAGCCTCGTGGGCCCCGCCACGCTGTCCCCCAGCCGCGCCACCACCCGCCGCGAACATCCTTCCGCCGCCACGATCGCGTCCGTTTCCGTCAGGTTGTTGCGGTCTCGCAAGAACGCGAACACCAGCACGCGATCATCCCCAGCCGCTGCGAGCATTCGCATAGGCCCCAGCACGCGCGTCGCGTCCCCCGGCACGTCGTCCGTCGGCAGCAGCACCTGCGCCGACGCTGCCCCGGGGCCCAGCACCGCTCCCAAGGCGATGCCAGCACCCACCGCCAACCTCCCCACACGACGACACAGATGCGCAATCTCCATGCGGCCAGCATACCCGAAGTGCCCCGCCCTCGCAACACCCTCCCAGTCCCATAGCCGCATGAAAACTGCGCAAAGACCCCAACAGGTCCTTCCTGCTCCCTGTTCGCCGCTCCCCGCTCCCCCTCATGCCTAGTGCCCAGTCCCTATTGCCTTCTTCAGCTCCCTCCGCAATATCTTCCCAGTCGCATTCCGAGGCAGCGCATCCACCACCCGCACCTCATCGGGCACCTTATACCCCGCCAAACTCGCCCGGCACCACGCCCGCACGGTGTTGCCAAACGTCCCCGCGTCGATCGTCACGCCCTCCTTCAGCTCGACAAACGCCACAGGCACCTCACCGCGTGATGGGTCCATCCTGCCCACCACGCCGCTGTCCTTGATCGCCTCGTGCTTGTTCAGCACCTCCTCGATCTCGCGCGGAAACACATTCTCGCCCCCCACGATGAGCATCTCCTTGATGCGCCCCGTGATGAACAGATGCCCCTCGCCATCGTGCCGCCCCATGTCTCCGGTCTTGAAATAGCCATCGCTCGTGAACACGCTCGCCGTCTGCTCGGGCAGCTTGAAGTACCCCTGCATCACGTTGGGCCCGCGCATCTGCACCTCGCCGTCCTTGTCGGGCCCCAGCACCTTGCCCGCGGGGTCCACAATCCGCTGCAACACATCGGGCATCGCCCTGCCCACGCTGCGATGCCGCCACTCATGAGGCCTGCACCAGTTCGTCACCGGGCTCGTCTCCGTCAACCCATACCCCTCCGCGATCCGCACGCCAAACTTGTACCAGAAAGCGTACGCCACCGCCTCGGGCAAGGGCTCGCCCCCGCTCACCACATACTGCACGCTGCTCCAATCCTCCGCCTTCGCATCGCGCACGTGCAGCAGCGCGTTATACATGCTCGGAATCGCCACAAACACGTTGGGCCTGTGCTCGCGCAAAAGCCCATAAATCTTTCCAGGCACAAACCGCGCCGTAAACACCGCCTTCGCCCCCAGCATCAAGGGCGTCAGCGTGAGCGCGGTCATCCCAAAGCTATGAAACTGCGGCAACACCCCCAGAAACGTGAACCCAGGCCCGATGTCAATCCACCGATCAATCTGCGACACGTTCGCCCGAATGTTCCCGTGGCTCAGCATCACGCCCTTGGGCTTGCCGCTCGTCCCGCTCGTGTACAGCAGCACGCCGAGCTCGCTGTCATCCGCAAACGTGGGCAGCACGGGCTCGGGCATGCTTTTGAAGTCCAGCGTCTCGAGCTTGATGATGGTTTTGCACCTCGGCGCAAACCCCAGAAAATCCAGCATCGGTCCCGCCGTCACCAGCGTGTCCGTCTCGCAGTCGTCGATGACGTACTGCAGCTCCTCCTGCTTCAGCAGATAGTTCATGGGCACCGCCACCTTGCCCAGCATCCACGTCGCGAGCGCAGCGATCGGAAACCCCGCCCCCGTGGGCAGCACAATCCCCACGCTCTTGCTGTCGCACACGCCGCGAATCTTCGCCGCCACGTGCGTCGCCGCCACCAGCAGCTTGATCGCGTTGTAGCTCCCGCGATCATCGACGATGCGCGTGCGAAGCGGGCTGGACAAAAGCTGGCGAATGATCGGGCCGTGGATGCTCATAGGTGATTGACCTGCGCGTGCCGTGCGGACGCTGCGAACCCATGCGCCCGCACCAGAAAAAGAGCCAACAGAAAAACAACCAACAGCCAAGCCCCTCGCGCCCGCACGGCAAATATACTTCCCTCCAGCGGTCGCAACGACGGACCTGCACCACCGCTAATGCAACGCCTCGCCCGCCGAGGCCCGTTGCACGCTCCACACGCCGACCAAGGAAGGCCATGCCCACCTCCCGCCCACTTTCGCGCCCCATCTCGCTCGCGCTCTCGCAGTCCCTCCTCGTCGCTGCCCTGCTCGCCGCGCCCGCACTCTCGCTCGCAGGCTGTGCCGGCTCAGGCAAAGGCCCCCGCGCCGCCAGCGCGAACAACCCAAGCGCGAATAACGCAAGCACCAGCACCTCCTCCACCCGCGCCACCACCCTCCCCCCCTTCGCAGTCGCCTTCGAAGAAAAACGCTACTCCGACGCCTACGACCAAGCCGTCGAAGTCGCCACCAAGCAGCGCGGCACCACCCAGCAGCAAGCCCAGCTCATCGCGGGCCTCTCCGCCCAGGCGATGAACCGCAACGCCGATGCCGTCCGCTGGCTTTCTCCCCTCCGCACCAGCAGCGACACCGTCATCGCGGGCCGCGCCCACGCTGCCATGGGCCTCATCGCCCAAGAGCGTGGCGGGCACGACGAAGCCGCCCAAAGCCTCCTCATCGCCAGCCAAAAACTCCCCGCAGACGAAGGCGCCCGCGCCGCCCTCTACGCGGGCGACAGCCTTCGCACGCTCGGCAAAGCCCAAGAAGCACAAGCCGCCTACGAGCGCGCCCAGGCCCTGGTCCAGACCGACTCGGGCCTCCGCATGATGATCGGTGATCGCCTCCGCGGAGGCACGCCCACCATGGTTGCCACCCGCACAAGCGTCCCCAGCCGCCTCGGCGTCACCACCCTGCCCGAGGCCGCGGGCGGTCCCTTTCTCACCGTCCAGGTCGGCGCCTTCGCCCACGAGAGCACCGCCCGCCTCCACTCCGCACGCCTCGCCAGCAAATACAACGTCCGCGTCGTCCCCATCTCGCGCAATGGCCAGCGCCTCTTCGCCGTCCGCGTGGGCCAGTTCAGCAGCCGCAGCACCGCCGATGCCCTTCGCAAAGAAATCGGCGGAGCCGCGATCGTCACCGCCGCGACAGGCGAGTAACACCGCGCACGATTTGCGCTCCCGCGAGCTTACCCTAGCCAGGTGACCGTGCTCGGCTCCAGCCGCGCTCCCACAACGCCGACACCAACTCGTGTGAGACGAGCCTTCACCATGCTCGAGCTTCTGCTCGTCCTGGTTATCGTCGGCGCTGTCGCCGCGCTCGCCATCCCTCGCTTCAGCAACATTCAACAGCGCACCCGTTACACCGCCACCTGGGCGCAGTATGGTCGCTTTGAAGCCGCTCTCAACCTCTACCGCTCCGTCTGGCACGATTATCCGCCCGACGCCCTTTTCGGCGCAGCTCCTGCAGGAATGACCCAGTTCATCCGCCGCACCGCGTGGGCACAAGATTCTCCCATCGGTGGCCGATGGGATTGGAACAACCGCAGCAGCACAACCGGCGCAGCCGTTTCCCACTGGCTCATCCTCGGGCCCAACGTCTCACTGACACAACATCCGACCTTTCCCGCGTGGCTCGACACGCGCTTCAACACACTCGATGCAATGGTCGATGATGCATCTCCCTCCACCGGCAAGCTCCGACGCTGGAACACCCGCTTCCTCTGCCTACCCATGGAGCCCGACTGAATCACCCCGCCCGCACGCCGACATCTCCAAACCCATCCGCCCTTCCGGTCGATATCTCGCTCCATGCGAAGGGGCTTCACCATGCTCGAGCTCCTGCTCGTTCTGGTCATCATCGGCGTCATCGCCGCCCTCGCTGTTCCGCGCTTCAGCAACATCCAAGACCGCACCCGCTATACCGCCACCTGGTCGCAGTACGGCCGGTTCGAAGCCGCCCTGAATCTCTACCGCTCCATCTGGCACGACTATCCCACCGATGTCTTCCACGGTTCGCCCCCGGGAGGCATGTCAACCTTCATTCGCGCTCGCTCTTGGCGAGCCGAGCCCCCCATCGGCGGCGTGTGGGACTGGAACAACCGTCGCAACGGCGCGGGCGTTCTCAACCCCGACTGGAGCGTGCTTGGCCCCAACATCGCCATCACCCAGTTGCCCCTTCCCGTGGCGCTCGCTGCACGCATGAACATCCTCGACGCCATGGTCGATGACGGTATCCAAACAACCGGCAAACTCCGTCGCGCAAACTCGCGCTTCCTCTGCCTGTTCATGGAAGAATGAGCGGTCAGGTCCGCCCAAAAACGGCCGATATCTCAGGCGTGCGCCGCGCCTTCACCCTCCTCGAGCTCGTGCTCGTCGTCGTCATCCTCGGGGTGATCGCCGCGCTCGCCGTCCCGCGCCTGTCGCACGCCCAGGAGCGCGCCCGCTACACCAGCACCTGGGCCAGCATGCGCGGCATCGCCAGCGCTGCCTCCAGCTACCGCGCCGTCTGGAAGGAGCTGCCAGGCGACGTGAAAGAGGGCATCGCGCCCCCTGGCATGGCCAGCTTCATCGACCCGCGCATCTGGACCAGGGTCCCACCCATCGGCGGTCGCTATGACTGGAACAACACCATGAAGGCTTCCGATTGGACGCCCGAGCCCTTCTGGGCTGGCTTCCCGCCCAGTGCTGGCATCACACGCACAAGTGGAAGCACCGCCGTGCAGGCTCGCATGCTCGCGATGGACCGCATGCTCGATGACGGCAACGCAACGCAGGGCCAGCTCCGCCGCCACGGCAACAACCTGTTCTACCCGATGCCCGAGTGAACACCCCACAGAGCGACGCACTCAGCGATTCGTGCTCACCGTCGGCACAAACTCCGCGATCACCGTCTGCCCCGCCACGTAGTACTGAATCTTCGCGCCCTTGGTCACGCGGAACAGCAGCGTCAGCCTTTGCGTGGGCTTGCTGCGCGAGATGCTCGCCGTCGCATCGATCTGCGACAGCGTCGCGATGGGCTGCCCGGGCGTGTAGCGCACCGTCGCGCGGATGTCGTCGCGATACACAAAGCCCACGGGCTGATACACCTGCCCGCGATCGTCGATCAGCGCGATCGGCACATCCCGCTTCTCCAGCGTTGCGATCGTGGGATTGAGGAAGCTGAACGTGCTGTCCCCCGCCGCCTCCACCTGCACGATCGTCGTGTCGCTCTCGAGCACAAAGCTGTCGATGCGCAGCGCCTTGTCCACGCTCTGCATCGGGTCCACGTCCTTCGCCGCGAACGTCACCTCGCCCTGAACCACGCGCCGGTCGTCGGTCAGCTCCAGCGGCGCGTGCAAGCCTTCTTGAATGGTGAAAGGCAGCATGCCGCCGATGCGGATGCCCGTTGGCGCCTGCCCCTCCTGCTGCGTCTCCACCTTGCGGGCCTTGTCCAGCTTCAGGTCAGACACATTGATGCTCGCCCCGCCCCCGCCACCCACGCTCGCCACCGGAGCCGCCTGAATCGCATCGCGCATCCCCGCGCTGCTCGCCGTCACCGTGGGCTTCTGGTTCGGGTCAAACGCCACGCGCGAGCCCTTGAAGTACAGCGCGAGAGGCTCAAACCCGTTGGGCACCACAAACTCAAAGCTCATCACCGCCTGCGAGCCGCCACCCACGCTCGCGATGAACGTGTCGTTGCTGTCAAACCGCCAGCGACCAAAGCCCGGGGTCGTCGCGTCCGCCTGGCTCGCCATCGCGATCGGAAACAGCGACCGGCTCGTGCGACCATTGCTCGCCACCAGCCGCACCTGCGCGTTGCCCACCGTCACCTTGCCGTTCTTCTCCGCCGCGCCGCTCGTGACATTCAGCACAAAGCCCTCGATGCGCGAGTCCGAAGGAAACGGCTGCCCATCCAGGCCCTGCACGTTCTGCCGCCCGGGGTTCTGGCTGTCGCTCAGCAGGTCTTCGAGCTTCGTGGAGCGAGCCGTAAACCGCCCGGCAAGGCTCACCTGCTCGGGGCGAGCGGTCGTGCGGTTGCTGCCCTCAAAGGTCATGCGCATCGCGGGCCCAACAAGCTCAAAGTCCGGGTGCCACTTTGCCAGGCTCTCGCGCGTCCGCAGGCTCGTCTTCGAGAAGTGCGAGTACATCCCCGCCGTGATGCGATCCACAGGCAGAATCAGCCCGCCATCGCGCACCACGTTGCCCGCCTGAAAGGTCAGGGGCTTAAAGCCAAACAGGTCCTGCCCGAAGCGCTGCTGACCAACGCTGAGCACCAGAATGCCCATCACGATCGTCGAGGTGATCACGCCGCAGATGCCCCCGCCGACGTAGTTGACCGTGCTGCTCACCGTCACGTTTGCCCGCAGCACCGCGTCCGTCACCGCGCGGAAGATTGCCAGCGACACGATGAAGGGCAGAGCCAGGCCCAAGGCCCACGCCGCACCCTCCAGCCACGCAAACGTGCCCTGCTGGGGCGACGCCTCAAGAATCTTGGTGCCCACGACCTCCCACAGGCCAAAGGCGATCGCGCCGGCAAGCACCGTGCAGATCATGCCCAGCAGCGCCGAATAAAACCCGCGCGATGCCCACACGAAGGCCAGCAAACCCCAGAAGACGATCACGATGAGAGAGAGGATCATGGGTAAAAATCCGTGGGTGAGGGCCAAACAAGTCGAGCCAGTGCAAACCAAAGCACGCCAAACCAAGCTTCACAAACCAAGCTTCACAAACCAAATCAAAGACAAAGCCCGCGCGTCATCACGCCTTCTTCGCCGGTGCCGCCGCAGGCTTCGCAGCCGCAGCCGGCGCGGGTGCTGCGGCGGGTGCAGCCGCTGCTGGCGCCGCCTCGGTGGTCACGCGAATGACCTCCTCGATGCTGGTCACGCCGCTGAGGGCCTTCTGAATGCCCACCTGCTGGATGGTGGGCGTCTTGCGCTTGCGCAGCTCTTGGGCGAGGCCCTTGAAGTCGCCCGCGCGAATGAGCTGGCGATCCACCTCGCTCAGCACCAGCACCTCAAACACGCCGTCCTGACCAAAGAAGCCGCTGCCACCGCACATCGGGCAGGTGGTGGGCTTGTCCTTGATGACGACTTGCCCGCCCTTCTTATACAGCTGCTTCGCCGCGCCATCGGCGACGCCCAGCTTCTTCAGCATGTCCGGGCTGGGCGAGTAGGCCACGCGGCAGTTGGTGCACAGCTTGCGCACGAGCTTCTGCGCCACCGCGCCCCGCAGCACCTTGCTGCCAAGCTCGGCATCGCCCACCAGCCGCACCCACCCCTGAATCGCCGCGATCGCGCTGTCGCTGCGCACGCTGGCAATCACGCGGGTGCGTGCGATGTCTGCGCGGGCAAGCTCCTTCGCGGTCTGCGCATCGGGCAACTCGGCAACGCCCACCACGTCCGGGTCGCGGCGGATGAGACTGCGCGTGCTGGTCGCAAAGTCGGGCCCATCGGCAACGGGCTGGAAGACGTTCTGCTTGATGCCCTCGAGCGTCCCCTGCTGCTCCACTTCCTGCGTCACCACGTTCTGCGTGTACGCATCGTGCAGACGCATGACGCTGTAGAACGTCGTCGTGCGACCCTGGTCGGGCCCTGCCGCCAGCAGCACGGTGCCGCCCTTGGTTTCAATCAGCTCGCGCAGCTCCTTCGCCTGCGAGTCGAGCAAGCCAAGCTCTGCGAGCTTGCGATTGACGCTCGACTCGGGGTCGAGCAGCAGCGTGAGCTTGGGGCCCTGGGGCGTGCCCTGGCTGATGACGCGCACGGGCTTCTCGATCTCGCCCCGCTTGATCTTGATGTCGTCGAAGATGCGCTTGCGGCGCTCGGCAAGGTCGAGCTTTGCCGCGCTCTTCCAGAAGTCGATCACCTTCAGCGCTTCTGCTGCTGGCATCGTCTGCGTCTGCGTGCCGATGCCGTCGGTGGTCTGCCGCAGCCCATACTGGTTGGCGGCAATCGGAGCAAGCTCCGCCTGGCTGCTGCGCTGCTCGAGGGCTTCGCAGTAGATCTTCTCGGAGGCGGTGCGGAGGGCAAACTCGGGCGTGTCGGCGTTGGGCACGGGCACGAGCTGCTTGTCCTTCATGCGGATGGCAAGCTCGGCCTTGCCCGCCTGCTGCGCGGTCTTCTTCTTCGCGCTCGCTTCCTTCATCTTGCTGAAGTCAAAGAGGCTGAGGCGGAAGGCCTCGGGCACGCGCTCGTCCTTGTTGTGAATCTTGATGAACAGCAGGATGTCTGCCAGCAGCAGCGAGACGAGCAGCGCAAACCCCGCCCAAAACGCCCCCTCGCTCCGCAGCGGGATGGCGAGTGCCCCCAGAAACGCCGCCAGCCCGACAAACAGGTGCACCGTGTTGTATTTCTCGCGGGGCAGGATGAACCGGGCGGCGTGCTTGTCCAGCACCTTCGACACATACAGGGCCCAGGGAATGATGGGCAGCAGCAGCAGCACGGGCTTCCAGAGGCTGACCAGCACGTTGGGCTGCGCAGCGGCTGCCTGCCCCAGCGTGAGGGCGGGCAGCGAGGGGACCAGTGCAGAGAAGGGCAAGGCGGTCAGATGTGTCATGGCAAGTGGCTTCCCTGGGGCTGCGCACGATGGAAGACAGAAAGACGTCAAGATTCACCCCCGCGAGGCTAACCCAAAGGCGACGCCCCGCGAGTCCCAGCCAGCGAAGGCTGGCAGGGGGAGGGGAGCGTAGCGAAGAAGCAAGCAGCAGGCGGCTGCGAGCGACGCACGACCGCAAAATTGCGCGCGCACGCGT
>JAIYDA010000112.1 GCA_027487735.1 Planctomycetaceae bacterium | reverse complement strand
CGAAGCGCACGAGCGCAGCCTGAATATCGACCTGCTGCTCGCCTCGCTGCGGCTCATCCTCCGCAAGCGCCCGGAGTTTCGCGTCGTCATCACGAGCGCGACGATCGATCCTGCGCGCTTCAGCGACTACTTTGGCGGTGCCGATGCCTGCCCCGTCATCGAGGTCAGCGGGCGCAGCTTTCCTATCCGCACGATCTACAGCCCGCCCAGCAGCTGCGCCGATGGCGAGCTTGCCAACCCGCAAGAGATCGCCGACGCCGTGCACGAGGCCCGCGCGGCTCTTGCCCGCGCAGGCCCGGGCACTCCGCAGGACGTGCTGGTGTTTGTGCCGGGCGAGCGCGAGATTCGTGCCGCGAGCGCGGCGATCGCGAGCTCGGTGCGCGGAGGCTCGCTCCGTTGGTGCGAGGTGCTGCCGCTGTTCGCGAGGCTGAGCAGCGCCGAGCAGGACCGCGTGTTTGCGAAGGGCGAGCAGCCGCGCGTCATTGTCGCGACCAACGTCGCGGAGACAAGCCTCACGCTGCCCGCCATCGGCGCTGTGGTCGACACGGGCGTGGCGCGCATCAGCCGCTATGACCCCCGTCGCCGCGTCGGCACGCTGCCCACCGAGCCCGTGAGCCGCGCGAGCTGCGATCAGCGCAGTGGCCGCTGCGGGCGCGTCGCGCCGGGCGTTTGCGTGCGGCTGTACAGCGAAGCGTCGTACGCGTCGCGCGATGCGCTCACGCCTCCGGAGGTGCTGCGCACCAACCTCGCGGGGCTCGTGCTGCGCATGCGCACCCTGCCTGCGCCGATGCTCGAGGCGCCTTGCGACGCGAGCGGGCTGCCCGTGGCCCTCATGCAGCCCCCTAGCGCGGCAAGCGTCGACGAGGCCTACACGTCGCTGTTTGAGCTCTCCGCGATCGACGCCCCATCGCGCGATGGCGCGATCACGCCCATGGGGCGCGCAATCGCGCGAATGCCCGTGGACCCGCGCGTGGCCCGCATGCTGCTTGCCGCGCGCGAGCTCGCCTGCGCCGGAGACGTGCTGATTCTCGCCGCAGGCCTGAGCCTGCAAGACCCGCGCGAGAGGCCCCAGGGCAAGCAGGACGAAGCAGACAGAGCCCACACGATGTTTCGCCATGCAACCAGCGATTTTCTCTCGCTGCTGAAGCTCTACGACCAGTTCGACCATGCGGCGCGAGAAGGGAAGGACGACGCGTTTGTTGGCAGCGCGGCGCAGTGGTGCCGCAACCACTTCGTGAACGCTGCGCGGATGCGCGAGTGGCGCGAGCTGGTGTGGCAGCTGCGCGATGCGCTCGCGGAGGCGGGTGAAGAGCTGGAAGGCCCGGGCGAGCCCGGCGCAAGCGACGACGCCCTGCACAACCTCGCGATACCGCGCGACGAGGCTATCCACCGTGCGCTGCTCACGGGGCTCGTTGCGACCGTTGCGTGCCGCGAGGGCGACGCGGGCAGCGGCGTCTATCGCACGGTGCGGGGCGAGCAGGCCCGCATCTTTCCGGGCAGCACGCTGTTTCGCAGTGCGCCGCAGTGGCTCATGGCTGCGGAGATCGTGCAGACGAGCCAGCTGTTCGCGCGCACGTGCGCCCGCATCGATCCCGCGTGGGTGCAGCAGCAGGCGGCGCACCTGTTTCGCACGCAGCTGAGCGACGCGCACGTGAGCGAGGGCCAGCCCAGCGCGTGGAGGCGCGTGACGCTGGGCAGCATCGTGGTCGTGCCGCGCGAGCGCGTGCCGCTCGCCCAGCACGATGCGAGGCTCGCGCGCGAGGTGTTCTGCACGCAGGTGCTCGCGCGGCCTGAGGGGATTGCTCCGGCTGGCCCGACGGCAGGCCTCGCAGGCTTTGGCTTCATGCAGCACAACGCATCGCTGCTTGAAACCGCGCAGCGCGCGCAGGCGAAGCTGCGCCGCAAGGATGTGCTCGCCCCGCCCGAGCGGCGTGCCGCGTTCTTCTTGCAGCGCGTGCCGCCCGACGTCTGCGACGAGGCCTCGCTGCTTTCTGCGCTCGCGCGCGACGCGGCCCTCGACAGCTCCCTGCGGCTTGCCGAGCACGACTGCCTCGCGCCGGGCAGCACCCGCGCCCTCGACGCATCGCAGTTTCCCGACAGCATCGCGCTCAGCTCAGGGAGCGGGCCGCGCGTGCTGGCGCACGTGGCGTACGCGTTCTCGCCAGGGAAGGACGAGGATGGCCTCACACTCTCGCTCCCGTTGCTCGCGCTGCCGCTGGTGGACGATTGTCGCGTCGCATGGCTCGTGTCGGGCATGCGTGCCGAGCTGCTGACCGCGCTGCTCAAGCAAGCACCCAAGGGCGTGCGAGCCGCCATCGAGCGTGCGTGCACCGAGCAGGGCTTGCCCGCAGGCAACACCGGGCTGGACGCACTGGGTGAGCAGCTCGCGCAGCTTGTGGACAGCGAGCCCGCGCAGGGACCCGCAGAGACGCTCGCGAGTTTGCTGCGCGATGTGCTGGGCGTGGAAGGCGCCGCGACTCAGTTTGCGTTGCAGGGTCTGCCCCTGCACCTGCGTCCGCGACTGTGCGTCGAGGACGCCATGGGCCAGGAGCTTGCCAGCGGGCGCGACATCGGGCAGCTTCGCCAGCGCCTTGCAGCCAAGCTTGCCGTGGCGCAGCGCGAGCAAGCCAGCCAGCAGCACGACCGCGAGGGCCTGCAAACCTGGGAAGAGTGGACGCTGCCCGACGCGACCGACCGCGCCGCGCACGCGAGCAGCGAGGGGCTGCTCGTGCTGCTCGATGAGGGTGACAGCGTGCGCCTCTCGCGCGGGCACGATGGGCTCAGCGTGGGCGGCGCACTCGCGCTGTCGCGCCTGGGCGTGCGCAGGCTGCTTGCTTTGCAGCATGCCGATGAGCTGGAGCACGCGCTCGCGAGCTGCCCCGGGCTCGATGTGATGCAGAAGCAGTATGCCGCGCTGGGGAGCGCAGCCGACTTGCGCGATGCGCTCGCGATCCTCACGATCGACAAAGCGCTGCTCACGCAGCGACCGCTGCCGCGAACCCGCGCCGAGTTTGAGGAGCGCGTGCAAGAGGGCCAGGGCAAGCTCATGCTCGCGATGCGCGAGGTCTGCGACTGCGTGGGCAAGGTGCTCGAGGCCCGGGCACGCGTCGCGCAGCGCCTCGCCAGTGGCACCAATCGCAACTGGGCCGCGAGCATCGCCGACATGCGCGAGCACGCGGCCTACCTCCTGCCCGAGGGCTTTCTTGCGGTTGTGCCGTGGCAGCGCGTGCGAGACTATTCCCGCTATGCCACCACGCTGCGCGAGCGACTCTTCGCCCTGCGCGAGGATGGCAGCGGCGTGGAGAAGGAAGCGCTCGCACTCGTGCAGCCGCGATGGAAGCTGCTCACCGCGGGCGTTGCCCGCGCCATGAGCGACGAGAAGAAGCGCCTGGAGGCCAATCCCGAGGGTGCAGCCGCCCCACAAGGCAAGGACGTGCTGCTGCGCGGCCAGGCACCGCGACACGCCGCGAAGCGCGGCGCGCCCGTCGTGAATGTCGATGCTGGCGCATGGGCCCTCCGCCCCGAGCACGCCTGGCGCTTCGATGATGCACGCACCGCGCTCGAAGAGCTGCGGGCCGCGGTGTTTGGGGGCCTCTCTCAGCAAGCCGGCACGCCCCTCGCGGTGCGGCACGCGGCGCTTGTGCAGCGGGCCGACCACGCGCTGGCGAGCATGGCGGCATCGCTCCAAGCGGAGCGGTGACGAAGCGGAGAAGGGCACGCGATGCGCCGCGCCGCACAACCGACACCAAGCCGCCCTACCTCGCGCCCAGCTCCGCCCGCACGGGCCCGAGCCACGCCCGCAAGCTCTGCTCCAGCCCACCCACCCGGCTGCGCTGCAACCACAGCCGCACGTGCTCCTTCGCAAGCGCCTCGCTCCGCGCCAGCAGGTCGCCTCGCTGCGGCGATTGCATCGCGCTCGCGCACGTCCGCCGCGCAATCGCCCTCAGCAACGCGAACTCCGCGCACGCCACGGTGTGTTGCAGTTCATCATGCAGCGGCGTGTGCCTGTGCGCACGATCGCTCCGCATGCAAGCCCGCAGCGCAGCGAGCGCCCGCTCCCAAGGCTCCACGTCCGTCAGCGTGCGCAGGTCCTCCCAAGCCAGCCGCACATCGGCAAAGAGCGCGGTCTGGTTTCGCAGCCTGCCCTGCACGCCCGGGCGAGAGAGCGGCAGCCCCACCTCGCGCAGGTGCAGGTCGATATCGCCCAGCGCATCGAGCTGCGCCGCGAGCGAACCGCCTGCAAGCAGATCAGCGCTCGCATCGTCGTCGTCCGCATGCCCGCTCCACGCAGCCCGTAGCGCATGCCCCAGCGCGTGCTGCGTGATCGCCCACGTTTGCCAGTGGCCAAAGTCACCCCAGTCTGTCACGAGCACGCCCTGTGCGCCGTGTCGCAACGCGCCCGCCACCGCCTGCCGCACGTTCGCGCGGCGCTCCTGCGTGCGCCCCACAAAGCTGCACCAACTGCTCGTTCCCGGGCACGCCCACCACGCGATGCCGCGCTCCGCCAGCTTCTCGCCCCACGCCGCAAACTTGTCGTCGCCCTCGTAGTCCCACGCGAGCGCGATCGCGCCCGCGGGCCAATCGTGCAGGCAGTGGGGGTGGCTGAGCGCGATGTCCGCCCACAGCATGGGCACCTTGCCCAGCCCTCGCACGACGTCGCACACCTGCGACACAAACTCCAAGTACACGCGCTCCCGCCCGCGCTCGCGCACCTGCCCCGCGCTGCGACCAAACGCGATGTCATAGGTCTCGTCGCAGTTGATGTTGCACAGGGGCCCGCGCACGCAGGCTGCTTGCTGCGAGAGCAAGTCTCGCACCAGCCCCAGGCTTGCAGGGTCCGTCGGGCACAAGCTCCAAGGTCCGCTGCGGGGCCATGCCTCCGCAAACACCCAGTCGCCGTGCGTCTCCGCAAGGTGGGCATACGCGGGCAGCCTCAGCCAGTGCTGCATGTGCCCAAAGCAGTTCTGGTTCATCGCAAGCTCGATGCCGCGCTCGTGGGCCCACCCATCGATCGTGCGGAGCTCGTCGGGCGTCAGCGCGCTCCACCCGCGCCACGCCTCCTCG
This sequence comes from Planctomycetaceae bacterium, assembly GCA_027487735.1. Lineage (GTDB taxonomy): Bacteria > Planctomycetota > Phycisphaerae > Phycisphaerales > UBA1924 > BJHL01. The sequence continues at coordinate 10,235 of JAIYDA010000112.1, read as the reverse complement.
TGCCCCGCATACGCAAAGGTGTGCTCCACATACAACTGCACGTGGTTGCACCGCAGCTCGCTCAGCTCATCGAGCAGGCTCGCAAACTCGCGCATCGTGGGGATGCGACACCGCGACACATCCAGCATCACACCCCGCGTCGCGATCGCGGGCGCATCGTGCATCGTGCATGCTGGCACGCTCGCCACTCCCATCGCCTCGCACGCGTGCCGCAGCTGCACCAGCGCGCCCAGCCCGTGCCGCACGCCCGCAGGCGAAGGTGCCTCTACGCGCGCGCCGCGTGCATCCACATGCAGCACAAAGCCCTGCGCATCCGCCGCCGTCGTGCCGCAGGCGGCGCCGCGCACGCTCGCTTGCACGTCGCTGGGCAGCATCCGCGTCCGCTGCGCCGGCCCCACGCGTGCAAACCAGCGCAGCGCAGCGGCAGATGGTGTCCACGCCTCACCCCCCTGCCAGCGCAGGCTGCGGGGCTTGCTTGGCAGCATGCGCTCCAGTCGCTCGCGTACGCTCATGCCGCGCCTCCCTCGCCCTGCCCCTTCCACCCGCGCACTGCTCCGCTGCGCACGCTGCCCCCGCACACGCACACCGCAAAGCTGAGCACAAACGCCAGCACAAAGTGCCACGGAAACGCGAGCGAAGCCGCCCACGCCAGCACCCCGTCAGCGTTCGACCCGGCTGCGGGCTGCATCGCGTCGCGCACTGCCCGCAGCACAGGCGTTTGCAGCAGCACGCACATGCCAAAGCCCGCGACCAGCGCCAGCACGATCGACCACGCCCGTCCGCGCCCCAGCAGCACCAGGCACACAAAGATCGAGAGCAGCGGCGCGAAGCTAAACGCCAAGCTATTGAGCGCAAAGTCAATGAGCGGCAACTGGCTGTGCTGCTGATACCACGCGGCAAACAGGCTCACGCCCGTGAGCACCAGCCCCACGCAGACTACGAGCACGCGGGCCCGCCTTGCCGCTTGCGCATCGCTCAAGCTCTTGCTCGCGGGCAGCAGGTCGGCACTCACCACGCTCGCCACGCTGTTGAGCGTCGCGTTGATGCCGATGGGCCCGATCGCGAGCACGCCCGCGATCATCAGCCCACGCACGCCATCGGGCATCTGCGTGAAGATAAAGCTCTGAAACACTTCCTTCGCGGGCGGCACACTGCCCGCAATCGCGCCCGCGCCCACGCGCTGGTAATACACAAACAGCAGCATCCCCAGCGTGAGAAACACGAGCACCACCGGAATGCCCAGCACCTGCGCGAGGATCGTGCTCTTCACCGCATCCCGCGGCGTGGGGCACGCCAGCGCACGCTGCACCGCGTCCTGATCGCTCACCAGCACCGCGATGCACAGCAGCAGCGAGCCCGTGAACGCCGTGAGCAGGCTGAACTGGTTGCTCCACGCAACGCCCCCGCTGGGCGAAAGCCCCATGTCCAGCAGCGTGAGCTTTGAGACACCAGCCGCCGTCTTCGCCTCGCTCAGCACGCCCACGATCTCGCGCGCAGGCAGGTTGATGGCCTGATACACCAGCGCGATCGCCAGCAGCGCAGCACCCAGGTAGACGCCCACCTGCAGCAGGTCGGTCCAAATGACGCTGCGCACTCCACCCACCAGCGTGAAAGCTATCGCAAACACCATGATGCACACCACGCACAGCGACACGTGGGGCAGCGAGACATCTCCAAACACCGCCAGGCTCAGCGGCAGCGCACCGATGTACGTGCGAGCCCCCGCGCCCAGCAGCTTGCCCACCACAAACGCCCCCACGCACGCCAGCATCGCGGGCCTGCCCGCCGCCCGCCGTACGAGGTCGTACGGGCTGCGCAGCCCAAGCTCGTGATAGCGCCGCAGAAACAGCAGGCTCGCCAGGACGCCGCCCACGATGTAGCTGATGTTCCCCAGGATGTAGCTATACGTGCCCGAGTATGCCGCGCTGGGCACACCCAGAAACGTCGCCGCGCTCTGCGCCGTCGCGATGAGCGAGATCGCAATCGCCCACGCGGGCATGGAGCGCGACGCGTAGAAATAGTCCGCTTCGCTCTTGGCAGCACGCCTCGACCACCACCACCCCGCCCCCGCCAACAGCGCGAGATACGCCAGCAGCACCGCCCAGTCGAGCGGTCCCAGCGTTGCTCCGGCTGTGCCGGTCGAGGCAGTGGTTGCGGTCTGTGCGATGAGCAGCATCGGTGCTTCAGCATACGTCGCGGTTGGCCCGCGTTGCCTCGCGAATGACATGAGGAGACGGCGACGCACGCTGCGGGCAAAGGCATGTGCGAAAGACGTGCCCTCCGCGATCAGCGACCCGGAGATTGAATAGCGCGAACGAATCGTGAAGCTCTCGGCTCTTCAGTCGCGCTCGCCTCTACCTCAAGCTCGCCTCAATCAGCGCTTCCAGCTCCGCATCGCTCCGCGCTCGTTCCTTTGCCCCTTGCCCGCTGCTGCTCCTGGCCCCTTGCTTTGCCAGGTGCCTGCTCCCCGCCTCGCTCGCTGTCTCTCGCTGCCGCGCTTGCACGCTGTCGGCGTGCCCCAGGTTGGGCACAAATCGAAACGCGATGCCCCCGCTCGCATGCTGCCGCGCATCGTGCACGTTCGCGGTGTACAGCGTGTTGGCACCAAACTTCTGGTTGATGGTGTCCATCGCCTTGCTCACGCTCGCGTCCTTGCGCTCGCCGCCAAACAAGGGCAGCGTCGCGCTCTCCTCGCGCACCAGCTCGTGCAGCGTCACGCTCACGAGCAGGGGCGTGCGCGTTCGCACCAGGGGCAGTGCCCGCTCCCACAGCACGCCCAGCGCATCGAGCATCGTCGCGCCGTCGGTGCATCCATCCCCCAGCGCGGCGCTCTCCGAGAACCCATCCCCATCCTTGCCCGCGCTCCCCCACGCCGCTGCCGGGCGCGACGGGTCGGTGCTCGTAAAGCTGATCGCAAGGCTCAGCTTCCGCGCCGCGTGCTTCTCATGCCGCAGCCGCGACGATGCCTTGAGCAGCAAGCGAAACGCCACCGCCCGCGCCCCCTCCACGCTCCGCACCTCCGGCGCAAGCACGTGCTGATGCCCGATGCTCCCCTTCTTGCTCTTCGCCTCGGGCAGGTCCGCGCCGCGAATCCAGTGATACCACTTTTCACCCAGCACGCCCCCCCACAGGCTTCGCAGCTCGCTTGCGCTCCGCGCATGCAGATCGCCAATCGTGCGAATCCCTGCGTATTCCAGCCGCTTCATCATCTTGGGCCCAATGCCTGCGAGCTCCTGCGCGCTCAGGTTCGCCAGCACGCCCCCGCCCGGCTCCAGGTCCTCATCGCGCAGCACCACCAGCCCATCGGGCTTCTGCATGTCGGTCGCGAGCTTCGCCAGCGGGCGGTTTGGGGCAATGCCGATCGAGCACCGCATGCACTCCCCGCACATCGCCCGGATCGCCCCCTTGATGCGCACCGCAAGCTCTCTTGCCCGCGCAGGCTCGCGCTGCACGCGGTCGAGCACGCAGCTCACCTCATCGATGCTGTGCACCTCGTCCACAGGAATGCACGTGTCTATCGCCCGCAGCATGCGGTTGTGCATCACCACATACAGCCTGGGCCTCGCATCCACGATCGCGATATTCGGGCACAGCCGTCTCGCCTCGCCCACGCGCGTCCCCGTCCGCACGCCGTGCGCCTTTGCCTCATAGCTCGCCGCGATGCAGCACCCGCTGTCGCTCGTGATCGGCGCAACCGCCACAGGCACCCCCCGAAGCGAAGGCTGCACCTGCTGCTCCACGCTCGCGAAGTACGAGTTGAGATCGAGAAACAGCGTGTTCAGTGCCATCGCGATGTGCCCCGTCACTCACGCCTCGCGGTCCTTCCGCGCAACACGCCCGCGCCGTACGCCCGCGCCTCCCCCCTCCGCCTTCACTAGTACGGCATCTTGATCTTCTCTTCGTGGTCATAGAACAACCAGCTCGCACGGTCGATGATTCTGCCCGCCAGCGCGCTCGTCACCACCTGCTGCGAGATGTCCGCGGGCGTCATGCTCTTCTTGTCTGGAAACGTCACCGTGATCGTCCGGTCGAGCGCTGCCATCTCACTCTTGGCTTCCCCCGCGTCCAGTTCAAACACGCTCACGTTCGCCGCCGCCGCACCGTTCCACTCATAGATGTTCCCGGGCTCCGTCAGGCGATACTCGCCGATCTCGACCAGGATCAGGCGCTCCACGCCCCCAAGGTCCTTGCCCAGCTCCAGCATGGGCTTTGCCGCCCACCCGGGCGTGCGCGCCATGTACGAGACGCTGTCCGCCGCCGTCACAAACCCGCCCGCGCGGGGCACGTTCGACGCCGGGCTCAGCCGCTCGACCATCTTGGTTGCGACAAACTCCACAAGCCCGGGGTGCTCGCCCTGAATCGTCCGATCCGCGCTCACCAGCACCGCAAAGCTCTTGCCTTCCAGCCCGCGATACGTCGCGTTCACGGTGTGCGACGCGGTTTCTTGATACGACGCTGCCATCCCGCCCACGAGCTGGCATCCGCCCAGCCCACCGAGCAGCCCACCAATCGGCGCGCACACCGCGCCCGCGCAAACCACCCATCGCATTGTTTTCCCACAGTTCCTCGTCATGCGCATCGCTCCAGCCCTCGCCACCCCGCTGCCACATCCTCGCTCTGCTTGCTTCCCACGCACCTTATCCCACCGCCACCCACTTATATCCCCACGCCGCCAGCAGCCCGCCCGCCACGATCCACAGCGTCTTGGGTTGCATGACCGCGTTCAGTAGCCGCTCCGCCCGCCACCCCGTCATCGCCGCATGCAGACACGCAAACCCCGTGCTCGCCGCCAGCACCGCGAGCACCCACCCCATGGGCTGCGCCACCACGCTCTGCACAAAGCTCCCATTCGCCGCGTGCGCGAACGCCGTGGTCATCCCGCACGAGATGCAGGGCTTCCCCATGCTCACCATCCATCCGCATGCAGGCAGCCCCAGTTGCGTGTGCGTCGCCACCCCCTTGGGCGAGGGCTCGAGCCCCGCCGCGATCACCAGCGGCGCAAATGCCGCCAGCCCGAGCACCACACACAGCAGGCGTTGACGGAGCGGAAGCCTCATGAAACCTGTAAGAAGTGTATGAGCCAAGGAAATGGCCCCGTGCAGAGAACGCGTGGATCAGTACCGCGCACGCCGCCAAAGGACCCATAATGAAGTCTGAAGATCACGGAAACAAGGGAATTGGCCCGTCAAAATCGACCCGTTTCTCCAGTTCGCCGCGAGATGTCCCGATCCCCGCTCTGAGCGGGTCGCTCAGCACAAGTCGCGCTGCAAACCCGCCGATATCCAAACGTTCGATCGCGCACGAGGCGCCTCGAAAGCCCTGACCCGGACGGAGCCGCATGAAGGTACGCAAGGACCTCTCAGCAAGCGAAGTGCTTGAGCTCCACCAATGGCTGGAGCGCAAGCTCGATTCCGTCGGGCTGCAAAGTCAGCCCGAGGTCGCCGTGCGCTTGCTCGAGCTCTCGGGCAAAAAGGACAGCCAGCTCGCCGACTACGCGTCGGTCATCAAGAACGACCAAGCCGTCACCGGTCGCGTCCTCCGCCTCGCCAACTCCGCGTTTTTCGCCCAGCGCAAGGCTGTTTCCACCATCGACCGCGCCTGCGTGGTGCTGGGCATCGAGCGTCTCAAGGCTGTGTCGCTGGGCTTCCACCTCAGCCGCGCCGCGCAGGCCTCAGGGGGCGACCAAGAACTCGCACGCCGCATCTGGGGCGAAGCCGTCTACCGCGGCTGCCTCGCCAGCGAGCTCGCCAAGGCCACCGCGCCGGGCCTGGGCAGCGAAGCCTTCGTCATTGGCCTGATGATGGACAGCGGCTTGCCCCTCATGCGCAAGCTCGTGGGCCAGCAGAGCGACTTCGCCCTCGCGCCAGGCAGCGCACCGGGCAAGATCTATCGCAACGAGTTTGAGAGCCTGCCCTGCACGCACGTCGACGTCGTCGCGAGCCTCGCGCGCCGCTGGAAGTTGCCCGAGCTGCTCGCCAAGCCGCTCGAGTGGCACCACACCAAACCCCCCGAGACCAAGCGCGACGACCCACTCACCAAGCTGCACCGCATCGCTTATGTCGTGGGCCTCGTCGAGCTCACGCAGGCGGGCCCCGCCAAGCAGGTGCTCCCCGCCAACGCCGCTTCGCCGGGCGTCGCGACCGCGCAGCGCATCCTGAACATCGCCGACAGCGACATGAGCAAGGCCATCCGCCGCGCGAGCGACGAATACTCCGGCGCAATCGAGATGTTCGGCGACATCGCCATGCGCTTGCCCAACCTCGACGACCTCGTCGAACGCGTGCAGGTCGGGCTCGTCTCGGCGATGGACGACGCCCTCGAGCAGCAGCTCATCCAGCCCGACAGCTCCGCCTCCGAAGCTAAGCCCGCACGCATCGTGCTGGGCGGGCAGTCCATCGAGCTCCGCAAGGACGTGGATGGCACGGGCGTTGCCTTCCTCTACGACAGCTCGGGCACACGCCTCCTCAGCCACCGCTTCGAGATCACCGACGAGAGCGCGCCCGCCGACGTCTGCATGGGCCTGGGCGTGGAAGAGACCAACTCGCAAGACCTCGAGCGCTTGCGCGGCATCATCCGCAAGCTTGCCGCGTGAGCCGAGCCTCGCGGGCCGCAGCCTGCCCCGCGCACCGCGCTCGCACTCCCTACCTTGCGTGATGCCCGACACCATCTTCTCCAAGATTCTGCGTGGCGAAATCCCCTGCCACAAGGTGCATGAGGACGCCCACACCCTCGCCTTCCTCGACATCTTTCCCATCGCCCTCGGGCACACGCTCGTCATCCCCAAAGAGCCCGCCCCAACCCTCGACGCCCTCTCCGACGACAGCGCCGCCGCACTCGGCCGCGTCCTCCCGCGCATCGCCCGCGCCACGCTCCGCGCATCCGGCGCCACCGCCTTCAACGTGCTGCAAAACAACGGCGAATCCGCCCACCAAGCCGTGTTCCACGTGCACTTCCACATCATCCCCAAGCACCCCGACGGCTCAGGCCTCGGCATCGGCTGGAAAGCCGGCAAGCTCGACCCCGCCGCCGGTGCCGCCCTCGCGCAACGCATCCGCGAACTGTGCGCGTGATGCCCTCAGCCGCACGGCCCTTGGGTAACCCCCACACGGTCCTCTTGGCTACCCCCACGGTCCTCTTGTGTACCCCCGCGGCCTCTTGCGTACCCCAACGGTCTTCTCGGGTACCCCCACGGTCCCCGTGGGGTTCGTCCCCCGCCCCGACCAAGCATCACGCCGCCCCGACCGCGCACCCCCGCCCTCCTCGCCCCAACGGGGCGCAGGCATGTCGCCACGGGTGCAGCGCAGCGCAACCCGTGGATGGTGTCGCCCACCCACAAATTGCCCCGAAGGGGCAGAGGAATGTGCAGTGCGCGAACAACCCGCGAACCCCTCCGCCCCGCCGGGGCGGTCTGACCGATCGCACACTTCCCACGGGTTGCACCCGTGGCGACAAACCGCGGCCCCTTCGGGGCTCAGGGACTGCAAGATATGCGTGCGGACATCAGCTGTCGTCGCCTTGTGTCAGGAAGGTGAAACACGACATTCCGAGAGAAGTAGTGCAGTGGCACCTGCATTAACTGACATACACTTCGCGATGCGTCTATCAACGTTCACAGTGGAGAGGTATCGCAGCGTCACGAAGGCGTACAAGCTCTCCATCAAGAACTTGACTGTCCTAGTCGGACCAAACAATGAAGGCAAGTCAAACATTCTTCGAGCCCTCGACCTTGGTCTTGAGTTGCTTTCCGAAATACCAGACCGTAGCTCCTCTCTGCGCCTCACCAAAGGGGAGTTGCGAACACCGCCGTTCGGTAGTCTGGATTACAGATGGCATCGAGATTTCCCTAATCACCTTCGAGATACTACGAGTTCCGGATCGATCGAAGGCAATGACAACACATTCACAAAACTTCTCTTTGAATTTGATCTTGACGCCACGGATCGAGCAGCTTTTAAGCAAGCGGTTGGATCTGTCGTCAACAATAAGTTAGCAATAGAACTTGCCCTTGGCACAGACTACCATCGCCTTGCTGTCCGCAAACGCGGACCAGGAGCAAGAGCACTGACCGCGAAAATTCGAGAGGTTGCGAAGTTTGTGGCTGAGCGTATTGACTATGTTCATATTCCGGCGGTCCGCACTGCAGAAGACGCCTCTAATGTGATATCGGAGATGGTTGCGCGCGTTCTCCGGCCCCTTGAAGTCGATGAGCAGTATAAAGCAGCTGTTCAGCAAGTGCGTAACCTTCAGGCGCCTCATCTCAAGCGCCTTGGGGAAGCGGTTGCGGGAAATCTGAAGACCTTTCTTCATTCCGTGAGCAGTGTGGACGTCGAGTTAGACGAGCCAGTCCGTGGCAGCTCACTACGTCGCGCGTGTCAAGTATATGTCAACGACGGCAATAGAACTCCGCTATCTCAGAAGGGTGATGGTATTCAAAGTCTAGCGGCTTTAAGCATGCTCAGTCTCCAGGTCGATCAGAAGGGTGGAAATTGCAATCTGCTGTTGCTCATTGATGAGCCAGAGTCGCATCTGCATCCGAACGCGATTCATGAACTTAGAAATGTTCTTGTTAAAATGTCGAGTACGCAGCAAATAGTTATCTCTACCCATTGTCCTCTATTGGTAAACCGCACTGACATTCGCTCCAACATCATCGTCAAGGGAGGGCACGCACGACCAGCACATTCGATGGAGAGCATTCGTGAACTCCTCGGCGTTCGGATATCTGACAATCTACGCCACAGCGCGGTCGTTCTGGTGGTTGAGGGGCGCGAAGATGAACATGCAATGAAGGCAATACTGAAACAGAAGTGTGACAAGTTACGAGATGCCATCGATAGCAACTTGCTCGCTATTTGTCATATGAATGGAGCCGGTAATCTTGCATACTTTCTCGCGCACTTGCAAAGCTGTCTTTGCGAATACCACGTTTGGTGCGATGCAGATAGTACTGGGCGGGAGGCTATCGAACGATGCCAGGCCGGTCGCGGTGTGCTTCAGGCGACGCAGTATCATCTTACGACGGTCGACGGCATGAGGGATAGTGAGTTTGAAGATCTCCTCTCGACTGAAATGTACGCCGAGCTGTTGGATACCGACTATGGGGTCGCACTTCCGAGCAATACCCAGAGAAAGAGTGTGAAGTGGAGTGAGCAGATGAAGAGTGTCTTTAATGCTGCCGGCAAGCCGTGGAGCGATTCTACTAAGGCACAACTAAAGTGGAAGATTGCCGAAAAGGTAGCGATGAGGCCTGAGTCGGCTATCGACGCCAATCGCGAGGGTCCAATCAAAGCTCTTATTAAGTCGCTGCAGTCGCGTGTCGAATCTGCCTCGAAGTAACAAGACTTCGACGACCGCCGAAATCGACAGTGTCGATCCGCTCGCATTATCCTGCCCACACCGCGCCAGCTCTCGATTCCTGCGCGAAGGCCCCCCCGACCGCGCTTTCTCCCCCATCCCCCCTCTCATCATCATCATCTTCTTCTTCTAGATCATCTACTGCCCGCCACCACCCCACTCACCATCCTCGCCTGAAAAAACAGCGGCATAAACGCATTCCGATCCCCATCGCTCACGATGCGACCCGTGACCACGAACGTCAGCGCGTCCGCGTGCTGAGCCGCGAGTTGCTCCATGCGTTCCAGCGTGGTGCAAGGCAGCAGCGCGAGCGTGGGCAGTTCGTCGGTGGGGGAGGAGGTGGGCTTGCCTGCTTGCATGCCGGCTTCATTCCCTGCCGCCTGCCCACCAGCCTTCGCCACAGGCCCGTCATTGTCAAAGGCCAGCCCCAGCCGCCCGCCCAGCTCCGCCATGCGCACCAGCCGGGCTGCGCGCCCCACGATCACCGTGCCATCGCTCAGCAGCGGCGCATCGAGCGCAATCGCCGAGCCATTGCGCACCGCTTGCTCGCGCATCGCGCTCGCTCCCGGCGCGAGCACGCGCGGCGCGCTGGGCATCTGCTCCAGCTCGCCAAACAGTTCTTCGAGCGCTGAGGCCTTGGGGGTTGCTGCGGCGTCGCTCGCTGCATCGCGCTGTCCATCACCCGCTGCATCGCCCGCAGGCATCGTCGCTTGCTGGTCTGCCTGGCCCTCACTTGCACTCTTGTCTTGGCCCTTGTCCTTTGCTGGCACCACCATCGCGCCCGCCGGCACCGCAGCCTCCGCAAAGCTCGCCGGGCTCAAAAACGCGCGGTTGCGATAGATGAAAATCTGCCCCGAGATCGTGCCCACCGCCCGCGGCAT
>JAIYDA010000116.1 GCA_027487735.1 Planctomycetaceae bacterium | reverse complement strand
GTCCTGGCGGATGCTGGCCCGCGAGGCGTACCAGATGGCGAGGCTGCCTTCATCGCGTGGGGACTGGGCCTCGAACCAGTCGATGCTCTTCTTGATGTCGGCCTCGGCCCCGGCGAGGTCGCCGCGGTCCTGGCGGATGCTGGCCCGCGAGGCGTACCAGATGGCGAGGCTGCCTTCATCGCGTGGGGACTGGGCCTCGAACCAGGCAATGGCGGCGGTGAGGTGCCGATCCGCGTCGGAAAGCATGCCCAGATCGGGGAACCACTTGCTCATCTCGCCGCGAAGCAACGCGACCTTGGCACCCAGTTCGCCCGCAGGTGTTGCCTCCGCCGGGGTGGAGGCGGCGGGGAGCGGGGCGGCAGCCCCCTCCCCTGCCTTGCGCATCAACGTTTCGGCGTGGACGATCACCGCCTCGGCATGGGCCACCGCCGCCAGCCGCGCGGGGGTCTTGGTGTGGTCGAGGAGTTGTTCTGCCTGCGTGCCGGGCCAGCGGAAGAGGGCGATCAGGGCTTCGAGCAGGCGGGAGAGGGTTGCTTGGCCCTGCTCGCCCCCGGCGATGTCGGGCCGCGAGCGGGCGACGCCCTGTGTCAGGCGGTGCAAGCTGATCGTCTTCTCGTACTTGATGATGCTGTAGGTGGCGAGTGTCCGGGCGGCCTTGATGACCTTGTCCTTGTCCCAGTCCGTGCCCGTCATGAGCCACTCGATGGTGATGCCGGTGGGGTGCAGAAAGGTCGCGGCGGCCAGCACGGGGAGCGTGGCGGCGACCTGCGGAATCGCGAATGACAGACTCAGACTCGCGGCGACGCTCCTGCGATACGAGAGGCCCAGGGCATCGTGCTCGGTGTCGTCCGCCACCGGATCGACGTCGCCCACCTTGCTGGCCTTGAGTTTGGCGAGCACTTCCGTGGCGGAGTAACTGGGGTAGTTGGCCAGATACGCGCCAGCGAGGGCGACCGCGAGCGCGTGGCCGTCGAGTTCTGTGGCGATGGCCGTGAGGTCGGCATCAGTCACGTCGGCGCGGTGGTTGGCAATCTCCTTGCGCATGAGCGCGACGGCATCGGGAGTGGGCAGCACGCCCAGCGCGAACGGCTCGACGCCCACCAGCGTCTTGTGGTGCTGGCGCGTGGTGGCGAGGACGCGGGCGGTGGGAGATGCTGAAAAAATCGTGAAGTTCGCGGGGTCATCGACGTTGTCGAGGATGATGAGCGGGCGCGTCCTCTTCCAGTGGTCAACCAGCGCCTGGCAGAGGTCATCGGTCTGGGCGTTCTGCGGGGCCTGCTCGCCGGTGGCACGCTCGTAGACCTTGACCAGCTCGCCGCGCAAGGCCGCGCTGGAGGCGTCCAGCCACCACGCGCTGTCGTACGTGTCGGCGTAGATCAGGGCGTAGACCTTGGCGAGTTCGGTCTTGCCGATGCCGCCTTCGCCCGTCAAGGCGTGCACGATCGCTACGCTGCCACCGGCGAGCGCTGCGTGCAGGCGGGCGAGTTCATCGGTCCGGCCCGTGAAGAACTGATTCGGCTTGATCTTGGCGACGGCGAGGTTGTTGGTGGTTTTGAGGGTGGCGGCGGAGAGTTGGCCAGAGGCGATGGCGGCGACGCGGGCCTTGACATCGGCAAGGTCCTTGGCCATCGCCGGAATGTGGCCCGTGTCGGTGGCCACGATCGCCAGCGTTGTGCCCATCGTTGTGAGCGTCCGCTCAATCCGCGCGAGCGTCTCTCGCTGCTCGGCAGCGAAGTCATGCAGCACCTTCTGAACGGCGTCGAGCTTCGCGTCCATCCCTTGCAGAGTCTTCGCCAATCCCGCGGCCTGCGCCTGCATCTCGCGGGCGGCGGCCAGGGACTCGGCATCGGCGGGCGCGGGCAACTCGCGGGACTGGGCGATGGCCGCGTTCACCGCCTCCGGCAGGCAGGCCTTGATCTGGGCGATCTGCTCAACGGTGAACTTCGCGCCCGGCGGCGGCTGCCTGGTGTTCGCCGAGATCGTGTTCAGCATGTTGAACAGGGCCGCGACGAAGAAGCGTCCCTGCGGGCCGAAGGTCTCTCGGAGGATGTCGTTGGCGAAGGCCGCGACGTTGGCGTGGAGCAGCCCGGCGGCAAACGCGGCCCCCTTATCGGCGGCGGGGTCTTTGCCAGCGCTGAGAAGGTCGGCATCAGGAGGAATGACGCTCGACCTGAAGTTCGCGCGAGTGGCGTCCTTGATCGCGCGGGCGGTGAGCGCCACGAGTTGGTTCAGATCGCGCACCGGCGTGCGCAGCGCGCTGGGCTGCTGGTCGGCCCCGGTCATCTTCAACAGGTCTTCGACGAACGACTGCCAGAGTTCGGGTGTCGAGACGGTGGTCGTCTGCCCGCCTGCGGCGGTGCCCAGCGTGCCGACGATCTCGGCATCGCCGACGACGCGGGTGTTCTGCGCTTGCATGGCCGCGACGATGGTCGGGACGGGGATCTTCGCCAGCCGCTCCAGCACGCTGCGTTTGGGGTCGTCGGTTGAGAGGTTGCTCTTGGCATACTCGAAGACGGACTTGATTGCGCAGGCGGTCAATGCGTCGAGATCATGGTTGGCCGGGAGCGCGGTGGTCTCGCCCTTCTTCTTGCTGAACCACGAAAGCACGCCGTCGGACACCTGATGAAAGAAGTTGCCCGCCGCCCCGCCAAAGGCGGACCCAGCCATCGCCGCGATAAATGCCGTACCGCCCGCGCCGGTCAACGCGACACCCAGCCCCGCGCAGAGCACCAGGGCGGAGACTCGGCAAACGCTGGTGGTCACTTGGCCCACGGGCATGAGTATAGAGCGGAGGAACCACGGCTTGGCCCCGGCACCCTCCCGCAGAAAAAACGTCGTTGCCCTCACGCAAAGCCCCGCAGCCAGCCCAGCACGCCCTGCCCGGCGCAACCTCATCGACCAAACACAACACGCAGAGCACCGTCGAGCCTACGGCACAGTTCGCAACCAGCGCGAGATGTTGTTCGCTTGCGTGGGCAGCAGATAAAACAGCATGCCGTGCCCGCCCAGCATCAGCGTCCATCGATCGGGCTTGCCCAGCGCGAGCCAGAGGGCATCGCCCGTGCTCGCGGGCACCCAGGTGTCCCAGCTTGCGTGCAGCATGAGCGTGGGCACGTTTGTCAGCCGCGGCGCGAGCTTCAGCGGATCGAGCTGCGATGCCCGCAGGTACGCGTCGTGCACAGCCTGCGCGGTCGCTTCGCCCGGCTCTTGCGGCGCGCCCTCGCCCTGCGTGCAGCGCAGGCGAATGCCACCATCGGTCAGCTCGCTCTTGGTCGCGACGCTGAACAAATCCGCCCCGCCCCCCACCAGCACCATCGCGCTGACAGGCACGCCCAGCTCTTGCAGTCGCACAGCAGCGGTGGGCGCAGCGAGCGCACCAGCCGAGAAGCCGAGTAGCACCAAGGGCTTGCCGTCAAGCTGCGGAAAGGTTGAGCGGATGTACTCCACCAGCGCCTGCGCGCAATAGGCATTGCTCGCGAGGCTCTCGTCGATCTCGCGCGCAATGGTCGCGCCCACCTCGTCTGCCTGCGAAGCATCGCAGATCTCAAAGCTGCGCAGCGCCTCGCTTTTGTCGAGGGCGCGGAGGCTTGCCACCACGCGCTCCCGCCGGCGCACCAGCTCGCGAGCCCTTGCGTGCTCGGGGCGATTGCCCAGCGTGCCAGGCAGCGTGCGAAGCTCATCGTCGATGGTGCGCAGCTCGGCACGCTCGCTGTTGCGCTGGGCCCGCGCGCTCGTGTTGCGGGGGGTGGGCACGCCCGCGATCGTGTCGAGGCTCACCACCACCCAGCCGTCGCGCTCCAACGCGTCGATCACAGGGGGCTCGAAGGGGTTGCCCGCGAGCGCGGCAAGGTGCACGACCACGCCCCGGACGCGCTGCGGGTCGATCGCTGCGTTTGGCAGCGGGGCCCGCACTGCCATGCCGCTGTCCATCGCGAGCTCGAAGCCCTGCCC
>JAIYDA010000160.1 GCA_027487735.1 Planctomycetaceae bacterium | reverse complement strand
GAGCCACGCCTCGCGCAAGAACAAAGCACCCGCGACGAGCGCGGGTGCTGTGGGGTTGATCACAAGTTGGGGGCGAGGCTGGCTGCGAGCCCGGCTGCTTACTTCTTCTTCGCGAAGTAGCCACCAGCGTACTTCTTCTGGAACTTCTCGACGCGGCCTGCGCTATCGACGAAGGCCTGCTTGCCGGTGAAGAAGGGGTGCGAGCCCGACCAGACTTCGACGTAGAGCTCAGGCACGGTCGCGCCGACGGTCATGACGACCTGGCCGTTGTGGTAGACCTTGCAGTTGGGGTAGTACTTGGGGTGAATGTCGTTCTTCATAACGCAGAGCTCCGGTCGCAGAAAAGTGGCGGGCAATGCATGGGCGGCCCGCCTCGCGCGTGGTTGGGATGTTAGGCAACTGCTCGCGAGAAGGCGAGTTGGTGGGCGCGTGCAATCCGCGGGGGGAGGGCGGGCGAGGTGTCGTGCCGGTTATGCAGCGTGTGCCACCCCCACCGTTGCCAAACAGACGGCTGCGGGGGCCGCTGGCGAGCATCGGGAGAAGGGGGCATGGTGCGCGGCCGATAGAAGACTAGGCGGGCGGGCGGTCGAGCGGCGAAGGCTTGACGTCTGGCCCGAGAGCTGATATCTTCTAGGCCCCAGCAAGGCCCGCAAGGGCAGTGCGCGGGGAGACAACCTGATTCCCTGATAGCTCAATGGTAGAGCGGCCGGCTGTTAACCGGTAGGTTGTAGGTTCGAGTCCTACTCGGGGAGCTTTAGACCGCCACGCGAAAGCGTGGCGGTTCTGCCTTATGGAGTCTGGCTGTCTCCAATCGTCCCAGCTTCATGGCGGAATCGGCGAGGATTCTGGAGTGAAGCCCAGGCTTGGGCTACCCGCCGCGCTCTCAGGTTGCCGCGGACCGTCGACGAAGCCGGTAGAACCCAACGGTTCCGATCGAACTCTCTACCGAACCTCTCAAGCTCTCTCCGACTCTCGGTGAACGCACTCGCCAGTTGAACGCGGGGTAGCGATCGGTGGTGGGCAGCGATCAGAACTGTCTGTGCATCAAGATCTCGATGAAGATCGTGGCCCTCGCTCTGCGACGAGCAGACCCAACCGTCCAAAGGCTTGAGGCGACTCGCAAGCTTGGAACTCCACCGCGGTAGGCGAGGGAATCCAGTTCGACTCTCAGAGCAGGTCTGATGGGAACGAAGCCTCGATTCGATGCTTCGCAGAACACGAAGAGCTAGCCGGTGCCGGCGTCACTTCGCGACATGAGGTTGGGTGCAGCATTCCGCATACAAGCTCAGCACGCTCTTCCGGCAAGCACAGACAAGAATGCGACGAGATCGGCATCGTCTGGGAAGAGTCCATCGTTGTCAAAGTCGATGTCGTTGCAAGTACCAGTGCTGCACGCTCCGCCAGCGAGGATGGAGAGGAAATCAACGAGATCGCTGTCATCGGGGAAAAGAGTGTCGCCGTTAAAGTCAATGCTATCGCACTCTGGTGGCGAGGCCACGGTCAGATGCATCACTTCCCCAGGCGGAACGATCGATTGCACGCCGTCGGAGAACGTCACAACACTTGACACGGCGGCTGGGTTGTACACAAAGCGGTGCGATGTAGACTCCTTGCGGAGTGCAAGAAATGTCGGCGTGTCCGCCTTGATAGTCGGGTCGAGCGTGCCGGTTGCGGCAAGTGTGCGAAGAAAATGGACAGTGCGAGCCCGTGAGTCACCAGCTTCGGGCTGGTAGGTCTGGTTGGCGGTCCAGCGAGCAAGTGCGTCGGCAGGGTTTGACATCGCACGAGCAGACCAGTTGATGTCGAGCCATGCGTTGGGGTTGCCGCCTGTTTCATTCATCAAGATGTTCCAGTTCTTTTCCATGGCGTCCTTGCGCAAGCCAAGATACATGGAGCCAGGCGTGATCGGCAGAAAGTTGATTCCATGAATGAGTGCAGGATTGGCAGTAAACCAAGTAGCGTAATCCGCACCGTTACACCAGATAAGTCCCGCCATCCGATAGTTGGCGTTCGCAGGATACACCTGATCGTCGGCATCGAACCAGTACTGGTGGATTGCTGCTGCTTCGCTCGCGTGCAGGAAGATTCCAAGGTCGCGCACGGCGACGTTTCCACGCTCAACACCCCAAAGGACGCACGCTGCCGCGAAGTTCATCGACTCGGAGGAGCTCTCTTGATTGTTTCCAGCAAAGAAGGCTTGATGGCCCGACGCATACGAGTAGCCGGCATACGGGTCATAGTTTCGCAGGATTGGAAAACGTGCGTCACTGCGATCCCAGTTTGCTGCATCACGGATCATGATCTCGACCATGGGCGCGAACTGGTCAGCCCACGCATTGTCATACCTTGCGAGCGTTGCAGCCGCCATCAGGAAATAGCCATAGTGGAAATGATGGTCGTTGAGTTCTGTCGCAAGACCAAAGGAGGCGGGCTGCGCGATCAGGGTCTTCCACTCAGGATCGTACGTAAACACCCGATCAACACCTCCTGTACCGGCACGATCGAACCGAAACGAGTCAATCCGCATCAACTCGCCCGGGTACGGTGAGTTGATTGTGAGATAAAGGTCGTGGACACCATTCAGAGCATCGACTCCAGATGCGTTCAAACCCAACGCAACTTCAATCCAAGAGTTGATGCCTCCAGTCGATCCGACTCCGCCTTCACTGAGAACTGGACCAGTCAGAGAGTCGAGTCGCAACTGAAAGAGGCCGCTTCCCACGGTGGAAGATGCGAAAGTAATCAGTAGACGTGTTGGGGTTGCAGAGCCAAAGTCAACATCTTCAATGCGAACCCAGTCGTTGGCTCCAAAGTCAAGCACCGCTTGGCCCGTGGGTGAAGGCCCAACGGAGATGCCCTGCGACTGCGAATAGTCTTCCGCCTGAATGCTTGCGTACGCACTTGTGCCGCTCAGACCAGAACCGACACTCAGCCAGTCGGAAAGTTCGTCTCGCAAAAACTCAAGGAAGCGCTGTTTCGCCAGGGTGTGTCCGCATTGATCTGCGAGCGGCACGAGTTGAGCAATCCGTCCATACGCTTTGCCAGAGCCGTAACTATCGCCCGATGGATTCAGATTGGGTTCTTGGTAAACCTGGTCTATCAGTGCGTAAAGCTCGGTCTGACTCATCGCGCCAGTGTCTGGAAAGTTTGGGACAATACCTGCAAACGGGAACGAAGCTGAAACACTGCCCGCTTGTGCAAGCTTCATCAGGCCGCGCGGCGAGGGGTATGTCCACGTTGTGAGCGGCATGGTACTGTTGAGCCACTGATGGCGGAACAGGCAAACAAGCGGCGAGGTCTGTGAGCCTTCCATCGCTTGGGTGATGAACTGGTACGAGGCATTCACTTTCGCGTTCGCAACGTCGTACGTCCACGAAACCCGCGTGTCAGTCACAAACGCAAATGCGTGTTGCTGAAAGAGCGTTAGGGCTTGTACGTTCTGCGCAGGCAGTGTCGCAACTGAGAAGTAACTCGCTGCAGCGCTCGCAAAGTTCACGCTCGCCTGCGTGCTTGTCACCGTCCACGTCCTTCCCGTCGGCGCGAAAAGCGCGTACGGCACGCCTGCGATAGTGACACCAAGGGTGCTCCCCGAGTTGGCCCAGACCGTTGCAGGGCCAGCAAGCGCGTTGAACTTCACGACAACCGTTCCGCCGGGCGCTGTGCCATACACAAACGGACATCCTCGCGCAAAGGTCAAGCGAAGTTCGCGTGCGGGGGACGTGGACCGCCAGAGTGCGGTCGCAGACCAGTCGCCTGCGCCGTCAACCAGCACATCTTCGGCTGTGAGCCCTGCAACCGTGATGCGCATCGCAACTTGCGCTGAACCAAGTCCGTATGAATATCCACGCTGGCTGATCGAAGGATTGACAACGCGTCCAATGTCAAGACCATCGGGTTGTGCTTTCAACGCGAGCGGCAGCGGATACACCTGCGCGCCAAATGGCTGCGTTGGATCGCGCTTCCATATGAGGCTCGACCAATACTCGTTCGTCGGCGGAGCGCCCACGAAAGACGCGGAGACCTTGGGGAACACCACTGCGCCAGCGTTATTGACCGGCCGTTCGCGCCCAACCGGGATACCGTGATAATAACTGCCCGACCCCGCAGTCACGATGGGCTGAGCGTGCACACGCGCTGAGAAGCTCGCAACGACACAGACGAAGAACATCGCGAGCAGCCCACGGAAGAGTTGCTGTGGCATGGACACCTCCAGCACAGTTTAGCCAATACTCGTTCGCAGAAGTGTTGACACTCACTGTTCAGTTCGCATTGCCACCTGAACACTCACCCAGCTCCCTATCGCTCGGGTTGAGCAACGAACGGCACCGGGAATGCTGGTCGTCGACCAAGTCGATTGTCCACGAGATGTGCTCCGATATCCTCGGCTTTCGTCTGCCGAGTCACCGCGCAACGCAATCGCGGAGGTTGCCCTTGGCCCGAACTGTTGGAGCAGGTCAACGCTGCTGGAGATCGAGACCGAGCCATCGCGATGCTGAACGATGGTGCTTACCGATCCGGGTGGGTGCTCACGGATTTCAACGGATCCGCCTGGGCTCATGGCCCACCTCCGCCAGGACCGCTTCTGTGAGTGCCACTTCTCTTTGGTCCTTGAAGCTGTTCTGATCCGGGAGTTTTTGCAAGGCCCTCGTCGAGCAGACGGAAGCCTTGTCGTTGGGGTACTGCGGGAAGGCAAGCCTCGGCGGCGCAGCGTTGCAGGGAGCTTGTTGCCTGAGCTCAGCGCTCCGTCGTTGCCGGCGCGCATCGTCGCGTCAACGCTCCCCCAGGCGTGGCTCGCTGCGGCGCGACCGACAAGCCGATATACTGGTCCGTGATTTCGCAGCGTCTTGTTCGGCTGGTTGCGATGCTCCTGCTTGTGGTGCAGGGGGTGGTGACGTTGGCTGCGGGGCGGGTGGTGTGTATCGCTAAGTGGGATTGCGAAGGGCATGGCGAGCGGATCACGAGGACGGCTGGGTTGAATCTCAGCGAGCGACACGGGCCTGAGCAGTACCCGAGCGGCACCTG
The DNA here is from genome assembly GCA_027487735.1 of Planctomycetaceae bacterium. Classification (GTDB taxonomy): domain Bacteria; phylum Planctomycetota; class Phycisphaerae; order Phycisphaerales; family UBA1924; genus BJHL01. The sequence goes on along the minus strand of JAIYDA010000160.1, from coordinate 11,103 downwards.
CGAAGCTGCGCCTTGCGAGAGTGAACACGCGAAGTTGTCCGCTTGTGACAGTCAAGCGTGCGACGCAACCGCGTGCACGGGGGATGCTGCGACCGCCACGTGCGACGACACAGCTGGCGTGGCGTGGGCGAGCGCAGAAGCCTGCGACTGCCATGTGCATGTGCCGGTGCCGAGTCCGCTTCAGGGGTGGAGCAATCCGAGGGTGAATGGGCCGAGGGCGGATGGGTCGGAGTGGCGGGCGGTCTGCGTGCCGCTTGTGGTCGTGCTGAGTGTGAGCTGGGACGGAGTACCAGTGCGCGGCAACCGCGTGCAGAGACCGCCGCGTGATTGGGGAGCGACGCCGCAGATGTTGGCGCTGCGGGCGACGCGGCTGCTTGTGTAGGGCGTGTCGGTCGCTGCGGCGCGTGTGCTTCGTGGGCTTTGCCCGACGGCAGACGGCGGCCCCTATTACGTCCACACTCTGCACCGAAATCTGCGTCAAGCCCTGCGCCACACTGGTGGGGGCTGATGCGAGGCGAACGTCGCGTTGCGTCGCGAGCAAGCTTGGACAGCGCGTTCGACGCGGTCGCGCAGCTCGCGAATCTTTCCCGAATACTGGGTCTGCGTGTGCTGCTTCGTCGATGCCGTGGTGCGGATGGCACCGCAGCGCGGATGCGACGGACTGTCAGGAGTTGTTCATGCGTCGAACGGAACACAACTGCAAAGCTGGTTCGCGCTCTGCGAGGCTGGGGCTTGCGTGCGCGATGGCGCTGCTCGCTGGCGGGTGCCAGGCGTATGAAGCTCGCCCGCTGGATATGGCGGGGCACGCGAGCGCGTTTGCAAAGCGAAGCGCCGATGGCGAGGAGGTGCGGCGGTTTGCTCGCCTGCTCGCGGCGAGCGAGGCCGCGAAGGGGACTGGAGAGTTCGACACGAGCGATGGCATCACGTGCGCCGAGGGCGAGGTGCTCGCGCTGGTGTTCAACGCCGACTTGCGGCTGGCGCGGATGCGAGCGGGCGTGACGCGGGCGACGGCGGAAAACGCGGGGCTGTGGGAAGACCCGACGCTGGGCGTGGACCTCACGCGGATCGTCGAGAGCACGCCCGAACCTTGGAAGGTGATGACGAGCGTGGGCATCACCGTGCCGATCTCGGGGCGCTTGGAGGTGGAGAAGCAGCGCGCGAGCGCCGAGCATGTTGCGGAGCTTGCTCGCGTTGCGGAGCGCGAGTGGGCGACGCGGATGGCGGTGAGGCGGGCGTGGACGGAGTGGACGCTCGTGCAAACGCGGCTCGACGTGACGCGTGAGTTTGTGCAGCGCGTGGATGAGGTGCTGGTGGTGGTCGGGAAGATGGAGCAGGCGGCAGAGCTCTCGCGAACTGAGGCACGGCTGTTTCGCATCGAGCGGGCGAATGCAAGCGCGGCGCTCGCGCTGCTGGAGTCGCGAGCGCGCGAGGCGGAGTTGCACGCGCGGCAGCTGATGGGGATGGCTCCTGATGCGCCGCTGCGATTGGTGCCGCGAAGTGTGGGTGTGGCACGCTCAGTCGCAGCTGGCGATGGTGCGGAGCGTGCGCGCCGCAATCCGGGCGTGGTGGCTGCGGAGCTTGCATATGCCGCCGCAGAACGAGCGCTCGAGCTGCAGGTTCGCAAGCAGTATCCCGATCTGCACATTGGCCCGGGCTTCGGTCGCGACGAGGGGCAGGATGAGGTGATGTTCGGGCTCTCCTTGCCCATCCCGGTGCTGAATGCGAACAGGCAGGGCATTGCGGAGGCGACTGCGCAGCGCGAGGTGGCGCGCGTCGCGGCGGAAGCTGTGCTGGAGCAAGCGATCGCTTCGATGCATGCGGCAAAGTCGCGACTCGCAGCGGCAACCGAGCGGCGGCGCGTGCTGGAGAACGAGCTGGTGCCGCTGGTGGACGCGCAGTATGCCGATGCTCGCGAGGTCGCAAGGCTGGGCGAAGTGAACTCGCTGGTGCTGCTGGAGAGCTTGACGCGACAGCACGATGCGAAGGTGGCGCTCGTGGAGGCGGTGCGAGATGAGGCGATGAGCGCGATCGATGTCGCGGAGATCGTGGGGCCGGAGGCAAAGCGAGCCGAGCCAGAAGAACGCGACGCAAAGAGCGAAGTGACGACTGAAGCAAACGACCTGAACAACCAGACCGCGAGCCGCAGCGATGCGGAGCGCGTCCGTCCGTAGGCGAGGCAATATGAAGACACGAACATCACGACAAAGCTCTGCATGGACCCTTGTCGCGGCAGCGACCATGGTCTGCTGGCTCGCAGCCTGCGATCGCGCGGGCAGGACCACCGCGGCAAGCGAGGCACATGAGCGAGAAGCTGCTTCTTCGCCCAAGGCGAGCGAGGCACCAACGAACCGCGTGGACATTCCCGCAGCGGTGCGGCAGAACCTGGGCATCACCTTCGCGAAAGTCGAGTCTCGCAAGGTGTCGCAGACGCTGCGCGTGCCGGGACGCTTCGAGCTGCTACCCACGGCACGGCGTGAGTATCGCGCGCCGCTGGGCGGGCGCATCGAGCTGCTCGTGGGGCAGTATCAGCCGGTGGAGGCCGGCACGCCCCTGTACCGGATCGAGGGCGCATCGTGGCGAGACCTGCACGAGCAGATTGTGGGCACGCAAGCGGTCGTCGACTCGATGGGACCTCTGCGTGAAGCGCACCGCAGGCACGAGGCAAGCCTCGCGGACAAGGTGTCGCTGTGGGAGGACCGACTCAAACAACTCGACGAACTGCGGAGCGTGGGAGGCGGGAGTGCCTCGCAATGGACCGAGGCCCGCGCGACGCTGAATGCGACTCAAGCCGAGCTCGCCGACGTGATGGAGAAGGACGCGGAACTGCAGGCGCAGCAGAGGCAGGCGGAGGCACAGTTGCGCACGCTGATGTCGCGGCGCGAGCTGCTGGTGCGCGGGTCGGCATGCGCGGGCTTAAGGAGCGAAGGGCGTGATGCGCGCCTTGAAGACCAAGCCAGTGACGCAGGCCTGAGCTCGCTTGCGGTGTGCGCCCTCGCGCCGGGCGTGGTCGAAGTGCTCGGCGTCACGCCGGGCGGTGTCGTCGAGGAGCATGGGCACGTGCTCACAGTGGTGCAGCCCGAGCAGATTCGTTTTCGTGCGAGAGCGCTGCAGGCCGACCTTGGTCGCCTGCGCGATGGACTTCCCGCCCTGATCGCGCCGTCCCTGGGTGGGCAGATTCCGCAGCAAGACGCGATGGCGGGCGAGCTGCGGATTGGGCTCTCGGCTGATGCAGACGAACGCACGATCGACCTCCTCGTGGTGCCCACGCAGCGTGCGCCCTGGGCGCGGGCGGGTGTGTCGGCCCAGCTCGAGATCGAACTCGCGGGCGGAACCGAGGAGCTCGCGATCCCAATGTCTGCGGTCGTGCGCGATGGCACACGCGCGATCATCTTTCGGCGCGACCCCAAGGACGCGGACAAGGTCATTCGCATGGAAGCCGACCTTGGGCTGTCCGACGGACGCTGGGTCGTCATCCAGAGCGGCGTGATGGAGGGGGACGAGATCGTGCTGGGCGGAAACTTTCAGCTCATGCTCGCGACGAGCGGCACGACAGAGAAAGCCGGGCACTTCCACTCCGATGGCACCTTCCACGAGGGGAACCACTAGCCCATGCTCGCCAAGCTCATCGCGTTCTCACTCCGGCACTCGTCGCTCGTCATCGTGATGGCGGGGCTGCTGCTCGTGTTCGCTGGGGTGAAAGCGAAGGACATGCCCGTCGATGTCTTTCCCGACCTGAACGCCCCCACCGTGGTGGTGATGACGGAGGCGGGCGGCCTCGCGGCAGATGAGGTCGAGCTCAACGTCACATTCCCGATCGAGACCGCTGTGAACGGCTTGCCTGGCACGCGCCGCGTGCGCAGCGCATCGGCCACGAGCCTGTCGATCGTGTGGGTGGAGTTTGACTGGGGCACAGATATCTATCGCGCGAGGCAGCTCGTGTCCGAACGCCTGAGCGCTGTACGCGAGGTGCTGCCAGCTGGAGCGCACGCTGAGATCACGCCCGTCACCAGCATCACGGGCGAGATCATGCTCATGGCGATATCCTCTCCTGATGGCTCAGCTACACCGCTGGAGATGCGCTCGTTCGCAGAGTTTGAGCTGCGGAACAAGATTCTCGCGGTGCCGGGCGTGGCGCAGGTGGTCGCGCTGGGGGGCGAGCTGCCTCAGTATCAGATCAACGTGAGGCAAGACGAGCTCGCGCTGTATGGCCTCACGATCGGCGACGTCGTGGAGGCTGCGCGAGGCGCGCACTCGACCGCAAGCGCGGGCTACTTGCCCAACTGGGAGAACCAGGAGCTGCCCATTCGCCAGGCGGCACGCGTCACGGGCGTGAGCGACATCAGCCAGACGCTCGTGCGATACCACAACGGCGCAGCGGTCACCATCGGACAAGTGGCAGACGTGCGGCTCGGCGCCGCCCCCATGCGCGGCACGGCGGCAGATCGCGCACTGCCCGCCGTCGTGGTGAGCGTGCAGAAGAGTCCGGGGACGAACACGCTGGCACTCACGAAACAGATTGACGACGTGCTAGACAGCGTGGAACAGAGCATGCCCAAGGGCATGGTGCTCAATCGCGACCCCTTCCGCGCCGCGCGGTTCATCGAGCGGAGCGTGAACAACGTCGTCCGCGTGCTCGTCGAGGCCAGCATCATCGTGGCGGTGATTCTCATCCTGTTCTTGCTCAATGTGCGAGCAACGATTGTGACCCTTACGGCCCTCCCGCTCTCCCTAGCCGCCGCGCTGCTAGTGCTGTGGACGTGGGGGCTCTCGATCAACGTCATGACGCTGGGCGGCCTCGCCGTGGCGATCGGAGAGCTGGTGGATGACGCGATCATCGACGTCGAGAACGTGCTGCGAAGGCTGAGAGAGAACGCGGCACTGCCCGAGGCTGCTCGCAAAGGACTTGTCGAGGTGATCTCGAATGCGAGCAACGAGATTCGCTCGTCGGTGGTGTTCGCCACGATCATCATCTGCATGGTGTTTGTGCCCCTGCTGTTTCTGCAAGGGCTTGAAGGGCGGTTCTTTCAGCCCCTGGGCATCGCGTACATCGTCTCGATCATGGCTTCGCTGGTTGTCGCCCTTACGGTCACGCCAGCGACGTGCAAGCTGCTGTTCGCGCGGAGCTTCGGTGAGCGCGCCTCGCACGCTGACGGCGGCACTTCAATAGTGCACGACCACGACGGCTGGCTCGTGCGCGTGCTCAAGCGTCGCTATGAGCCCGCGCTGCGAGCGAGCGTGCGCAATCGCGGGTTCGTGCTGGGCGGTGCGGGCGTGCTCACGGCTGCCTCGCTGCTGCTCATGTCCACCTTCGGCACATCGTTTTTGCCGGCGTTCAAGGAGGGCACCTTCACCGTGTTTCTGCTCGCGCCAGCCGGCACGTCGCTGGTCGAGAGCAATCGCCTCGCGCGGGGCGTCGAGGCCCAGTTCGTGCAGATTCCAGGCGTACAGAGCGTCACGCGACGAACGGGCCGCGCCGAGCGCGACGAGCATGCGGAGCCCGTGAGCAGCAGCGAGATCGAAGTGACGATGAAGGCAGGGGTAGACCAGGACGCGGTGCGTGCGAGCATCGACCGCATCATCGCGAACATTCCCGGCATCACGACGATGGTGGGCCAACCCATCGAGCACCGCCTGAGCCACGTGCTCTCGGGCACGCCCGCAGCGATCGCGATCAATGTGTATGGCGACGACCTCGACGTGCTGCGCTCGCTCGCGAGGGAGATCGAGACCGCCATCAAGTCCATCCCGGGCACGCGTGATGTCGCTGCGAATCGCGAGATCATGATCACGTCGCTCCCGATTCGCTATCGCCCGCAAGACCTCGCAGCCGCGGGGCTGACGCCCGCCAGCGCTGCCGAGCAAGTGCAGCAAGCGCTGTACGGCGAGACCGTTGCCGAAGTGAACCAAGGCGTGCGGCGATACGAAATGGTCGTGCGCCTCGCCGAGAGCGAGCGCGAGCGCATCGACCAGATCATGGACCTCCAGCTGCGAGGCGTGGGCGGCGCAATGGTGCGCCTGCGCGAGGTTGCGGACATTGGCCCGGAGAAGACGAGCAATCTCATCGCCCGCGAAAGTGCCCAGCGCAAGGCAGTGGTGTCGAGCAACATCGCCGATGGATACAACCTCGGGCAGCTTGTGGCCCAGGTACGCGAGAAGGTCGACCCAATCGTGCAGCGAGCCGGATACACCGTGCACTATGGCGGGCAGTTTGAGGCCCAGCAGTCCGCGAGCCGCACGATTCTCGTCATGGGCGCGGGCGTCGCGGTTCTCATGTTCCTGTTGCTCCAACTGTCCACCGGCAAAGCGCGAGTCGCGCTCCTGGTCATGCTCAACCTGCCTCTCGCGCTCATCGGCGGCATCGCCGCGATCTTCATCACCGAATCGCCCTCGCTCACCAGCAACTCGCTAGCACTGCTGGGCCTCACCTCGTCGCGATACGTTGCCCCCGTCATCTCCATTGCGAGCATGGTGGGGTTTGTCACGCTGTTCGGCATCGCCGTGCGCAACGGCATCCTCCTCGTCAATCACTACGACTACTTGCAGAAGAACGAGGGCAAGTCCATCGCCGAGTCCATCATCGTGGGCTCCATGGAGCGCCTTGTGCCCATCCTCATGACGGCCCTGACGGCACTCTTGGGGTTGGTGCCGCTCGCACTCGCGAAGGGCAAGCCAGGCAGCGAGCTGCTCGCCCCGCTCGCGATCGTGGTGCTGGGTGGGCTGGTGTCGTCAACGCTGCTCAACTTGTTCGTTGTTCCTGCGGGCTACGCCCTCGCGTTCAAGGTGCCGTCGCACGCACAGGATGGTCCTGGCATGCTTCGTCGGCTGTTCTCTCGCGGCCGTAGTACTTCGTCGCAGTCATAGCCTCATCGTCAGAACCTGGAGATTCTCCCATGCACACCGCCCGTTCCCTGCTTGTCGCACTCGCACTTCCTTCGCTCGTCATCATCCTCGCTGGCGTTGGTTGCGAGCGCAAATCCGAACCCGCCAAGCCCAGCCCCACGCCCACCACGGCAGCCACAGCACCAAAGTCCGATGCGCACGCTCACGACCATGCCGATGGGCATGACCACGCCAAGCCCTCCGCGAGCAAGCCCGCCGACTCGCACGCAGGGCATGATCATGGCGACGACCACGACCACGGCCCGGTCACTCAGCTCGGCGAGCAAACCGCAGGTGGGTTCACGATCGTCGCGAGCCGCGATGGAAGCCTAACCCCCGGCAAGGACGCGCCGATCGACGCTCGCGTCACCAGCACCACCGCAAAGGTCGCCGCCGTGCGCTTCTGGATCGGCACGCAAGATGCGAAGGGCAGCCTCAAGGCCAAGGCGTCGCTCGAGAAGGACGCTTGGCACACGCATGTTGAGGTGCCCGCCACGCTGCCCGCGGACAGCAAGCTGTGGGTCGAGGTGGAGTCGGACAAAGGTGAGAAGACTGTGGTGGGCTTTGCGTTGAAGAACTAAGGCGTGGGGCCAGTGCTCGATTTCGTGCGCGAGCGGGTTGAGCAGTCGTGGATTCTGCCGCTCAGACCGTAGCGGCGTCCACTGAACGCTCCTCGCGCGTGCGCAGTGGCATCGTCAGTCGTGGTGCATCCACAAACACAAACAACCGCGGCCCCAGCCAAAGCCAAGGCCGCGTGTGGTCATGACGCATCAAGTCGGAGGAGCCATCGCGTCACGGTTCAAAGCCCTTCGCGCTCACCGCCGCCGACGCAAACCCACCAGGCCGCCCAAGCCCAGCAGCGCGGCCGCACCGGGGGCAGGGATGACCTCAAACGAGATGCGATACACCTCGTCGCTCGCGCCGATCTGCCTGTTGAACGTGTACCCCGCGGCCGTCATCAGGCCATTGAAGGTGTACAGCCGATCGAAGTTGAAGTTTACGACGCCATTCTGCGGCGTGCGCTGCGCGTTCACGCCGCCTACGACAAACGCCGCGTTCGCCGGGTCTTCAACCTCCGAGCCATTGTCCCAGATGTCGCGCCCAAACTGCGAGATGCTGGTGAGGTTCAGCTGTCCAGCGGCAGTAAACAACATGTACTGCGTGGGGCTGTCGTTGCCAATGAAGTGGTCGTTGCTGGGCACCACCATCGAGCCAAACGTGAAGAAGCGGTTGACCGCAGGATCAACCACAAAGTCCGTGAAGGCCGTCGCACCAGGAAGCAGCGGGCCAGGGGGCGTTCCCACCACCGTGCCCAGCGTCGCGTTGGGGTCGGCCGCAGCAAACGCCGGGAACCAGTCGCTGCCGCTGCCACCCTCCGCGATCGACGTGATCGCCGCACCAGCAGCCATGCCGTTGTTGAAGGCGTCGTACGAGCCGTTGTGAAACCCAACGCGCAGCGGCGCGAACGACAAGCTGTTCGCGGGCGAAAGATTCTGAATGGTGACGCGCAGCTGCACGGGCTGGGCGTGGGCCAACCCCGCCATGCCAGCGACTGCAACGAGCGAAACCGCAACGATCTGAACTCTGTTCATAACACCTCCAAGAACACAGTGAATGAGACAACGCAGCGCGAGCACTCGCGCAACCAGAGCGAACAGAGATGCATCACGATGAGAGGAGCCCACGCCAAGGCGACTCTCGCCTCAGCCACGATGCTCGTGCAACATCTCAGCTCTCTCGCCGATGAGTCGCTCCAAACGCTCGCGCCTTGCAGGCACTACGAGTTTATCTTGCTCGCCTCTGCCGCCCGCCGTCGCAAGCGCTCGCGCACCTCGCCCGGCATCGCTTCGCCAGCTTCCAACTCCTGCCCGAGCACCCCGGCGATGTCTCGCAACCGCCGAATCTGAGCACGAAACCGCTTGCACCCGCGGAAATACAGCACGTGGATGCGCAGCCCCACCGCGATGCCATGCGGCAGCGGCTCATCCAACTGCTTGCTCAGCAGCGGGGTGTGCTCGCGGCACGGCATACTCAGCACCCGGAAAACATCGCGAACAAAGCCGATCATCGCGTGCCCTCCGTGTTCATGCCCATCGATCGCTCGACGCACAGCCGTAGCGCCGCGCGTGCCCGATGCATGCGCGACCACAAGTTGGTCGGCGATATGCCCATCGCCTTGCACACTTCATTCGCTGGAATATCCAGCCAATCCCGCAGCCACACCGCCTCAGCCTGCGCAGGCGGAAGCGCATCGATGCAGCGACGCAGCGCCGCGAGCACCTCCGCGTTCTCGGTCGCGCTCCCACCATCCAAGCCCCACTCGCTCGGAGGCTTCGCCCACATCCCCTTCGCCGTGAACATCGCATGAAACGCCGCGAAATCATCCCCCCGCGCCGCCGCGGTCGCAGCATCGCCCCCTTCGCCTCGCCGCCGCGCCGCACGAAATTGGTCCGACACCTTGTGTGCCGCAATCCCCAAAAGCCACGTCCGTTCCGACGATTCCCCCGCAAAGCTCGCATGCCCCTGCAACGCCGCAAGCAGCGTCTCCTGCACCACATCCTCCGCCGCCGCGCGAGACCGCACCCGCCCCAGCACAAACCGCCACAGCATGTCCCCGTGCTCGCGCAGCCACCGCTCCACAGCCTCAGAAGGCGTCTCCGCGCTCGCCTCCGGTGCCGTCGGCACGTTGGGCGATGCGTGCGCATCGGGTTGAGTCTGCTCGTCAATCACGCGATGGATAACAGGTATCGCAAAGTGCGATCCAAAGGTCCCTGCAGTGTTGCATGCACTGCGAGGGCCTTGGCCCAAGCAGGCTCAACACACGTACGGGACTCGCAATCTCGCACCCGTTGATATCTACGCCGCTTGCGAGCGGGCGCCCTCTGCGCCCGAAGTGTCCAGCCATCGCTTGCATGTCTTGAGCAGCGCGACTCTGTCTATGGGCTTTGTCGCAAAGTCATCGCATCCCGCAGCGATGCACCTCTCCCGGTCTTCCGCCATCGCGTGCGCTGTCAACGCCACGATGGGCACCGCACTGCCGCGGCGGCGAATCGCGCTCGCAAGCGTGTATCCATCCATCACGGGCATCTGCATATCGGTCAGGACAAGGTCGTAGGGCTTGTTCGCAGCCGCCGCACTCTCAAGCCTCTCCAGCGCGACCTGACCATTCTCCGCGATGTCCACCGTTGCACCAGCCTTGCGGAGGTGGAAGGCGATGAGCCTCTGATTGTCAGGGCCATCCTCAACCAGCAAGATGTGTCCCGTCAGCGTGATCGCTACCTGGGCTGGCACCGTCGGCTGCTCAGCATCTTGCAGTGTCGAGACTATCCTGCAGGTCGATGCCGCCTCAACTGGCAGCGTCAATCGGAAGCACGACCCCCTGCCGAGTTCCGTCCGAATCAGGCTCACATCGCCCCCCATCAGCGCAGCAAGCCGACGCGACACTGTCAATCCGAGCCCTGTTCCGCCGAACCTTCGCGTCACAGAGTCATCCGCCTGACCAAAGGGCTGGAACAGTTGGCCGGTCTGCGCCGGATCCATCCCCGGACCGGTGTCCTCCACGTCGATCACCAGCCGACACGCCGCGCCACGCTGCTCCGTGCCCACGACGATCGTGACCGTCCCCGCTTCCGTGAACTTCACGGCATTTCCCACCAGATTCATAAGCACCTGGCGCAGTCGTGTCGGGTCGCCCATCATGCGCTCAGGCACAGGCGAAGCCAACGTCAGCCGCAACGCAATCCCCTTCCCACGAGCCTTCGGGTTCAGCAACTCCCGCACCTCGCTTAGCACCGTGAGCGGAAACATCTCAATGCGCTCAACCGTCATCTTGTCCGCCTCGATCTTCGACAGATCAAGGATGTCATTGATGAGCGTCAGCAGGTGCGTGCCCGCACTGCGAATGGTGTCGATCGCCTGCACGCGTTGCTCCGGAGCTGCCGCGATGTTGCCATCATCCCGCAAGAGGTCGGCAAAGCCCAGAATCGCGGTCAGCGGCGTCCGAATCTCGTGGCTCATGTTGGCCAGGAACGCACTCTTCGCGCGGCTCGCAGCCTCCGCGGCGATGCGAGCCGCGTTCAGCTCACGATTCGCATAGCACAACGCAAGCTCCGACTCCTTCTTCGCAGTCATGTCCGTGATCGACCCGTGCCACAGCGTTCCCCCGTCCGCCTCCCGCTCAGGAATCGAGTTCCCGAGCAACCACCGCTCCCTCCCATCGGGCCG
>JAIYDA010000028.1 GCA_027487735.1 Planctomycetaceae bacterium | reverse complement strand
GCGTTCGAGGTTGTTGATGGTGAGGTTGGTCGTGCGCGAGCCAGAGACCAAGCCAAGCCCGGGCACGTAGCCGTCGGAGAGCGCGATGTGGTTGAATCGCCACGCGAAGGTCACGCCCTCGCTGGAAAGCGTGTGGAACGAAAACAAGGCGGGCTCATTCGGGAAAATGATCGGCGTGACTGGCTGCTGCGTGATGACAGGCGGCGCGGAGGCGCGGTAACGCAGCAGAACTGACGGGGGAAACACATCATCGCTAAACGTGTTCCCGCGCAGGTTGAGCCACAACTCGTCCGTTCCATCCGTGCGTTGAACGCGAGCGACATGTCGTCCCCACTGGTATCGCTGCGTCAAGTCGACGCCATTGAGCACGATCGGTGGTGCAACCGTCTCGATCCCATTCCAGCGCACGAAGGGCTCAGAGGGCGTCGAGCTACTCTGGTTCCGCAACTGCCCTCCCCACCATGCATCGCCATGGAACTCTGCGGGAAGGCTCGAGATGATCGATCCCGTGTCGTTGTACCAGGTCCCGGCTGGCACGAGCCGCCCATCGGGCAGCAAGCGTTGGATCGACGTCGATGATGCGCCATTGCTCGCTTGAATGAATCTGCTGAAGGTCAATACTTCATCGCGAAAGGCAAGCAAGCGATCTGGGGGTAGGCTAACTGGCCACGGCGTCAGCCATCGGTAGACTCCCGGACCCTCGCGGACCCCAACGCGCCCCGCCGAGGCCTGATCGGACGCAAAGTAGAACGCATCGCCACGTTGCGCGAAGCCGTAGCCCCCAAGTTGCTGAAACGAGCGGACGACACCCGCCGTGACTTCGACATATCTGTTTGTTCCACCCGCTATGAGCGTAGTCCCAGTACTACTCAGCCCGAAGACCTGGCTGATCGGAAATGAAGATCCAGAATATGCGGAGAGCCAGTCGGCCCCGCTCCATCGCGCAACATTCCTACGAAAGTCGGTACCACTTGGTCCGAAGAAGAACTCTCCGGCGAGATACAGCTCGCCGTTCATCACATGTGCTTGGTAGAAACCGACGCCACCGAGTCCAGCGGACCAGTTCAATCTCGGCGTCGGACCCATCGGATGGAAAGTCTGGCCATCCCACCATGCAACGCCCTCGACAAGTTGCCCCCCCGCAAAGTCGAAGAAGCCAACGACAACCTGACCCCCTTCGTACTCGACCATGTCGGTGATCTCGCCCGAGATGCCCTTGTTGAAGAGTGTGAACTTGGTTCCATCCCACAGCATGATCGCAGTGATGCTTCTGGACGGCGACGAGGATACCGAGGCGAGCGATGCGACGAACGCAAACTGCCCGCGATAGGGCGTCGCAGGCAATCGAGCACCCGACACTTGCGGCCGATACGTTCGCATGTTCCGCCACTCTGGTGCAAGCCCGGTCATGTCCAGCCAGTGCGTGCCATTCCATCGATAAAACCCATACCCCATTGGGACGTTGGAGGTGCCCCTCCTGTATCCCTCAGTCGTCGGATCAGTAAAGGCATAGATGAACCCGCCCGTCGCAACGAGCGTGGCATCGATGCTCGAATTCGGCCCACGCGTCGGCGTGGTTGCGTCGCGGGCAAACTCCCATGCGCTCCCCGTCGGATTGAGGCCAAAGAAGTTGCTGCCGGTCGATCCGTCGGCGAGGGCGTAGACCCTGTTGTCGAGCACAGCGAGCGCCCGCACCGTTGGCGTGCCAACACCAGTCGGAAACTGAGGCGATGTCCACGTGCCGGTGCTCGTTGAAGGCGAGAATGCCGCGACACCGTTGGCTGGCACATTCTCGACGAGCGCAAATCCGCCCGCGATGTAGAGCGTTGACCCAACCGAAGCAAACTCAACGCGGGTCGGCACGCTCGGTCGAAGCGTTGTCCTTCCGAGCACCTGCACACGCTCCCCGTTCCATCGAATGATCTGCCCCGTAAACGTGCCGTTCACGATGGATGTCACGGCGTAGATCTCTCCCTCGTGGACGGTCATGCCTCGGATGACGCCAGCGACTTGGGGAATCTGTTCAACTGTCGTGCCATTCCACCTTCGGAGCGACGCGGAACCGGGAGTGTCGCCCGTTGTGTGAAAGTGCCATTGACCTTGATACATCACGGCGCTGCCCACCGGAATCGTCCACGGAAGCGCAACGGTCGTGTTCTCTGTGATGATTTGCAGTTGACTCGATGAAAAGTTCGTCCGAGCGCTGACCAGAAACTGCTCGGGCAGCGGGCCCGCCCCATCGGGGTCGCCCGATGTGAAGAACGTCGGGTTCTCGAGCCGCGGATCACCAAACTGCTCGATGCTGATCTCGCACTGTGCCCACCCGTGCCGGACGGGCGCGAAGAGGGCCGCGAAGAGCACGGCGAACACAGCCCACCAGCCAAGCGGGCGCCGGGTGTGAGCCAAGCAACGATCTTGACTTTGTGACGCGACTGGCGACAACCCCTTCGCCATACAACCCCCGCTTTGCAGATCCCGTGAACGAATGCCTCGCGAGAGATTATCGAAGAAATCGCCGATCTGTCAAGCCGAAGTGCGCGCAGAACCGCATTTGTGCGCACGTTGTGGGCACTTCGCACAAAAAAGTGTGCGCTGCGATTGTGGTTTCGGGTCCTGGTCGTGGGGGCAGGGGCGCGGGCGTGCCGCCTGCGCGAAGCGGGGAGAGACTGCCCTCCCCGCCACCCCTCACTGCGGCGTCACCGTCGTCACATACGTCGGCACGGGCGGGTTGCCCGACATCTCCACCACGACCGCAGCCTTCGTTGCGTTGCGGTTGGGGTCGATGGTGATGGTGCCCGTCACGCCAGGAAAGTCCTTGGTCGCGGCGATGGCGTCGCGCAGAGCTTTGCCCTCGGTGGTCTTGGCGCGCTCCATCGCGGCGAAGAGCAGCTTTGCGGCGTCGTAACCCAGCGCGGCGAGGCCGTCGGGCGTGCTGCCGCCGAAGGCGGCTTTGTAGTCGCGGATGAACTCTTGCACGCGCGCGTCGGGCTGGTCGGGTGCGTAGTGATTCGTGTAGAAGCTGCCCTCGATGGCATCGCCCGCGATCTTTGCGAGCTGCTCGCTGTCCCAGCCGTCACCGCCCAGCATGGGCTGGTTCAGGCCCAGGCGGCGGGCCTGGATGGCGATGTTGCCCACGTCGGTGTAGTAGCCTGGGATGTAGATCACATCCACGCCCGCACCGCGGATGCTGGTGAGCTGGGCGGTGAAATCCTGCGCGCCGCCCGTGTAGTTCTGCGTCGTCGCGATCGTGCCGCCCTTGGCGACAAAGTTCTTGCTGAACTGCTCGGCAAGGCCCACGGCATATGCCTGGGCCTGGTCCACCAGCACCGCGGCCTTCTGGGCCTTGAGGTTCTCGCGCGCGAACTTCGCGCCGGCAAGGCCCTGAAACGGATCGATGAAGCAGACGCGGAAGATGTAGTCGCCGATCTCGGTCACCTTCGGGTTGGTGCTGCTCGGAGAGATCATGGGCACGCCCGCCTCTTGGCAGACGGGGCCCGCGGCGAGGCTCAGCTTGCTTGCCACCTCGCCCAGCACCGTCACGACCTTGTCGCTCTTCACCAGGCGCTCGACGGCGAGCTTTGCTTCGCCCGCATCGCCCCGCGTGTCATACTCCTTCAGCGCGATGGCCTTGCCCAGCACGCCCCCCTTCGCGTTCACCTGCGAGATCGCGAGCTTGATGCCGTTGCTGGTGGACTGCCCAAAGGTCGCCTCGCTGCCCGTGAGGGAGCCGAAGTGGCCGATGAGGATGGAGGGGCCCGTGGGCGCGGCGGGAGTTGCAGCGGGTGCGGCAGCCGCGGGCTTGCTCTCGGCGGGCTTGGTTTCCGCAGGCTTGCTTTCGGCAGGCTTGGGCTGCGTTGCCTCCGGCACTGCGCTCGCGCCGCCCGAGGGAGCTTTACTGTCGCACGATGCGAGCAGCGCAGCGGCGGAGACGAGAGTGGCCATCGCGAGACGTCGAAGAGCAAGCATGCAGAGTCCCTTTCGTGCAATCGGAGTTGCGTATTGATAGGACGGCGCAAGGGCGGAGACGGGCGAAACCTGTTGGGGCCTGTCGGCTTCAGCGCGCGTGCAACGCCCGAAAAAAGCGAGCTTTGCCCAGCTCCAAAGATACGGCTTTCTCCAGAAACCACGCCCCTCCCCTTGCTTCCCCCAGAAACCCCCATTTTCCTCTCCTAACGCTTGACCTCCCAACCCTTTGCGAACATACTGGGCCGCGTGTGGGGGATTGCGGATGTGGCAGGCTTCGTCGCGGCGAGAGCGTTTGTGCGAGCTTGGGAGCTGCGATCTGTCTGATGTGGATGAGTTGAGGTGTCTTCCTTTCTGGAGTCTTTGTTTCATGAACTCGATCTTTTCGAGCGGTGGTGGTCTGCGTTCCGTGTCGGCTTGCTCGGCGCTCGTGCTGAGCGCGGGGCTTGCGATCGCGCAGCCCGCGTTCATTGGGCACACGCCCGGCGCACAAACGTTTGGCGAGCCCGGTGGCATCACGCAGCGCGAGCCCGAGGTGGCCCGCCAGGGTGAACAGGTTGACCTGTGGGTCAAGGTGGGTCCGTCGTTCAGCTACGACGTCGTGCTCATCTACTACACCGTCGATGGCTCCACGCCTGTCGGCGCCAATGGCGTGCCCAGCAACAGCAGCACCCGCGTCATCCGCAGCAGCACCAACCCCAGCGCGTTCCAGTTCGTGCGCAACCAGCCCAACGGCTTTGGCGGCAACGACGATTGGTGGCGCATCCGCATTCCGGATGCCGACGCGCGCGAGTATGGACGCACCGTCCGCTACCGCATCGCTGCATGGAGGAACGGTCCGGGTGGTTTGCCCGTGGGCGAGACGAACACGCCCACGTTCGACTACACCGTGAAGGCACCGTGGCCCGGCGCGGGCTTCGGGCAGCCAAACCCGCAGGCGGGCTATCCGCCCGTGAAGTTCTGGAAGGAAGAGGCCTTCATCGGCAACACGTTTACGGCCGCGATGCTCGACCAGAACGGCACGATGTGGGACATGTACTTCCCCACGCCCGGCGGCGTGCAGGGCGTGGGCACGAAGAACGAGGGCTATAGCGAAGGGCTCGACACCTTCCCTGCGGGCCTGAGCCCCGACAAGCGCGGGCAGATGCACCTGAACCAGGCGATGGTGGGCATCCGCTCGCAGCGCGACAACGTCACGCACTGGCTGAGCAACCCCAACGGGCAGAGCTACACCAACGTGCAGCAGAGCTACCTGACCGACGAGACCAACACCGTGCGCACCAGCCAGACGCTGAGCGCCAACGGCAACAACATCAGCATCACACAGTTTGACTTTGCCCCCGCGGGCATCGACTTCCCCGATGGCCTCTTCGGCACGGGCGAGCAGAAGCACATGAACATCAAGCGCATGATCCTGCGCAACGACCTGCCCGAGGCGCAGGACGTGACCGTTTACTACTACATGGACCCCGCCCTCAACGGCGGCGATGCCTACGACGCGATGTTCTGGGATGCCTCGCGCGGCGCCATGACCGCCTTCGACAAGACCACCCGCACCGTGACGGGCACGGGCACGGGCATCGTGCCCCCCAACGAGTACAACATCACCACCTTCGGCAGCATGCAGAAGAACATCGCCCTCTACCTCACGGCAGCGATGAAGGTGAACGGCCAGCCCGCCAACGAAACCTGGCGCGACACCAGCGCCGACCAGAGCCAGGGCTGGATCGCCCGCCGCGTCACGCTCCCCCCGGGCGTCGATGTCACGGTCGACATCATCATGGCTGGTGCGCACTTCCGCCCCGAGCCCATCACCGCCCCCATGCCCGGCAGCGACGGCGTGTATGACAACGAGATCGTGCCGATGCTCGATTGGTTCTACGCCACCAACCTCGCCTCGACCCAGAGCACGACCGACGCCTACTGGGGCACCTGGCTCGATGGCGGCGTGACGCTCGACAGCCCCGACGAGGAGTTTGATCGCTTGATGAAGCGCGGCTTGCTCGCCACCGCCCTGCACCAGGACGGCGTGCACGGCGGCATCGTCGCGGGCTATCACAACGGCGCGTACTACTACGTTTGGCCGCGCGACGCGATGTGGGCTGCTGTCACCCTCGCACGCACCGGGCACATCGCCGAGGCCCGCAAGGCCATCGACTGGATGCGCGAGAGCAGCTATCGCGACTTCGAAGCGTGGGGCCGCAAGGGCTTCTGGAAGCAAAAGTGCACGACCGACGGCTTCACGGTGTGGGGCGCGCCGCAGATCGACGGCACAGCCGTCTTTCCGTGGGCGGTGCAGTGGGTGGACGACCTGACGGGCGACAGCAACTACCTCACCATCAACTACCCCGCGGTGCGCGACAGCGTGCTGGCGATGACGCAGGACAGCAGCGACAGCCGCCTGCGCTGGGAAGAGGCCTTCAACCTCACGTATAGCAACAACCTGTGGGAAGATAGCTACGACACCTTCATCTACAGCAACGCCAACATGCACCGGGGCCTGAAGGACGCCGCGAAGATCGCGACCACGCTGGGCTTTGCTGCCGACGCCGCGGACGCCAACACTCGTGCGGGCTGGGTGAAGAGCGGGCTGGATGGGCGCCTTGCCTGGGATGGCGAGAACACCGACATCAGCCAGCTCGGCATCGTCTACCCCTTCGAGGTCTACAGCCCCACCGACTTCAACTCGGTGCGCGTCATCGACCGCATCAACGGCGTGCGCCGCAAGTTCAACAACGCCCACCCAACCGCCGAGCCCCTCGTCTACTTCGCGGGCTTCCCGAACGACCAGTATGGCTGGACCGACCTCGTCGGGCGTTACTGGGGTGATGGCTACTGGGCCAACGCCCCGCACGGCGCGGGCCCCTGGTTCCTCACCACCATGTGGTACGGATGCTACTACGCGATGCGCCAGGACTACACGCCTGGCACCGCCGACATCGACAACCACAAGTATCGCCTCGAGCGCCTGCTCGATGTCGTGGGCCCGATGGGCCTGGGCGCCGAGCAGATCTCGCCCAAGAACGCGGGCCCGGGCTTCCCGGGCAGCATGCTCTATCCGGGCCAGAACGACTTTGTCCTGCAGACCGCGTGGCCCAACGCCTGGGAGAGCATGAGCTTCTTCACCGATTCGCTCATGATGTTCCTGGAGTACAAGCCCGATGCGCGCTCGAACACGATGCGCTTCGAGCCCAAGCTGCCGGGCGACTGGAACACCATGACGTTCCGCAACATCGAGCTGCAGCAGAACCCGCTCGTGCCCTCGCACAGCGTCGACGTCACCATCAGCCGCGACGCGCTGGGCGAGGCGCACACCTTCACGAACAACACAGGCTTCCAGCTCTTCGTCGAGTCTGTGCTCCGCAGCGATAGCAACGTGCCCATCGCCAGCGTCACGATCAACGACGTGAGCGTGCCCTTCACGCGCGACAACGCCACGGGCCGCGTGAGCATCGGTCGTCAGCCCCTTGCCACGGGCGGCGGCGCGACCACCGTCATCCGCATCAACTCGCAGATTCCGTGCGACAACATCGACTTCAATGGCGACGGCCTCTTCCCCGACGACGCCGACCTCATCGAGTTCCTCACCGTGCTCGCAGGCGGCGAGTGCACCACGGGCACCTGCAACGACATCGACTTCAACAACGATGGCTTGTTCCCCGACGACAGCGACCTGATCGCGTTCTTGACGGTGCTGGCGGGCGGGGATTGCTAAGCAAGGGTGGCTGCGCCCGAGCACTTCACGCTTTCCTCGAAGTTTGCAAAGCCCAAGCTCACGCTTGGGTTTTTTCTTTCTCCGTGCTTGCGTCGGCTGCCATTCGGTGGGGCACTTTCGGTCGGAGGAGGTCCAAATCGGTCATGCGCGGGTGCGGGGCTCTTTGAGACCGTTTTCGCCACTGGCGACACACGGGGCGACAGGCGGGGCAACCAATCTCTGCTCGCCCGCGCCAGCCCACGGGCCCCCATTACTCCTCCATCGCGCGCAGCACCACCAGGCCTCCATCCTGCCCCACCAGCAGCAGGCCGTCGCGCAGGGCGAGGCTGGTGGGCTGCGTGGGCAGGCCCACGCGGGTGTGGTTGAGCAGGGTCATGTCGGGGGCTCGCAGGAAGAGCGCGCGGCCTGGGTCGAGCGAGCCTTGTGCGAGCGAGCCTGGGCCGCTGGCGTTGATGCCGTTGCGGAAGCCAGGGGTGGGTCGCGGCACGCCACTCTCGATGGTGACGAGCATGGGCTCGCCCGCGGAGCCATCGGCTTGCAGCGTGCGGGCGAGGAGGGCGGGCTCGATGCGACCGCTCGGCTGCATCGCATCGACGCCCAGCACCGTGCCCGTGGCGGCGTGCGCGATCATGCCGCGTGCGCTGGTGTGTAGCAGCAGGCGGCCCTTGGGCGTGTCGAGCGGGATCGACTCGAAGGGGATGCTGAGGCGATCGCGCGTGTCGAGCTCGGCGCCGGGGCCCAGCACGCCATCGCGCAGGCCCACGCGCCACAGGCCCAGGTCGGTGTCGAGCACGAGCACGCTGCCATCGACGATGCTGCCCGCGACGGAGTAGCTGACGGCGGCGACGCGCGTGCGCCACAGCACGTTGGCGTTGCCCGAGCCCTCGCGCGGTGCGAAGCGCAGCAGGCCCTCCGCGGTCGCGAGCACCGCGCCGCCATCGGGCAGGGCGCGAATCCAGCGGGCGTGCTCGCCCACTTGCTCCTCGCCCGCGAGCAGCGTGGTGGGCTGGCCCGAGGCACCATCGAGCAGGCAG
>JAIYDA010000148.1 GCA_027487735.1 Planctomycetaceae bacterium | reverse complement strand
CTGGCAAACCGCGCTCCCCAGGCTCGTCGTGAACGCCAGCCCCGTGCTCGCCACCGACACGCCCGGCGCCCACCGCGTCTTCCTCACCACCTTCGACGCTGCGCTGGGCACCGGGGGCGAACTGCTGTGCATCAACATCTCGCCCTTCGACGCAACCCGCAACCCCTTCGCCCCGGGCGCAATCCTCTGGCGCGCCGCAATCGGCGGCAGCAGCGGCAACTCCCCCGCGTTCCTCCCGCGCGCGCTGGGCGGAGCCGGGCTCGTCTATGTCTCGAGCACCGGCGCCTACGGCGCAAGCCCCGCAGTCCCGGGCACCATCTTTGCCTTCAGCGCCATCGCCACCACCCTCCCCGCGCCCACCTGGGCCACAACGAACACCACCGCCGAAGGCTTCTATAGCGGCGTGTCCCTCGCGCTCGATCGCGTGCACCCAAGGCCCCCGCTCGCCGCCAGCAGCTACGCCTTCGCCGGTGGCCTCAGCAGCGCAAACACCCTCGTGCTCGACGCCGGCACAGGCAGCGTGCTCGCCTGCTCATCCAGCAACCGCACCAGCGCCACCCCCATCTGGCTGCCCGATGCTGGCCTGCTGCTCAGCACAGGCCTCGCCAGCGCCAGCGTCGCCGACACTGCGCCATCGCTCGATCGCTTCACCCCGCTCCCCCTCTGGCCCTCCCTCTGCACCGACGCCCGCGCCTGGAACTCCGCCCTCAGCACCTGGACCGACACGAACAACGACAACCTCCTCTCCCAAGGCGAGTTCTTCGCCGTCGGGCACTACATCCATCACCCCGCCCTCAGTCTCTTCGCGGGCAGCGCGCGCGTCGCAGCAGGCAGCGCACCCACAGGCGACCGCGTGGGCCCACCCACGCAGTTGCACGCGCTCGACCTTGCCCAGCTGCCCAGCGCACCGGGCTTTGTCGTTGCCACCGCGAACACACAAGTGGGCGCCAGCCCCGCCCTCGCCGGGCTGAATCTCTACAGCTCCGGAGCTGCGGGCCTCGCCGCCTTTGGCCCCCCGCCCGCCGCGCTCGACGTCGACGCCAGCGGCCTTGCCACCCTCACCGACCTGCACGCCTGGGAAGCGGGCCAAGGCTCGCGCGACATCAACGCCGACGGCCTCACCAACCAAGCCGACCGCGACACACTCGCCCTCGCCCTCCGCACGCGCGAGCGCTTCGCGCTGCTGCACCTTGCACTGCCCACCCTCGGAGGTGCGCCATGATGCCAACCCATCGCCTTGCCCATCGCCTCGCGCATCGCTGCCCTCGCACGGCGCGCCGCGCCTTCACCCTCATCGAGCTCCTCGTCTGCCTCGCCATCATCGCCGTGCTCACCGCGCTCCTCCTCCCCACGCTCGCCAGCGCGCGCGACACCGCCCGCAGCGCAACCTGCCTCAGCAACCAGCGCCAGCTCGTCCTCGCCTGGACGACCTACGCCAACGACCATCGCGACGCCGCCATGCCCCTCGCGCAGCTCGTCGCCGCGCCCACCTCGCCTCCCGCCTCCCCCGCGCCCACCACCCTGCGCCGCTTCTGGTGGGGCACCATCGCAGGCCCCAACGACACCATCGACCACGACTCGGGGTTCCTTGGCCCCTACCTCAGCTCCTCACTCAGCGCCCGCAGCGTCTACGAATGCCCCGCCCAGCCCTGGGGCTCCTACCGCCCTCAGCCCGCGGGCCTGACCGTGCAGCAACCCACCAGCACCTACGGCTACAACGGCTACTTCCTCGCGCCGCGCAGCACGCCAGGCTGGGCAACGCAAATCGCCTTCCGCCCCTGGCAGCGCCTCAGCTCGCTCACTGCCCCCAGCGACCTGCTCGTCTTCGCCGACGCACTGCTCGACGCGCCGCTCCGCAACACCGCGCTCCTCGATCCGCCCATGCTGTTTGACGCCACGCTGGGCTGGCTTCCCAACTCCGCCCCCACCACCGCCTTCCGCCACGCCCGCCCGCGCGATGGCTCCCCTGGCAAAGCCCAGGCCGCCCACGCCGATGGCAGCGCGCGAGCCCACACCCCCGCTCCCGATGCCCCTCGAACGGGCTTTGTCAGCAGTGTGAGTGCCGAACCCGGGCTCGCCTATGTGCCAGATTGGGCCGATTGGGCCCAGTAGCCCTCACGCAACCCCCGCTTTCAGACGATTCATCCAATGCTGGCAACAATGTTGAATAAATACTCGACATTGTCCTTTGTTTTCAGTTTGTGTTCTGGTATGCTTTCTTCGTGGCTCTGGTGCCACCTCAGGAGCCGGGCATGGTCGACCGCTGCATCTGCAAGCGACTCACCTTCAAGTACTTGCTCGAAGCGAGCAAGTCCATGGTCCAGCACGGCCCCACCGGCGAGCGCCTCGTGCCCCTCCACGCCCTCGCCGACAAAACCGGCTGCGGCATGGGCTGCGGCATGTGCGTGCCCTACCTCCTCGTCGCCATCAAGCTCAACAAGCCCCGCGTCCCCATCATGACCGTCGAAGACTTCGAGAAGCACCTGGGCTCGCCCGTGCCCCGCTGCCTCGCCGACGTCCCCATGCTCCCGGGCGAAGCCTCGCCCCTGAGCGCCGCTGGCTGATACTTCTCCACCTGGTGGCACACGCGTCTCGCCTGTGCCCTCCGCGCCCTAGCTTCAGCCAGCCCCCAGCGCCCATGCCCACCAACACCACCACAAGCGCACCACCCCTCGCGCTCATGCTCCTGCTCTGCGCAGCAACCTGCGTCGGCTGCGGCGGAGACATCCCCGCGAGATATCCGGCCTACCCACCCCGAGCGACCCAAGTCGTGCCGGCAGCCGCGAGCCTCGCAAAGCCTCACGCCAACTGCTGGACGCCCGTGGCAGTGCGTGCAAACGGCACACAGACCGTGATCATCGATGTTGCAATCTCGCGCGTCTGGGTCGAACGCAGCAGTTCGGTCGTGTCCGTGTGGCAACGCCTTGCACTCTTTACCGATACCGACGATCGCGCACTCAAGCTCTTGAAAAATGACCGCAGCCTCAACGCATCAAGCGTCTTCGCACCGCTCAAGCCAAATCAGCGCCCTCCCATCTTCATTCCAGGAGATGCCGGAAGCGACGCGCCAGTCATCGTTTCGCTCTACTGCCTCTGCTCCGAGCCCGTGAACGTCGGCGACGTGATCGATGTTGTGTTTCGCCCCCGTGGCCACGACGCGGGTCTTACACCTTGCCAACCCAACCCGCCTCAACGGTTCATCGCAGGCAAGTATGAGCACACTTCAAGTCCCCGAAGCGCATGCTCTCATGCTGAGCACGACCCACCGCGAGAGTAATCCACAGAGCACGCGAGCTCCCAAACCCCGAATGCCGAATCCCGAATCCCGAATGCCTCTCATCGAAAAAAAACCGCGGCCCCTCTCGGAGCCGCGGCGGTAAAAACTCTTATCCGTTCAGTCAGCACCAATCAGCGACGGCAGTCGCGATCGAGGCGGACGCAGTTGATGAACGCACGCAGGTCGCTCTCGTCGGTGTCGTTGTCACCGTCGAAGTCTGCGTTGCCCGCGCGGTAGTCTTCCAAGAAGGTGCGGAGGTCTTCACCGTTCAGGCGGTTGTCGTCGTTCCAGTCGCAGCTGCACACGCCGTTGCAGTTGATCGTCTCGCACGTCGAGCCGCGACCACCCCAGTTGCCACCCGCAGTGCGGCAGGCCTCAAAGGTGGTGATGCTGCACGAAGCGCTGTCCTTGCCCTGCACGCAGCAAGCGCCGGTGGGAGCCGGGGGCGGGGTGCAAGCGCCATCGCCGCACGCGCTGCCATTGCCGCGATAGAAGCCGTTGCGCTGAGCGCACTGCAACTGCGTCACAACCTCGCACGTGAACGCGCCATCCGTACCGCGCACGCAGCACGCGCCGGTGGGAGCCGGGGGCGGCGTGCAGGTCGTGCCTTCGCACACCGTGTTCGGGCCACGGAACGCACCCTGACGGTTGCGGCAAACCTCAGCCGTCACCACGACACAATCAAAGCCACCAGCAGCCGACCGCACGCAGCACGCGCCAGCGGGCGTCGGCGTGGGCCCGCACGAAACGCCCTCGCAGTTGGTGTTCGGACCACGGAAGATACCCTGACGCGTGCGGCAAACATCCGCCGTCACGACGATGCACTCAAACCCGCCCGCAGCCGTACGCACGCAGCACGCACCCGTGGGCGCGGGCGTCGGGGCGCAGTTCACGCCCTCGCACGAGGTGTTCGGACCACGGAACGCACCCTGACGCGTGCGGCAAGCATCAGCCGTCACCACAACGCACTCAAACCCGCCAGCCGCCGTCCGCACGCAGCACGCCCCGGTCGGAGCAGGAGCCGGAGCGCACGTCGTCGCCGAGCAAGGCCCGCCACGGAAGATGCCCTGCCGCTGGATACACGCCTGGGGCGTCAGCTGCTCGCACGTGAGAGCACCATTCGCACGCACGCAGCACGCACCCACGGTGCCCTGCGCCTGGGCCGAGTGCACGCTGACCAGCAGCGACGCCACGGCCGTACAACACAACGTCAAGAAAGTACGAAGCTTCATCATGCAACTCCTCAAACCGCCCGTCGCACCGCCCGCTTGGGGCTCGCGCACGAGCAAAGACCTCTCGCGCATCAGGCCGTTCGCTCCGCTGCGAACTGTCGCCCGACACTTGCCTTGCCCGCATGCCCGCCGCGCCACCTCTGCCGCGACAGACCGCACACCTGCAAAGCCAAAGCCAGCCAGACTCATCAACACTTCCCACGATGTTCCACGATTTTCCCACGATGGTCAGGACGATCGCTCGCGCCCAAGCCGCCGCGAAGCAGCCCAAGTCGCACGAGCATTGCCTCGCGTGCAGTTGGCCCCGCGCCAAGAACTGGCACGAAGCCGACCCCAAAGACAAGCGCCCCAAGAAGGACGCAACCGCACACGCCAGCCGATCCGCACGCAGCTTCCCACGAATGGAGCCTCGCCTTTCGCCCAACGGAACGTCAGGAACCAAAGGCTCGAACCCAAGAAACCACTTGCTTAACCGAGGACTATCTCCGATACGGTTGGGCCACCTGCAATGATGCAGACCACCCGCCGTTTTTCCAAGATCGTCCCAACGCTCGTCCACCCCTCCCCCACACGCAATCGCCCACCCTCGGAGCCGCCACGCCGTGACCCCACAGAAACAACGCCGCGACTCCTCACAGGCCCCAGCCCAACGCCCCGGGACCAGCCCGATTGCAGCCTCCGCCGCCCCCACTTCGCCGATCTTGGTCTGGGGCGGCACCCTCGCCTGCGCTGGCGCCTTTTTCCTCTGCCTCTTGCTGCTGCTCGCCGCGAACGCCTCCGTCGCGCTGCCCGGCTGCGGAGACGCAAGTCCTTGCGATCAGGCAAGTAAGAGCGTCTGGGGCCGCGTGCCGGGCGTCAACGTCTCGGTCGCGGGCGTGGGCCTGTGCTACTTCGCCGCCTGCGGCCTCGCCTGGCTCCGCACCCGCGGACAAGTCGGCGTCGTCGCGCGAACCGTCGTCACCCTCGGCGCCCTGGTTTCTGCCCTGTACATCGCCGTCATGATCGCCGAGCGATTGCTCTGCGGCTATTGCCTCGCGAGCCACGTGCTGCACTTCGTGTTCGTAGCCTGCGTGTGGCTTTCGCGCAGACCCGCCGCAACCCAAGCCCCGCGAGCCGGAGTTGGGCTCGCGCTCGTGGTGTTCTTGCTCAGCTTCGCCGTGGTCTTCGGCATCGAGACGCGAACCCAGTCCAAAGCCCGCGCCACCAGCGAGCGCGAGCTCGCAGGCTCGATGCAGGCGCTCACCCAGCCCACTGACAAGCCGACTGACAAACCGAATGAAAAGCCCAGCGACAAGCCCCAACCCACTCCCGCAGCCGCGCCCGCGACTGCGCCCACGACCGCCCCCACCCCACAGCCCGTCACCTCACCCGCCGCCCCCACCGCCCTCACAGGCCGCCACGCCTGGGGACCAGCCCAGGCAGGGGTGCGCATCGTGATGTTCACCGACTATCAATGCCCCGACTGCAAACTGCTCGAGGCCCAGTTGCTCCGCCTCATGCAGACCCCAGGCATTCGCGACGATCTCACCGTCGCCGTGCGGCACTACCCCATCTCCACCCTCTGCAACCCGCACGTCACGCAGAACCGCCACCCCGACGCCTGCTACGCCGCCTTCGCGAGCGAAACCGCGGGCCTGCTGGGCGGCAGCAGCGCATTCTGGACGATGCACACCTGGCTCTTCGAGAACAACGGCTCGTTCACACGCGAGGCCCTCGCGCAGCAAGTCCGCACGATGCAGCTCGACGAAGCCCTCTTCTTCCGCACGCTCGAAAGCCCGCCCATCAAAGCCCTCATCACCGAAGACACCACGCTCGCAAACAGTCTCGGCATCGCCTTCACGCCCATGATCTTCATCAACGGCATCGAGCTTCGCGGCTACACCGCGCCCGACGCACTCGTGCGTGCCGTGACAGCCCTCGCCGCCACCAAGCCCGCGAAAGCCGCGCTGGGCAGCGACATCGCGTTCACCGCCCGCGAGCGCGCCCTCGATGAGTTTGCAAAGGCCCTTCCCCGCACGCTGCCCGAGCGCTTCGCAAGGCGCGTGAAGAGTGGCGGCGGCGCCACGAAGGGCACCCTCTCCATCGTCATCGTGGGCGACTACGCCGAACCCGGCACGCGCGAGGCCGACGCCGCCATCCGCGCCTTGCTCGCCACATCGAACGCTGCCCCCACGCCATCCATGCGATACAGCTTCGTGCACTTTCCCGTGAATCAGGCCTGCAACCCGCACGTTCCCTTCACCAAGCACGACAAAGCCTGCATTGCCGCTCGCCTTGTCGAAGCCGTCGACATGCTCGCAGGCCCCGCAGCCCGCTGGCGTGCCCACGAGTGGATCATGCAGCAAGGCGTGCTCGAAACCCTCACGCTCGACACCGCCGCCGCCGCAGCCCCAAGCTTTCTCGACGCAGGAGCCACCGAGCCCCTCACCAAAGAGCTGCTCACCACCGCGATGGCCCAGCCCTTCGTCGACGAGCAAATCGCCACCGACGCCAAAGCCGCCCTCGACGCGGGCGTGACCAACCTCCCCGCCATCTTCATTCGCGGCAGACCCGTGCGAACCTGGAAGGTGGGCAACGAAAGCCTGCTCGCCGAGCTGCTGGCCCGAGCCGCGGGGGAATGAGGGAGCGGGGAGCGGGGAACGGCGAACGGGGAACGGCGAACGGGGAACGGGAAACAGGCGACAAGTCACAAGAGACAAGAAACACACCACAGGCAACAAGCTCCGGCACCCGCATGCCTTCGCGGCTTTCTCGCTTTGCTGCTTTGCTGCTTTGCTTCTTTATCGCTTCATCGCTTTGCCCTGTATCGCTTTCCCGCTCTACCCCCCCGCCAACTCCGCGCTCAACTTCTCCATCACCATCTGCATGTTGCAGTTCGCCTCAAGCTCCGCCTGCGCCGCCTGCAGCGCGTCGA
Organism: Planctomycetaceae bacterium; assembly: GCA_027487735.1. Lineage (GTDB taxonomy): Bacteria > Planctomycetota > Phycisphaerae > Phycisphaerales > UBA1924 > BJHL01. The sequence goes on along the minus strand of JAIYDA010000148.1, from coordinate 9,521 downwards.
TATCGCGCAGCGCGCGAGGCTCGGGCGCATCGGGCCCGAGCGTTGCGAGCTCGGTCGCTTGCCGCTGCAAGCGCTGCCTCGCATGCCACGACAGCAACCGAAACAGCCAGCCCGCCGCCACGCTGTTCGCGTTCTGCTTGCTGATGCGGTCGTTCTGCTCCACCTGCGCCTTCGCCCACGTGTCGATGAACCCGTTCATCATCCCGCCCAGCTCAGCGGTATGAATGCCCTGGGCCGCATCGCCAAGGGGCTTGGCAAGCGTGTCGTACCAGTGGTGCACGCCCCCCTGCACCGCGCGGAGCAGCAAGCCCGGCGCACCATCCGCAAACCCCAGGAGAAACTCGCGGTGCTGTGGTGAAAGCTCGGGCACCTCGCCCCGCTCCTGTGCATCGCTCAGCCAGTGATCAAGCTGCCCGCGCGAGAGCGTCGTAAACCCCACGCGCTGGCAGCGCGAGCGAATCGTGGGCAGCAGCAGATGGGGCGAGCTGCACACCAGCACCAGCACGACCTGCGGCGGCGGCTCCTCCAGATACTTGAGTATCGCGTTCTGCGATGCCGTCTCCATGTAGTCGGCCTCATCGATGATGAAGACCTTGCGGGCCAGGCTCTGCATGCTCGTCGGCGCAGACGGCGCGAGCCCGCCCATCGCGATGACAAAGTGCCGCACGACATCGATGGGGATGTTCGTCTGCTTCTTCTTGCGAACCACCGCGTCGGGGTGATACGCGCTCAGCTCGCGCGTGATGAGTTGCAAGTCCGGATGCGTGCCCGCGCGCAGCAGCCGCTGCGCAGGGCTGGATTCATCGCACACAACGCCGCCCGACAGCCCGCACTCGGTCGTGGGGTCCAGCAGCAGCGAGGCGAACGCAAACGCCGTGGTGCACTTGCCCACGCCCTCGGGCCCCTCGAAGATCCACGCGTGGTGCAGCTTCTTGCTCGCGATCGCGTCCTCCAGCAACCCCACCGCGCGCCCCTGCCCCACGATTCGCGACAAAGGCAATGGCGGCGGCAGCGCAGGCAAAGGCGGAGCCTCGACCTCGATCGCGCGCGACTGGCCCAGCATGGGGCCACCGCCCTCACCGCGCGAGCGGGCCTTGGACTTTGGTGGTGTTTCTGCGCGCTTCGCCATGCAGTCGCAGGATATGGAGGGGCTTGGCATCGCAGAGGCAAATGCGTGAGCTCTCCTACGCCAATCCGCCTGCATCAGCCGCGAGCCGCGAAGCGAAAGCAATGCGAAGCCAGTACGGACGGACGCAGGGCCGCGATACGCACAGCCCCGTACGATTCCGCGTCGCAGGTTCTCTCGCTGGCTGCCATCCGCAGGAGGTTTCGCTCATGGGGTTCTTTTCTCGCAAGCCCAAGGCCCAGCCGCAGACCATCGTCGTGCCCAGCCCCACCAGCATGCCCAGCGCATCGCCCGCCACGCCCGCAGGGCTCGAGCAGCGCGTGTTCGAGCTTGGCAGCGAGTTCCTTGCCAAGGCACGGGCCCACAAAACCAGCGTGCTCAGCAGCAAGTTCTACTCCGACTGGATGATGGAGTGGAGCATGAAGGACCCTGAGTTCAAGGTCCAGATGTTCCGCTTTACCGACGCATTCCCCATGCTCAAAACGCCCGAAGCGATCTTCGAGCACCTGCAAGACTACATGAACCAGCCGGGCGTGAACGTGCCGCCCGCCATCGCCACCGCCCTCAAAGCAGGCAGCCTCCTTAAGGGCACCGCCACGGGCGTCATCGCGAGCCAGATCAAGGGCATGGCGGGCAAGTTCATCGCAGGCACCGACGCCAAGACCGCACTCCCAGGCCTCGAATCCCTCTGGAAGGACGGGATCGCCAGCAGCGTCGACCTGCTGGGCGAAACCTGCGTGAGCGACGAAGAAGCCGACAGCTACGCCCACAAATACATGGACCTCGTCGCAACCCTGCCCGGCGCGATGGCAGGCTGGGCACCCAACACCCGGCTCGAGAGCGACCACCTGGGCGCAATCCCGCGCTGCAACGTGAGCATCAAGATCTCCGCCCTCAGCGCCCGCCTCAGCGTGACCGACCCCGAAGGAGGCATGCGCGACCTGCTGCGCCGCCTGCTGCCAATCCTCGAAACCGCGCGCGACCGTGGCGTCTTCGTGAACTTCGACATGGAGCATCACGAGCTGAAAGACTTCACGCTCGACCTCTTCCAGCACTGCGTGCAGACCATCAACTTTCAGGCCGGGCTCGCGATGCAGGCCTACCTCCGCAGCGGCGTCGAAGACGCGCGCCGCATCTGCGACTGGGCCAAGGCCAACCGCAAGCAGGTCACGGTGCGCCTCGTGAAGGGTGCATACTGGGACGCCGAGACGATCAAGAGCGACATGCACGGCTGGCCCTGCCCCGTGTGGGCAAGCAAGTGGCAGACCGACGCCTGCTTCGAACGCATGGTGCAGGTCTATCTCGATAGCACGCCCCGCACCGCGGGCGTGGGCGGCGTGAAGCTGGCCCTGGGCAGCCACAACGTGCGCAGCATCGCTGCCGCCCTCGCGGGCCTCGAGGCCCGAGGCCTGCCCAAGAACGCGCTCGAGCTGCAAATGTTGCACGGCATGGCCGACCAGCTCAAGCACGCCGCCGCAGAGCTGGGCCTGCGCATGCGCGAATACGTGCCCGTGGGCGAGATGATCCCCGGCATGGCCTACCTCGTGCGCCGCCTGCTCGAGAACACCAGCAACGAGAGCTGGCTCAAGGCGGGCTTCATGGACAACGTCGACGCGGGGCAGTTGCTGCGCGCCCCGGCGCCGCGCGCGGGCACGCCCGGCGTCATCGCAGCCCCAAGCCTCGACAACGCCCTGCCCGCCAGCCAGCGCCACGCCCTCAGCGTCGCGATCGACGGGCTGGGCGATGGCAGCGCGCAGGGCAAGCCCTTCTTTACCGAGCCCCTGCGCGACTTCAGCGACAGCGCCCAGCGCACCGCGTTTGCGAGCGCAATCGCCCGGGCCACCGTGCCCAAGGTCGCGAGCGATCGCACGCCCGAGCAGGGCCTCGCGATGCTCGACGTCGCGCACAAGGCCTTCCCCGCATGGCGAGACACCGACGCGATGCTCCGCGCCCGCGTCCTCGTCCGCGCAGCCCGCATCATGCGCGAGCAGCGCGATGGCCTGAGCGGCGTCATGATCCGCGAAGCCGGCAAGACCTGGAAGGAAGCCGACGCCGACGTGTGCGAGGCGATCGACTTCTGCGAGTATTACGCGCGCGAGGCGATGCCCCTCTTCAGCCGCACCCGCCTCGGACGCTTCGCGGGAGAGCTGAACGAAACGTTCTATCAGCCCAAGGGCGTTGCTGTCGTCATCGCCCCGTGGAACTTTCCGCTCGCCATCTGCTGCGGCATGGTCGTCGCGGCCCTCGTCACGGGCAACACCGTCGTCGTCAAGCCCGCCGAGCAGACCACGGGCATCGCAAGCATTCTGTGCGACATCCTGAAGCAAGCGATGACGCAGGAGGGCGTGCCCGCGCAGCTCGCGAAAGACTGCCTGCACTTCTGCCCCGCGCCGGGCGAGACCACCGGCGCCGCCCTCGTGCGCGACCCGCGCGTCGCGCTCGTCGCGTTCACAGGCTCGCGCGATGTGGGGCTCGACATCGCAACCGCTTGCGCCCCGGGCTCGCCCTTCAGCAACCCCGCGCTGCGAAGCAATCCGCCCACGCACATCAAGCGCGTCATCGCCGAGATGGGCGGCAAGAACGCCCTCATCATCGACACCAGCGCTGACTTTGATGAGGCGGTCCTTGCCGTGCGCCACAGCGCGTTCGGCTTCCAGGGCCAAAAGTGCAGCGCGTGCAGCCGCTGCATCGTCGTCGACGACGCAGGGCCCGATGGCCCCGCCATCACCACCTTCCGCCGCCGCCTCATCGAGGCCACCAAGGCCCTCGCCATAGGCGACCCCCTGCGCGGCGGCACCGACATCGCGCCCGTCATCGACGCCGAAGCCGCAAGCAAGATTCGCGGCTTCATCGAGCGGGCCAAGGCCTCGGGCCTCGCGTGCGAGCAGCTGCCCCTCCCAACGGGCGACGCCTTCGTGCAAGCCAACCTCGATCGCTTCGTGCCTCCCACCATCTTCCCGCGCGTCGCGCCCGAGCACGAGCTGGCGCGCGAAGAGATCTTCGGCCCCGTGCTCGCGATCGTGCACGCCAGCAGCTTCTCGCAAGCGCTCAGCATCGCCAACAGCCTGCCCTACAAGCTCACCGGAGGCGTCTTCAGCCGCAAGCCCAGCCACATCGAGCAAGCCAAGCGCGAGTTCCGCGTGGGCAACCTCTACATCAACCGCGGCATCACCGGCGCGCTCGTGGGCCGCCAGCCCTTCGGCGGCTTCGGCATGAGCGGCGTGGGCAGCAAGGCGGGCGGCAAGGACTATCTGCTGCAGTTCGTCGAGCCCCGCGCCGTGACAGAGAACACGATGCGACGCGGGTTTGCGCCAGAGCTCTGAGGCCGAGCGCTCGAAGACTCAGACACTTCGTGCGCAGCCCACGCTACTTCCGCTCGCCGCCCCCCGCGCGCCCCTCCACCATCGCGATATACCCCCGCCACCCCGCCACCTGCTCGCGCGTCAGCGTCGCCTTCTTCCCCTTGGCGAGCCGATGCTCCACAGCCCGCAGCATGCGCTTCGTCTCGCGCGACACGCGAGGCGGCCCGTTGTTCACCACCAACCCGCAGATCTGCTGCCGCTGGTGCTTGCGCCGCACAAACAGCTTCTTTTTCATGTGCATCTGATAGCCGCAGTCAAACAGCACGCTCGACGTCAAGTTCACGAGGTTCTTCACCAGCCGCTGATCATCGTGTGCAAGGCTGAAGGTGATGTCGTCGGCATATCGCGAGTACCTCGCACCAAAGGCCTTCGCGAGCGCCTGCAACCGTGCATCGAGCAGATGGTTCACAAGGTTCGACAGCTTCGGGCTCGTCGGCGCGCCCTGCGGAAGCGAGCCATCATGCGTCGTCAGCTTCGTCAGCACGTCCGCTGCCTTCGCGTCCCAGCCCACTGCAATGAAGTACTCCCGCACCCACGCCGCATCGGTGCTCGGAAAGAAGTCTCGAATGTCGATGCCAATCACCACCGCCTGCCCCGCATGCACGTTCGCGTGGTCCACCGTGCCGCGCCCGCGCTCATAGCCATACGCCGCCGGGTGCGATCGCGACGCGTTCAGCACGAGCGCGAGAATCCGCCGCTGCACGCCCTTGGTGTTCGCATCGGGCGCAAACAGCACGCGCACGCCCCCGCCCCGCTTTTGCTTGTGAAACTCGGTGTACGCGGGTCGCATCGCCCGCAGCGCATCCGTGGAATACCCAAGCCGCTTCGCGAGCGTGTCGAGCGTGCGCTTCGGCGGCGTGAACTTGGGCGGGGCAAGCTTTGCGTGCGCGCCCACAGGCACCTTGGGTGGCGGGCGGCGACTCTTGCCAGCAAAGTCAAACACATTCGACGGATGACGCCCAAGCAGCCGCCGCACGAGAAACAAGATGAGCTCGATGATCGCCATGCAGACTTTCCGTCGCGGCTCGCTCAGCACCCGTCGATCAATGCCTGCGTGGGCTTGTGGGCCCACCGCAGACCTGCCTTGCGCACACCGGCAGGTGTGCCGTGCAATACTCAGCGACGCGTGTGCGACGCCCGCGGCGAAACGCCGCGCACTCCCGGCGATAGGGAGCCCACCAAGGCGACGCGAGTATACTCGCGCTGCCCATGCCCCCCATGCGCTACCTCTGCATCGACCTCGGCGACAAGCGCACAGGCCTGGCCCTGGGCGATAGCGTGCTGCGCTTGGCCAGCCCGCTCAAAGCCATCGAGGTGCCCCTCGCCGAGGATGGTGGCAACGCCCTGCTCCGCGCACTCGCGAAGGAAGTGACGCTCGCGCTGGGAGACTGCCCCGCGCCGGGCAAGGTGGGTGCATCGGATGAGCTGGTCATCGGCATCCCGCTGAACATGGACGACACGCTGGGCCCAAAGGCCAAAGCCGCCAGCGCGTTCGGCAAGCGCCTCGCGCAGCTCACAGGCCGCATCGTGCGCGAGCAAGATGAACGCCTGACCACCGCCGACGCCGACTGGAAGATGCAGCGCTCAGGCCTCACGCGCGACCAGAAGAAGGCCCGCCGAGACGCCCTCGCCGCCGCCGCGATTCTGCAGGACTTTTTGGATCAGCTGCCGCGTTAAGACGCGGGTGAGACTCTCGAGCTCGCGGCTCACACGCAAGACATCCGCGCCACCACACCAGCTTACTCACAGCAGTGCGACTCGCACAAAGCACCGCGTTTGCAAGGCATTATCGAATGCCGAATGCCAAATCCCGAATGCCGAATGCCTCACGACCAGCACCTCGCGCCGCACCTCACCACATCTGCCCCAACTCCATCCTCCTCCACTCACAGCAACATCGGCCTGCCGCGCATCAGAAATCCACCATGCCCGCGCAAGCTCTCATCGGGCTCGCCACCCTCCACCACCACGCGCCCGCGCACCAGCGTGGTGCGTGCAAAGCCCGCGAGTTGCAGCCCCTCGTAGGGGTTCCAGTCGCACCTGCTCTGCAAGTTCTTGGGCGTCACGATCTTGCTCGCACGCGGGTCGATGATCGCGAGGTCCGCATCAAAGCCCGGCGCGATGTCGCCCTTCTTGCCCCACAGGCCCATGATCTTCGCGGGGTTGCTGGCGCACAGCTCCACGAGCTTGTTCTTCGTGATGCGCCCGCCCTGCACGCCCAGCGTGTACATCAGGGGCACCATCGTGTCGAGCCCGGGCAGGCCCATGGGTATCTTCGTCCAGTCCCCATAGCCCTCCGCCTCGTTCCACCACATGCGCTTCTGGGCGCGCGTGAAGCTGCACGTATCGGTGCTCACCACCTTCACCTCATCGTGCAGGCCCAGCCACAGGCGATCGACATCCGCCTGCTTCTTCACCTGTGGGCAGCAGGCAAACAGATGCCCGTCGGGTCCGTCGAACACCTTGTCCGTCAGCGTGAGATACTGCGTGCACGTCTCGGCCATGAGCGGCGCGTGCTCGCTCCGCACACGCCGCACGATCTCCGCGCCCTCCGCCGTGCTCATGTGCACCACATACAGCATGCCCCCCGTGACCTTGCACCAGTGGGCCGCACGCTCGATCGCCTCCGCCTCGATGAAGTTCGGTCGCGTGAGCGGGTGCAGCCTCGCCCCGTGCTTGCGCATCTGCTCGGGCGTGTGGTGCTGGGCGATGAGCGCATCGAGCACGCGGCTGCTCTCGGCGTGCACGAGCAGCATCGCGTGGTGATGCCTCATGAGCTGCAGCGTGCGATACATCCGCGCGTCGTCGCTGTTCCACCCCTCGCTCTCATAGATCATGAACTCCTTGAAGGTGGGCAGCCCAAGCTCCACCATCTTCTCGATCTCGCTCAGGTGCTCGTCGCGCGTGATGGCAAGGTGCCAGGCATAGTCCACCAGGCTCTGGCCCTGGGCCTTTGCGAGCCACGCCTCGTGCGCTTGCCGCAGCGTTTGGCCCGCAGAGGGAATCGCAAAGTCGATCACGCTCGTAACGCACCCGCATGCCGCGGCCTGGCTGCCGAAGGCAAAGTCGTCGCAGCTCGTGGTGCCGCAGAAGGGCAGGGCAAGGTGCACGTGCACGTCGATGCACCCGGGCAGCACGTCGCACCCGCTCGCATCGATGACGTGCTTGGCACTCGCGCGGGCAAGCGTGCCGGGCTGAGCGACCGCAGCGATGCGATGCCCCACGATGGCGATGTCTGCGGCGAAGGAACGCTGCGCGGTGTGCAGCGTGCCACCCACAACAAGCGAGTCAAAGCTCTGGTGCAAGGCGTTGGTCATAGCGGGCGCAAGCGTACGCGCAGGCGGGGGAGTGAGGCCCGAGGGCGGTTGCATCATGGCTGGATCACGGCTGGATCATGGCCCAACCGGCGGCGGCGCATCGCCCCCGCCATCACCTTGCTGGCCGTCTTGCTGGCCACCTTGCTGTGGAGGGCGATTGCGGGGCGGGCGTGGGCCGCGCGGGTCTTGGCGGCCCGGGTCTTGGCGGCGCGAGTCTGGTCCACGTGAGTCTGGGCCGCGTGAGTCCGGTCCGCGATCGTTGCGGCGCGGGCCTGGCGGGCCAGGGCGGCGCGGGCGCTCGCCACCACCACCACCACCACCACCAAGCAGGTCGCCCATGATCTCGTCGATCTCGTCGTCCTTGCTGCGCGGAGGGCGCGGCGGCTGGGGCGGGCGCGGCGCTGGGGGCTTGCCATCGCGCGCTTGCGGCGGTGGAGAGCCTTGCGGGGCTTGCGGTGGTTGCGGAGCTTGAGGTGCATGGGGCCCGCGCGGGGCAGGCTTGCCGCGCTGGTGGATGCGCGGGCGCTCGCCCGCTTGCGGCACGCGCGGCGGCTGGGGCGCATCGCGATTTGCATCCCGATTGGGCTCGCGATTGGGCTGGCTGCGCGGCTGCTGCGCCGCAGGGTTCGGGCGCGGCTCGCGCGATTGCTCGGGCCTTGCTGGCTGCGAAGCGCGCTGGTCAGTCGGCTTGTCCGGCGCTTCCGCAAAGTCGTCATCACTCGCGGGCTGCGGAGCTTGCGGGCGGGTGCTCAGCGTCGCGCCCATCGCGCTGGGGCCTGCGGCACCGGGGCGGCGGCGGTCGGCCCGCGCGGCATCTTGCGCGGCGCGGATGCGCTCTTGCACGTCGCCCGTGGGGCCCTTGGCGTCTTGCACGGGCGAGAGGTCTTCAACCGCGACCGCGATCTGGCGCGGCTTGCCATCGTCGCCCGCGCGGTCGAGCAGCACCAGCACGAGCTGCGTGAGGATCTGGCTGTCGAGCACCACGCCATCGCCCTCGGGCGTGCCCACGCGGCTCTTCTTGCGGGGCAGGCGCTTGCTCAGCTCGTCGTAGGTATTGTCCTCGTAGCGCAGGCAGCACATGAGCCGCCCGCAGCGGCCGCTGATCTTCAGCGGATCGAGCGTTGCCTTCTGCACCTTCGCGCTCTTCATGCTCACGGGGCGGAGCACCTTGAGGAAGTTTTTGCAGCAGCAATACTGCCCGCACTTCTCGTAGTCTGCCGTCAGGCGGGCCTCGTCGCGGGCACCGATGGCACGCATCTCCACGTGCGTGCGCAGGGCCTGGCCCAGCTCGCGCACAAGGTCGCGCATCTCGACGCGGAGGGCTCCGCCCGGGGGGCCGGCTTGCGCGCCACCATGCGAACCGGGATGAGTACTGGCATGATGGAGCGGCGCGTGCGCCTCGGGCGGGGCGGCATCTGCGGGCAGCTCGATGGAGTAGAACACCGTCACGCTCTCGCCACCCAGCACGGGCTCGACCTCGACGATTTTGGCCTTGATGTGCAGGCGGGCCGCCATGGTGCGGGCGAGGACCTTGAGCTCGTGCTTGCGCTGCTCGAGCTTTTCCTGCTCGCGCAGGTCGTCGGTGGTGGCGATGCGCAGGACGCGCCCCTCGGTGTAGAAGGGGTAGTCGTTGCCGCCGCTGTTGTCGATGTAGGTGAGCATCTCCTGGCGCGAGACGCTCTTGCTGCAGCCGCTGTTGGGGCAGGTGCTGGTGAG
>JAIYDA010000025.1 GCA_027487735.1 Planctomycetaceae bacterium | reverse complement strand
GTTCGTCTCCGTCGATTTCGGGGGCGCGTTATACTCTTTCTCGCTGGATCGCGCCCGGTCCTTTGGACTGGGCCTGAGGCAGCATCGTGAGAGCATCCGAGCTACCCCTTTGGTGGCAACGCGTCGAAAGATGCGAGAGAGACCGAACGTTTTTAGGAGAGAGACAATGAAGACCGGATTTGTTGTGGGCGCGCTCGCGCTCGTCGTCGGCGCTGCGGTTTCGCAAGGCGCTGTCATCGCTCAGTGGAACATCGTGACGGCTTTCCCGACGGGCACGGGCCTCGTGCCGACGGGCGTGAGCTACAGCGTGGGCGCGGCCGACACCGGCGCGTTGACCGCCGGCACCGAGCTGCGCGCGCAGAAGGCCCTCACCGCCTCGACGTACACCAGCCCCGCGGGGAACGGCAGCCCGTTCAGCTTCTCGGCGAACAACTGGTCGCTGGGTGATTACTACCAGGCGACGGTTTCGACCGTGGGCTACGACACCATCTCGTTGAGCTGGGATCAGGCCCGCAGCAGCACGGGGCCCAGCAGCTTCGACCTGCTGATGAGCGTCGACGGTGGCACCAGCTTCACCACGCTCCTGGACAACTACGTTGTCTCGCAGAGCGGCGGCGGCGGCTCGCCCGGCACGTGGAGTTCGTCCGGCGCGCGCAATGCTCTCTACACCACGACGGTGAGCATCGGCGCTGCGGCGAACAACCAGTCGAGCGTGATCTTCCGCTTCGTGTCGCAGGCCACGACTGCAGCCTCGGGCAGCAACCGCATCGACAACGTGTCGGTCGAAGGCACGCTGATTCCGGCTCCTGGCGCGCTCGCGCTCGTGGGCCTGGGCGGGCTGGTCGCGACGCGTCGCCGTCGCTAAGCGAGTCGCAACTTGCTCCGCGAGTTGCACCTCGATCGTGCAAAGAGTTTTCGAAAGCGCCCGCGAGCCCATGCTCGCGGGCGTCTTTGCTTTTCTGGCCTCGCAGAAGTATCCTCCGGGCGTGACGCACGCGCCTGGCACCCTAACGCCCAACACGCCCGCCCAGGATGGCCTGCCCATGGTCGAGCTGTATACCGATGGTGCGTGCTCGGGCAATCCGGGGCCTGGCGGGTGGGCGTATGTGCTCATGCACCCGGCGAGCGGCAGCGAGCGCGAGGGCAGCGGGGGCGACGCGGCAACCACGAACAACCGCATGGAGCTGCAGGCAGTGATCGAGGGGCTGAGCGTGCTGACGCGCCCAAGCCGCGTGAAGCTGACGAGCGATAGCAAGTATGTGCTGCAAGGGCTGGAAAGCTGGCTGGACGGCTGGAAGCGCAAGGGCTGGAAGACGGCAAGCAAGGAACCCGTGAAGAACCAAGACCTGTGGCAGCAGCTCGATGCGCTGCGGGGCAAGCACGCGATCAGCTTTCATTGGATCAAGGGCCACAACGCCCACCCCATCAACGAGCGATGCGACGCGATGGCGGTCGCGGCAGCAAAGAAAGTCCGCGAGCCCGCATAGCAGCGGGCGAGGCGTGCCCCAATGATGCTCTCCTATGGCCCCTGCTCTGCCCCGGCGCACGTTCGCGATCATCAGCCACCCCGACGCTGGCAAGACCACGCTCACCGAGAAGTTCCTGCTCTATGGCGGCGCGATCGAGCTCGCGGGGTCGGTGACAGCTCGCAAGGACCAGCGCGCGACCGCAAGCGACTGGATGGAGCTCGAGAAGCAGCGCGGCATCTCGATCAGCAGCACCTTGCTGCAGTTTGACTACAGCGGCTACCGCGTGAACCTGCTCGACACGCCCGGGCACAAGGACTTCAGCGAGGACACCTATCGCGTGCTCACCGCGGTGGATGCCGCGGTGATGGTGATCGACGCGGGTAAGGGCGTCGAGAGCCAGACACGCAAGCTGTTTGAGGTCTGTCGCAAGCGGGGTGTGCCCATCTTCACGTTCATGAACAAGTGCGACAGGCCCACCAAGCCGCCGCTGGATCTGCTGGATGAACTGGAAAAGGTGCTCGGCATCGGGGCCTATCCGGTGAACTGGCCTCTGGGCACCGGCCCAACCTTCAAGGGCGTGTACGACAGACTCGAGAAGACCATGCACATGTTTGAGCGCGTGCGTCTTGGTGCCCGGGCCGCGCCGGTGCGCACGATGGGGCTTGATGACCCAGAGCTACTCGCAAAGCTCGACAGCCCAGCCCAGCACGACAGCATCGAGGAGATTCGCATGCTCGATGGTGCGGGCGGCGCGGGCGCAGCGTTTGACCCCGCCGCGGTGCTTGCGGGGCAGGTCACGCCCGTGTTCTTTGGCAGCGCGATGAACAACTTTGGTGTGCAGCTGCTGCTGGACGGGTTTTTGGCGCACAGCAGCCCCCCCACCGCGCGACGGAGCACGACGGGCACCATCGAGCCCAGCGACCCGCGATTCAGCGGCTTTGTCTTCAAGATTCAGGCAAACATGGACCCGCGCCACCGCGATCGCATCGCGTTTGTCCGCGTGGTGTCGGGCAAGTTCGAGCGCGACATGTTCGTGGTGCACTCGCAGAGCGGGCGGCGCGTGCGCCTGGGGAACGCGACCAAGCTCTTTGGCAACCAGCGCGAGACCGTGGAGGACGCGGTCGCGGGCGATGTCGTGGGGCTCGTCGGCAACGACCTGTTTGGCATTGGCGACACACTGACCGACGATCGCACCATCGTGTACGACGAAATCCCGGAGTTCACCCCCGAGTGCTTTGCGTATCTGCACAACCCGCAGCCCGGCAACTACAAGCGCTTCAACCTCGGGCTCGAGCAGCTGCTGAAGGAGGGCGTGGCACGCAGGTTCGAGGTCGTGGGCGGGGCGCAGAAAGTGGCCCTGCTCGCGGCGGTTGGCCCGCTGCAGTTTGAGGTGCTGGCGTATCGCATGCAGAGCGAGTATGGCGCAGAATGCCGCGTGGAGATGACGAGCTACACGCTCACGCGCTGGTGGCGCGTGAAGGAAAAAGCCGCACCGCGCATCGAGGACCTGTCAGAGCTCGACCTGCCCGAAACGCCCGATGGCGCGAGGCTCGCGTTTGACGATCGCGGGCGGGCCGTTGTGCTGCTGACCGACGATTGGCCCCTGCGGTTCTTTGGCAGCCGCAACCCAACCGTGGAGCTCTCGCCCGTGCCGTTTGACAAGCCCTCGGCGATCGCGGCGACGAAGTAGACGCGTGACCTAGCGTGCGTGCAGCGAGCGGGCGGTCGTGAGCGTCCCATCGCTCGCCGCGAGGTTGAGCGAAACGCGGACGTCGAGCCCACCCGAGGCGTGGGCCGCGCGCAGCTCGGGGCTGAGCGGAATCGCAACCAGGTAGTGCGTGCCAAGAAAGCCCGAGCGATAGGCATCGCGAAGTGCGCTGGGGCTGAGCTGGCGCGACCACAAGGGGGCCGTGGGCTCGGCGGGCTGGGCGACACCGCCATCCACGCCGCCCGCTTGTTCACCCGATTGCTCGCCCGCTTGCTCAACTTGCTGGGCAATCGCAAACACCTGCACCGCAAGCGTGCCCGCAACCTGCACGAATCGCTGGCGACCATCCACGGGCGTCACGAGCACTTCAAGCTCCGTGCCATCGCGCGAGAGGCCCGAGCGTGCGTCGATGGTGAGGCCGACGGGCGTCGGGATAGCCGCGAGCTCTTCGGGCGAGAGCTCCGCGCTCTGCGCTGCGCTCGCCTGCGCAAGCTTCGCGCGCAGCTCGGCCAGCTCGCTTTGCTGCGTCGCAAGCTGCGACTCAAGCTCCGCCACGCGCGTGCGGAGCTGATCGGCAATCAGCGCGGGGTCTTGCGTGCCGCCCGCGTGGATGGTGCATGCCGGAAGGCAGCAGAGCGAGCCGAGCAGGGCAACGCGTGCGGCAAGGGGCGCGGCATGCGGGCGCAGCGGGCTTTGCTGCGGGGCTTGCTGCCCGGCTTGTCTCCGAGTTTGCTCCCCGGTCTGTTGCGGCGTTTGCTGTGGGGTTCGCCACCCAAAGAAGCTCATGGCGGAGCATAGAAGGGTGCGGCAAAGGCCGAAAGCCAGCCGACAAGCGGGCCCTGCCCCACTACACTCGCCCCCTATGACCACCGCTCCCAAGTCGATGGATGCCATCATGGCACTCTGCAAGCGCCGCGGATTTATCTTTCAAGCGTCGGACATCTACGGCGGCATCAACGGCTTCTGGGATTATGGCCCGCTGGGCGCGCAGATGAAGAAAAACCTGCGCGAGGCATGGTGGCAGGACATGATCCTGAACCCGTGCTGGGGGCAGAAGGGGCCTGATGGCAAGCGTGTGGAGTGCGTGCCGCTCGAAACCTGCATCATTCAGCATCCAAAGACGTGGGAAGCAAGCGGACACCTCGCGGGCTTTGCCGATCCAATGCGGAAGTGTGCAGGGTGCGGGCACTTTGTGCGCGCAGATCAATACTGGGACATTCTGGTGACGACATCTGAGTGGTTTCAGTCGCTCATCCAGACATTCGAGCCCGCAACCGCAGGCACGAAGACGCCTGGCATGAACTCTGCGACGGTGATGCAATGGGCCAAGACAAAGGGCAAGCGGCTCGCGCCAAATCTCGCGGTCGTCCGCAACACCGAGGTCACGATGTCGTGGCTTGCGACGCGCGTGAATGGCCAGCCCGATGCACCGCCCGAGTTGCAAGAGATCGTGCGACACCTTGCAACTGAGCAACTGAACGCGACGGGCCTGCAGGAGCCCTGCCCACGCTGCGGCGGCCCGCTCGGTGCACCCGCAGCATTCAAGCTCATGTTCGAGACCTTCGCAGGCCTGACGCAAGCGGAAGAGAATCGCGTGTATCTGCGCCCTGAGACTGCGCAGGGCATCTTCTTGCAGTTCAAGAATGTCGTCGACTCGTCGCGCGTGAAGATCCCCTTCGGCATCGGCAACACGGGCAAGAGCTTCCGCAACGAGATCACGCCTCGCAACTACACCTTCCGCTCGCGCGAGTTTGAGCAAGCAGAGCTCGAGTTCTTCTGCCATCCCGACGAGAGCTTTGCGTGGTACAAGTTCTGGCGCGACTTCCGCATGGCGTGGTGGCAGAGCATTGGGCTGGCGGGCGAGAACCTCATCCTGCGCGAGCACGAGAAGGACGAACTCGCGTTCTACTCCGTCGGCACGAGCGACGTCGAGTATCGCTTCCCGTTCACCGCGCCAGGCTTTGGCGAGCTCGAGGGCATCGCCCACCGCGGCAACTACGACCTCACGCAGCACCAAAAACACAGCGGCGCAAAGCTGGAGTACTTCGACCAGACGCGCGGCGAGCTGCTGCCCAATGGCAGCACGCGAGGCGAGCGATACCTCCCCCACTGCATCGAGCCCGCAGCGGGCCTCGATCGCGGCGTGCTCGCGCTGCTCTGCGAGGCCTACACCAAGGACGAAACCCGCCCCAGCCCCGAGGTGATGAAGCTGCACCCGCGCATCTCGCCCATCAAGGCGGCGGTCTTCCCCCTCGTGAACAAGGACGGCATGCCCGAGGTCGCGGAGAAGATCTACGACGAGGTGCGCGCGAAGTTTGGCAAGCTCGGGTTCATCGAGTTCGACGAGAAGCAAAGCATCGGCAAGCGCTACGCCCGCATGGACGAAGCCGGTTGCCCGTTCTGCTTCACGGTCGATGGCGACACGCTGAAGGACCAGACCGTCACGGTGCGCAACCGCGACGACGGCAGCCAGCAGCGCATCGCAAGCGACAAGGTCGTGGCGTTCCTGGATGAGAAGCTGGGGGCGTGAGCAAAGCGAAGAAAACGCCTCAGCACAGAGACACAGAGACGCAGAGGAAGAGGAGAGAAGAAGAGACGGGGAACTGGCGACAGGTTCCCGGATACAAGAGACAAGAAACAAGAGACATGAAACAAGGGACAAGGCGTTCCTCGCTTGTGGCCTGCTCCATTGCAGTTCGTCGCTTCGAAGCGCCCACTATCCCGATCTCGCCCACATCATCTCCCTCTCTCTTCTCATCTTGCTCTCTCCCTCTGTGTCTCTGTGCTAAAGAACGATGCTCCCACAACAAGCCCACCCCACCCGTGCGCCCTGCCTGCCGTCCAGCCGCTATGCGCTCTCCGCCGCCGCTGCTCCTCGCTTCTCGTTCACAAAAAGCGTGAGCACCAGTCCCACGATCACCATCGCGCTCAGCACGAGCAGCGCTTCGGGCTTGCCCAGGCGGTCTTTCACGATGCCGAAGGGCACCACGAGCACCGCGGCGAGCTTGAAAACGAGCCCCCACAACCCAAAGAACTCGGCGCTGCGGTCCTTGGGCGTGAGGTAGCCCACGAACGCGCGGTTTGCGGTGCCCAGTGACCCCAGCCCCAGGCCCAGCAGGTTGCCCGCGAGCCACACGGGCCACGCCGCGTCCAGCTGCCCTGCCTGGTGCCGCCAACTGATGAACGCGAGGAACACGCTGGTGGCGAGCCACAGCACGAGCAGCGCGACTGTCATGCGCTTGTGCCCCAGGCGATCCTGCAGCAGCATGGGAATGAGCGTGCCCGCGATGCCCGAGATGGTGATGACCGCGATGAAGATCACCAGCTCTTTGGACTGAAACCCAAAGTCGCCCGCGATGATGCTCGCGAAGCTCACAATCACCGCCATCGCCCCACCATAGAAGAACGACGCGACCAGCAGCATCGCAAGGTCGCGAAACTTCGGCAGCTCGCTCAGCGTGCGGCGGATGCGCGCGAGCGCATCCCCAGCGGCAGATCGCACGCTCGATCGGCTCTGCGCGCGCTCCTCGCGAAGGAACAGCAGCGTGGGAATCGCAAATAGCATGAACCACACGCCCGCACCGACGAAGAAAGGCCGCCACTTCTCTGGCTCTTCCAGCTTCAGCGCGGTCATCGTGAAAGCCGTGGTCAGCAGCATGCACAACGCAGCGCTGTACGCGATCGCCCACGAGAACGCGCTCAGCCTGCCCGCTCGCTCGCGCGGCGCAAGCTGGGGCAAGAAGGCAGCCAGAAAGTTCTCTCCCAGGTTGAAGCAGAAGTTCGCGGGGATGTAGAGCAAGAACGCGAGCCACAGCATGCCGGGCTCGATGAGCGCGAGCAGGCACGTGAGGATGCCGCACGCAAACCCCGTTGTCAGCAGCCACACCTTCTTCGTGCCCCGTGCATCGGCAACTGCCCCCGCGATGGGGCTGGCAACCACCACGCAGAGCATGCTCGTCGCAAACAGGATGCTCCAGAGCGTGTCGACATTGTCGCGACCGGCAGCCGCAACCTGCTGAAAGAAGATCGAGAACAGCAGGGTGTTGATGATGAGCGTGAACGACTGATTCGCAACGTCGAAGCTGATCCAGCCCCAGATGTGGCGTTTGTTGGGCAGACCAGCAAGGGGCGAGGCAAAGGGCATGGGCCAGCGTATCGGCGATGCGCGGCATGCGCCGGCAGGCATCCCACCGCGCAGCACAACACCCGGTGAACAATCACCGGGTGTTGCAGATTGCGAACGCTTGATGTTCCAGCTGCTGGTCTGCTCACTGCCCAACGGGCAGCGACGACCTTACTTCTTCTTCTCGCCCTTGGCAGCCTTCGCGGGCTTCTCTGCCTTCGGTGCGGCCTCGGCCTTGTCGTCGGCCTTGCCCTCACCCTTGGCCTCGCCCTTGGCCTCGCCCTTCTTGCCCTTGCCAGCCTTCGCCTCGGTCGCTGCGCCATCCGCCTTGGCTTCGCCCGAGCCCCAGCCCGTCTTGGCACCGATGCTCTTGACGGCTTCCTCGAGCGCGCGGCCCACGGCATCGCGCTTGCCACCGTCGGCAGCTGTGGCTGCGCCGGCGCTGATGGTCTCGCCCTCGGGGTTCGCGTCCTTCGACAGCTCGCGATCGGGCTTGACCAAGAGACGGATCACCGCATCGAGGTCGCGGTCGAGCTTCACGTGCACGTCGACATTCTCGACGCGCTTGATCGCGCTGGTGATACGCACGTCACGCGGCGAAACCTTGTAACCCTTGAGCGCGAGCGCCGCCGCGACGTCCTGCTGCGTCACCGCACCATAGAGCACGCCCTGGTCGTTGCAAGCGCGAATGAGCTCGACCTCGATGCCCTTGAGCTTCTCGATCAGGTTCTCGCGGTCCTTGCGGAGCTGGGCCATCTGGGCCTCGGCCTGCTTGCGCTTGCCAGCGAGCTGCGCGATGAGCGCCTCGTCGGGCTGCGTCGCAAGGTTGCGGGGCAGCAGGAAGTTGCGGGCATAGCCCGTGCGGACGGTGACAACATCGCCCACGATGCCGAGGGCTTCGACGTTCTCGACCAGCAGGAGCTTGATGTTCTTACGCGACGATTGGGTCAGCATGACAACGCTGTCCTCCGCGAGTGTGCTGGCGCTTTGTGGCGCGCCGAGCCTCGCATGCGAGAGTTAGCAGCGGTGGTGCGTTGCCACCCATGTGGCCCGCCCAGCCGCCGCAGCAGTGGAAAGGGATGTTAGGCTCCCGCCCGCCTTCAATCCACGATTAGGGATGGGGGGCTCGCTTTCAGCCCCCGGTGCATTCTCGGGCCCTGGGCCCGCTCCGCGCCGGGCAATCCGCGCTTCGACCAAGCATCGCCGCCCGATCGTCCAGATTTGCTTGACGAACGCCCGCAATTGGGTTCTACTGCGGGTTTTCTGTTCTGGGGCAGGTCGGGCCCGCTCGCCCGCTCCCCGCGTGAAGCTCCACTATGCCCTCCACCCTCGCTCGCTCATCACTGCTTGCGTTCGCCGCCGCCTGCTTTGCCAGCCTTGGCATGCCGGGCTGCTCCGCAGCCTCTCGCGCACCCACGCCCGCCGCGAGCGCTCCCGGCGCGTCCCTCGTTCCCCACACCACCACCTGCGCCGCCTCCACCTGCTCGCACGCAACCACCGACGCCGCCCTCCTCGCCTGGGCCCAGCAAGCAACTGCCCACATCGACCCGCCCTTCGTCGCCTGCTTCGATCCGCAGTCACCCCCCAGCGCCCGCACCACGGCTTGGGTCAACGCCCTCGCCGATCGGGCCGCGGCCCAGGCGTACTACACCAGCGGCCGCTGGGCGGGCAGCACGGCCTCGCAGACGGAACTCACCTGGAGCTTCGTGCCCGATGGCACGCCCCTGCCAGGCCTCGAGGACAGCCCCGCGGGCGTCAGCAATCTCTTCGCCACCCTCGACCAGCGCTTCGGCAACAACCGTGCCCTCTGGATCGCGCAGTTTCAGAGCGTCTTTGATCGCTGGGCGCAGATCACGGGCACAACCTACCGCCGCATCACCTTCGGTGGCAACCCGTGGGACGATGGCGCAGCCTTCCCCGCGAGCACAGGCAACCCAAGCCGGGGCGACATCCGCATCGGCATGCGCCCGCTCGATGAAGGCGGGCAGGTGCTCGCATTCAACTACTTCCCGGGCAACGGCGGCGACATGGTGCTGGATAGCGCCGAAGGCTGGGGAAGCTCCACGAGCAACTACCGCTTTCTGCGCAACACCATCGCCCACGAGCACGGGCACGGCCTGGGCCTACGGCACACATGCAGCAACGACTCGGGCCAGCTCATGGAGCCCTTCCTCAGCACGGCATTCGATGGCCCGCAGCAAGACGACCTGCGCGGCGCGAACTCGCTGTATGGCGACGCCCACGAGCCCAACGGCACCGTGGGCAGCGCGACGCTGCTGGGCGTGATGACCGCGGGCGGCCCCACACTCGCTCCCGCGCCGCTGCCCGCGCCTGCGATTGCCAACGCCAGCAGCACCAGCCTCGATAGCGACACCGACACCGACTACTTCCGCGTCGACGTGACCGAGCCCCTGCTGGTCGATGTGCTCCTCACGCCCGTGGGCAGCACCTACGAAGACAGCCCGCAGTTTGGCTCCACCTGCACCACCGGCACCATCACCAACGCCCTTGCCGCCAGCGACCTCGCGCTCGAGGTGCGCACCGGCGGCGGCCTGACGGTCATGCGTGCCGCGAGCGCCGCACCCGCAGGCCAGCCCGAGCAGCTCGCAGGCGTGCTGCTCAGCCCCGCTGGTGAATATCTCGTCCGTGTGCTCGACGTTGGCACCACCTCGCAAACCCAGATGTACACCCTCAGCGTAAGCAACGCCCGTCGCGGCACGCTGCAAGCCAGCGACGACCGCGAGGATGGCGTGCAACTGCAATGGACGCTCGTCCCCGGCGCATCGGCGTATCACGTCTTTCGCGGTGCCACATCCAGCAGGGCCTCCGCCTCGCTGCTTGCCGTGAAGCTCAACGGCATCACCACGCACCTCGACGCAACCGCCCCGGAGGGCCAGAGCGCGTTCTATTGGGTCGATGCGATCCAAGGGGGCTCTGCCCTGCGCCCCCTCGCGGGCCCCGCGCTGGGCGAGCGCCCAGGCCCACCCCCCTGCAACGACCTCGACTTCAACAACGACGGGCTCTTTCCCGACGACAGTGACCTGCTGGCATTCCTCGCCGTACTCGCGGGCGAGGCCTGCAGCACCTGCGACCCGCTGGACTTTAACAACGACGGCCTGTTTCCCGACGACAGCGACCTGCTCGCCTTCCTCCGCGTGCTCGCGGGCTCACCCTGCTAGCGCACCGCGCCGTACGCTCTTCTCTGAGAAAAGCCACGCCGCTTTATCGCTTTATCGCTCTATCGCTCTACCCCGCCGCCTCGCTCCTCGCCCGGACGCAAACCACCATGACCAGCGCCCCTTCCCACGCCCGCCTGTCTCGCTCTGCCCTTGCCATCGCGTGCCTCGCTGGCGCATCCGCCGCGCACGCGCAGCAACGCACGCACTTCACCTACCTCTGGCATCTCGAGCAGCCGATCTACTGGCCCGACCAGCAAGCCAGCGGTGCCGATCGCTACGAGCTCGCCTGGCAGAGCATCCAGCGTCGCGATGCCGGGCAAGTGCACCCGACCAACAACCTCCGCGACATCTTCGGGCTCGACGATCGCCGCAACGTCTATCAGTGGCGCGTGCGCGACAGCATCAACGCTATCCGCTCCCGCCCCGAGGCCGGCGCACAGGTCAGCTACTCGGGCGGACTCATCGAGAACATCACGAGCCTGGGCAACGCCAACCAGCTGGGCTACTCCCCCTCGTGGCACGCGGGCAATCGCGAGGCACGCAACTGGTTCGTGCAGGGCAGCAGCACCATCCGCCGCCTCGACATCGTGCAGTTCGGGTTCCACCACCCACTCATGCCACTCATCGACACCACCACCCTCCGCAAAGAGCTGCAGCTCTACCGCGAAATCTACCCCGATGCCTGGGGCACTGGCACGCAAAGCCGCGGGCTCTTTCCGAGCGAGATGGCCTTCAGCACGCGCATGGTCGAGGCTCTCGCACAAGAGAACATCGCGTGGGTCATCGTGAGCAGCGAGAAGCTCAGCCGCGCGTGCGCCGACTTCCCGGTGGTCTTTGGCAGCGGCGGCATCAACACCGACGCGCCAAACAAAGCCGACCAGATCAACCCCGCGCAAGGCGCAAACGCCTACGTGCGATTCCAGATCGATCGCGGGTGCAGCCCCGCCGAAGCCGCCCCCTTCAGCTTCACACCCCGTCGCGCCCGATACGTCAACCCAAACACCGGCGCCATCAGCAGCGTCATCGTCGTGCCCGCGAGCCAGAGCTTTGGATGGAAGGACGGCTACTCCCCCCTCAGCCTGAGCGACATGAACACGCTCGACGCCCGCAACGATCCGAATCGTCCGCAGTTGCTGCTGCTCGCCCACGACGGCGACAATGCCTGGGGCGGCGGCTTTAGCTACTACATGGAGGCAACCCCCAACCTCGTGAACAACGCGAGCAACGCCGGGTTCGTGCCCACCGTCGTCGAGAAGTATCTCGCCGACCACCCCGTGCCCGCCAACGACTTCGTGCACGTCGAGGACGGCGCATGGGTGAACGCCGATGGCGACTTTGGCAGCCCGCAATACATCAACTGGAACTGGCCCCTCATCAACGCCGCAGGTCAGATCGACATCGATAACGGCTGGCACATCGACGCGCGCAACTGGGCCATCATCACCGCCGCC
Source organism: Planctomycetaceae bacterium (assembly GCA_027487735.1). Lineage (GTDB taxonomy): Bacteria > Planctomycetota > Phycisphaerae > Phycisphaerales > UBA1924 > BJHL01. The sequence goes on along the minus strand of JAIYDA010000025.1, from coordinate 40,646 downwards.
AACAACCGCGTCGTGACTGCCGAGCAGATCGCCACGCGCCCGGGCGGCCCGCAACCGTCAGGCCTCAACAACCGCCGCATCCTCTACCCCGACGCATCGACCACAGGGCCCGAGCGCGCCTGGCACTACTTCCTGGGCAGCCTCAACAGCGGCTACATGTACTACGGCAACGCCGAGGACTTTGAAGTCAAGCCCACCATCGCCTGCAACGAGGCGATGCAGCACGCCGACCCCGTGATCGGCACAGGCACGCTCGATGCAACACCCCCCACCGTGTGGACGCTGCAACGCCACCCGTGGAACCCGGGCTCGGTCGCGTTCGGCCCGCAGTATGGCTACCAGCAGCGCCCGCAAGGGCCAGACTTTGCGGTGTGGACCTTCGCCTACGACGTCAGCGGCATGACCAGCGTGGTGCTGAAGTGGCGCGTCGATGCCGATGGGCAGCGCACCCTCTCGAACACCGAGAACGAGACCTACGCGGGTGGCCCTGGCCTCGGCCCCTGGCAGAGCATCGCAATGACCCAGCGTGCCTTCCCCGCAGGCAACATCTTCAATCAGGGCGACCTGAACCTGTTCGAGTTGCCGCAGTACATCGCCGATCAATACACCGCACGCATCACAGGCCAGACCAACAAGCTCATCGACTACTACGTCGAAGCCACCGACACGCGCGGCAACATCACGCGCAGCCCGATCCATCACGTGTGGGTGGGCGATGGCCAAGGTGGGGGCAACCCCGCAGGCCCCGCCGTCACGATCTCCCCCGCCCAGCCCACGGCGGGCCAGCCAGTAAGCATCACCTACGACCCCGCGGGCCGAGCCCTCGCCGGCGCGAGCAACGTCTGCCTCTACTGGGGCGTCAACCAGTGGAGCCCTGTCGTGAACACGTCGCTACCGATGACGCTCACGAACAACAAGTGGACGACGACCATCACCCTGCCCAGCAACGCCACGCAGCTCGACGTTGTGTTCAACAACTGCGTGCCCAGCACGTGGGACAACAACGCCGGTGCCGACTGGCACTTTGCCGTGCAAGGGGGCGTACCGACGCCTCAGTGGACGCTCGATGGCACGCGCGATGCACTCGCGACGCAAGTTGGCGAGAACGGCTCGATGCGTCTGCACGCCGGACTCATCGGCGACGTGCTCTACGTCGCAGCGAATGACGCGGGCGAAGGCCAGGACCACTTCATCTTCGTCGCGCAGCAGCCCGGCCCGCTGGTGAACGCCCCTTGGGCGAAGTCAGGCCAGGTCGCGCAGTGGTCGGCCTTCCTCGCCGACGAAAACTCCAACGACTTCGAAGGCTGGTTCGACGCCGTGGGCACGCGCGCCGCCGCCACAGGCCCCAATGGTGGCGTGCTCGAAGGCACCATCAACCTGCGCGAAGAGCTTGCCCTTGCCCCGGGCGCGCCCCTGCCAGAGTTTCTCTGGCTCGCCCTCGGCGCCTTTGGCAATAGCGACGCCAACCCCCTCGTGCCCAGCCTGCAAGTGCCCGCAAGCCTCGATGGCAACACCACGCTGAACGCCTCGGAATACGTCCGCGTCCGCCTCTGCGACATCACCGTGGGAGGCTGCCCCGCCACCTGCAACAGCCTCGACTTCAATCGCGATGGTCTCTTCCCCGACGACAGCGACCTGCTCGACTTCCTGAGCGTCCTCGCAGGCGGCGCGTGTAGCACCAACGCGTGCGACACCATCGATTTCAACAACGACGCCCTCTTCCCCGACGACGCCGACCTCCTCGCCTTCCTCCGCGTGCTCGCCGGCTCCGATTGCTAACAACGGTCCAGCCCCGCCACACCCCCGACTACCCCCGCGCTTCATCGCTTTATCGATTTTCCGCTTTATCGCTTTCTCCCATCCCTACACCGTCATCCCGCTCAACGTCGCCCCAAACGTGATCTTCTGCTCGCCATCGCGCAGCACGATGCCCTGCACGTCGGTGATGAACCGCCTTCGCTGCATCTTGATGCTCTGGCAGAGGACATAAAAGTCGTCCCCCGGGTGCACCGAGTTGCGGAACGCGCAGTGGTCAATCCGCAAAAACAGCACGCCCGAGGGGTCGTTGCGTGCCGCCATGAACACAAACGCGCTGAGCTGCGCCGCCGTCTCGATCATCATCACGCCCGGCAGCGTTGCCTTCTGCGGAAAGTGCCCCGCACACCAGAACTCATCATCGCGGATGCGCTTGAGCGCCACGCTATGCGACCAGTCGGGCGTGCGATACACCACATGGTCGATCAGGCTCATCGTTCCGCGGTGCGGCAGAAACCGCTCCACCTCAGCCTTGTCATACGCCACCGCGCGCAGATCAATCGACCGCAGGTCCACGATTGGGCCCTTGCGGTCGCCTCCGAGCGCCTGAGGCTCTGCCGCCATCGACGCTTGCCCGGGCGAGGAACTGGTCTGCGAATCCATCGGGTTCATGAGTCAAAGACAATAGTGCGTGCCCTGCCAGCCGTGGCGCAGCGACGCGCGATCGCGCGTCGGGCTTGGTCCATGCCGCTCGCTCAGTCCTTCTTCTCTTCGGTGCCCTCATCGCGGGACTCGAGCACCTTCTCGCGCACCATCTGGGCTGCAGCCTTGATCTCCTGCATCGTCTTGCGCACGCGCGTGCCCGCCGTCTTGTTGCCGCCCTTCCACTTCAGCCAGTCTTGCTTGCCCTCGCTGATGAGTTGTTCGAGCTTCGCATATTCGTCCATCGAAGAATCTCCAAAGAAGTTCCCATCCCCGGTTTCGTGTGAAAACTGTCACCGCCGCTCCGACGTTCAGGGCTCTCACAACCCAGCCCGCAACGTCCCTCCTTCAGCCACCCCTGCATTTCCCTAGCCAACCACTAGTTTACCTGCCCAAACCACCCCAGCGGGTGCCAGTTGTTGAACAAAACGCTGAGAAACCCAAATCATCCGCAGAGCACGATCGCGTCCTGATTGCAGCTCGTGATCAGAGGCCCCGACGCCTCATCGACATACACGTTGATCTCGAGCCGCACGCCAAACTCGGGCAGATAAATGCCAGGCTCGATCGTAAACCCAAGATCAGAAAGCACTTGTCGCGTGTCCCGCGTCTCGAGATTATCCAAGTTGAACCCAAGCCCATGCACCTTGGGCCCAGGCGACAAGCTATGCCCCGTGCGATGCCGAATGCCGTGGGCATACCCAGCCCCGATGATCGTCTCCCGGGCAGCGTCATCCAGCTGCCACCCTTGCAGGCTCGCCTTGCGTTGCCAGGCATCGCGCACCAGCGCCACCGACGCATCCCGCGCCGCACGCACCACCTCAAACACTGCGCGGTGCTTCGCTGGCACCTCACGCCCGCAATACCCCACCCACGTGATATCGCTGAAAATGTTGTGGTCGCCCGGCACGCGGGCCCACAGGTCAATCAGCACCCAATCCCCCCGAACGATCGGGCTCGGGTTCGTGCTGCTCACCTCAAAGTGTGGGTCGCCGCTGTGCGCGTTCGCCGCGACGATCGGCGCGTCCGCCGTCTCGAGCCCAAAGCGGGCAAAGTCTGCGAGAATCGCCTGCTGCACGATGTGCTCGTTGATCGCGCGCCCCTCGCGGTGGGCCTGGGCGATCATCGCAAAGGCGTTGTCCTTGGCTTGCGTGACGAGCTCGCTCGCGCGCTGGTGCTCGCGCAAGCCCGCCTTGCCCCATCGCGCCACGCACACCTGCACGAGGTCCGCGCTGCTCACAACCTCCGCCCCGCACGAGCGCACGAGCTCAACGAAGCCCGCATCGATGATGCTGATCGCGGGCAGCGCACATCCAGGCGAATACTCCATCGCGACGCGCCCGGTGGTCGCGAGCGCACCCCGCAGCCACGCGTGAAGGTCCTGCCAGCCGAGGTACGTCTCTTGCAAGGGAGCCGCACCCAGAACCTTCGCCCCGCCAAAGTTCGGCGCATCCAGCCCCTGGGCGAGCAAACGCGGAGCGCGATCATCCGAATAGATGATCGCACAGCACCGACGCGTGAGGTGCCGCTTCAGCCCCGTCCGCCCCTGCGTATCCGCCACCAGCAGCCCGAAGATCGGGTTGGAGTTGCGAAAGTCTTCAATGAGCCACGCATCGATCGCCCGCGCCTTCATGAACGCGCGAAGGTTCGCCAACACGTCAGACCCAGCAGCAGTGCTCGACATGCCCCAAGGTAGGTGCCGCCCGCCGCCCACGCGACGCTACCCTTTTGCCTTGACTATGCACTCCCGCAGCGACGCCTTCGACTACGCCCTTGCCTTTGCCTCCGCCTCGCGCGATGGCGACATCGCCTGGGTCACCGACACCTCCCTTTCGCACGATGCCCGCATCGCTCGCATCCAAACCTTCGCCGACGAGCGCGGGCATCGCCGGCTCGTCGATAAACCCCTGCTCGCCTGGCTCACGGGCGTGCCATTGCCAGAGCTCGCCCCGCCCGCCCTGCGCCCGCAAGACCTCGACGTGGCAGCGTGGACCGCCCTCGCACTCGCCCAGCCCCCAGACCCAGCACTCATTGCCAGTGCCACAGGCCCCTTCGTCCCCCTCGAAGATGCCGCCGCCATCGAAGTCGCCACCGAGCTCGAGCTCGCCACCCTGCACGCGATGAGCCGCCACGCCATGCTGCCCGCCCACCCGCTCTCCCTGCGCGAGGCAATCTGGCGTCGCACGCTTGCCGCCGCCTCGTGGCTGCTCGACAACTTGCAGCCCGACAACGCGACCAATCACCCCTGGGCAGCACACGTCTTCGCCGCCATCGCGCACGACCGCTCCCACCCCAGGCACCTCGAGGCGGGGCTCTATGCCCAGGCCCTGCTGCACAACAGCCTCGTGCCCATGGGCAAGCCCGATCGCTTCTCAGCGTTGCTCTTGCTCGACGCGAGCCGCGCCCTGCCCACCATGCACACGCTGCCGCGCCCCCTCGGAGCCACGGCATGACCGACGGCCCTCTCCGCGGAGCCGCCTGGCGCGAGGAGCGCGACCGCCGCGAGCGCGAGCTGGCGGACGCCACGCTGCAAGGCTGGGTTGCCATCGCCCAAGGCGCCGAGACAGACGCCACGATCGCGCAGCTCATCACCAAAGCCAGCGCATGTTCCGACAACCCGGGCACCGCCGAGGTCGGGCAGCTTCGTCGCTTGGGCGACGCACCGCTCGTGCATGCCGCGCTCGAGCTTGCCAAAGCCCGCCGCAAAGCGAAGGGCAAGTTCGCGCACCCCGAGTCGCTCCTCGCCGACCCCGAGGGCGTCGAGATGGCAACCTCGTCGCTCGCCGCGCGATACAAAGCCCTGCGACTGAAGCAAGCCCGCAGCCGTTTGCCCCACGCGCCGAGTGCGTGGGACGTGCTCGACCTCTGCACGGGCATCGGCGGCGACGCGATGGAGTTTGCCCGCGCCGGGCTGCGCGTGCACGCCGTGGACGCAAACCCGATGCGAGTGGCGCTCTGCGCCGCCAACCTGCGTCGTGTCGCCAACCAAGTCGCCAGCCAGCCATCGATGCCCGAGTCCTCGCAAGCCACCTGCACCACCGCCGAAGCCCTGCTCCAAGCCCACAGCGAAGACCCCGCGCCCCTCACGCCCCCCCCGCTTCTCCACATCGATCCTTCCCGCCGCACACCCCAAGCCCGCATGCAACCCAGCGTGCGCACCTCGCTGCACGCAAGCGCCTGGGAGGAGCTCTCGCCCCCGCCAACCGTCCTCGACGCGCTGCTCAGCATCCTCCCCCACGCCGCCATCAAGCAGCGCGCCGGGCTCGACTTTGACGCTCTCCCCCCCTGGCTGCCCGCCTGCGAGGCAGAGGTCATCAGCGAGTCAGGCAAGCTCACGCAGTGCATCCTTTGGACGGGCCTCGCGCGCAGCGACGAAGCCATCGCGCACGAAACAAGCCCACTGCGAGCCGCGCTCTTCCGCCGCGCCACGCTCCTGCTGCCATCGCGCAGCGACGCAGCCGCCCCACCAGCCGTGCACACCCTCTCCGGCATCAAGCGCACCGAGCCCGCGCCGTTCGTCCCAATCGGAGCATTCGTCTACGAGCCCGACGACGCCCTGGAGCGCACCGAACTCCTCCCACAACTCTGCGAGCAGCTCGGGCCCGACGTTGGCATGCCCCACCCCCGCGCAGGCCTGCTGAGCACCGACCGCGAGCTCACCTCCCCCTGGCTTCGCGGCTTTGCCGTGCTCGCGAACGAACCCTTCGCAACAAAGTCGCTCGCGAAGCTCGTCGCACGCTTTGACCCGGGCATCGTCGAAGTGAAAACCCGTGCAAAGCTCATCAACCCCGACGAGTGGCAACCCAAGCTCAGTGCCAAGGGTCCCAACCCCCTTGCCGTCTTCGTGCTGCGATTTGGCGAAGACACCCGCACGCTCGTCACCCGGCGCCTCCCCCGCCCAAACGCCTGACGACCGCCCGGTTTAGCCCCTGTTCATTATCCGTCAATTGTTTGTCTCCGCCAACTCCTGCCGAGCGGGTTATCATCGCTCCGATCGCAGGCTCGGGCCCTTGGCCCCTTGTGCCCTTCCCGCAGCCTGCGACCTGGCATGATGAACTCCTCCTCGCCACCTCGTTCTGCCGCTGTTGCACCCCCCGTGCGTGCAGTCACCGTGCGCGGCGACGCGGGCGTGCCCGTGCCCGTCACCATCGAAGAGCACGGCCTCTCGACAGGCACCCCCGTGGTCTTCCTCCACGGGCTCGTGGGCCTGAACGACCACTGGGAGGGCGTGGTGGATGGCATCAAGGCCACCTCGCGCTGCATGCTCGTGCAGATGCCCCTGCTGGGCCTCACCGACGAAGATTGCTCCATCGACGGCGCAACCACCCTCACCATCCGCCTGCTCGAGCAAGAGCTGCGAGGCACCCCCGCCGTGCTCGTGGGCAATAGCTTTGGCGGTCACATCGCCACCAAGATCGCTATCCGCCGAGGCGACCTCGTGAAGGGCCTCGTGCTCGCTGGCGCGAGCGGCGTCATCGAGAAAAGCATCGTCGCCGACGTGCAGATTCGCCCCAGCCGTGAATGGCTGGAACGCAAGATCGGCGAGCTCTTCTACGACCGCAGCAAGATGAACCCCGCCGACGTCGATCGCGCCCACAAAGAACTCAGCGGCCGCTCCGCTGCCCGCGCGATGGTGAAGCTCTCGCGCACTGCCCGCAAGAACCACCTGGGCGACGAGCTGGGCCTCGTGAAGTGCCCCACACTCATCGTCTGGGGTCGCGAAGACATCGTGACGCCCCCCGAAGCCTGCGAGACCTTCGCCAAGCTCATCCCGCGCAACCAAGTGGTCTGGCTCGAACGCTGCGGCCACGCCCCCATGATCGAGAAGCCCGACGAGTTCTCGCACGCAATGCGGAGCTACCTCGCGACGCTTGGGTAAGGCGAGGCCTGATCTTTGGGTCGAAGGAAGTGGGAAAGCCAGCCCGTGGGGACTTTCAAGGCATTCGGGATTCGGGATTCGGCATTCGACGAGCCGCCCGCTGCCTCACCGCCGCGCGTGCCACCAAATGGCACCCCCGCGCGCACGAATGCCGAATGGCGAATCCCGAATGCCTCACACCACGCGCCCCCACCCCCCCTCACCTCACCGCGCGACTAATACGCCAACGCCTGCGCAATCGCCGCCGCAATCCGCTTCTTCTCCGGCAGATACTCCAGCTCCAGCTTCGCGTAGGGCATCACAACATCAAACCCGCACACGCGCTGCACCGGGGCCTTCAGGTGCAAGAAGCACCGCTCCTGAATCACCGCGCTCAGCTCGCTCGCCATCGAGCACGTCTTGGGTGCCTCCTGCACGATCACCGCGCGCCCCGTCTTCTCGACGCTCTGCGCCACCGTCTCGGCGTCGAAGGGGCAGATGGTGCGCAGATCAATCAGCTCGATGCTCACGTCGTCCGGTAGTTCGTCCATCGCCGCGAGGCACTCAAACACCATCGAGCCCCACGTCACGACAGTAATGTCGCTCCCCTCGCTCACGACCTTCGCCTTGCCGATCGGCACCTCATAGTCACCCTCGGGCACCTGCTCGCGGAAACTGCGATAGACGCGCTTGGGCTCAAAGAACACCACGGGGTCGGGGTCGCGAATCGCCGCAAGCAGCATCCCCTTCGCGTCCGTGGGCGTGCTCGGGCACACCACCTTCAGCCCCGGGTTGTGCGTGTAGATCGCCTCGGGGCTATCGCTATGAAACTCCGGCGCGTGGATGCCCCCGCCCCAAGGCACCCGCACCGTGAGGGGCACCGTGATCGCCCCGCGCGTGCGATTGCGAAACCGCGCCGCGTGGTTCACAAGCTGGTCATACGCGGGGCCCAAAAACCCCTCAAACTGAATCTCCGGAATCGGCCGCATCCCCGCCATCGCCAGCCCAATGCTCGCGCCCATGATGCCCGACTCGCTGAGCGGGCTGTCGATGCAGCGATCCGCCCCGAATCGCTTCTGCAACCCCTCCGTCACGCGAAAGACGCCGCCATTGAGGCCCACATCCTCACCCAAACACACCACGCGATTGTCGCGCTCCATCTCCTGCGCGAGGGCTTCGTTGATGGCTTCGACGAGGGTAAGACCGTCTTGGAGTTGTTTGTCGGTGCGGGGCATAAGTGGTACAAGAATAGCAGCGAACGAATCGACCGAGAGCACGCAAGAAACGACGAGGTGTCACCAGCGAGCCAACCGCTTGCCGCCTACAAGTTCCCCCGCTTCGCCTGCTCCATCTCCAGCGCCTCAAACAACGCCTTGAAGTTCCCCTTCCCAAAGCTCTGGCTTCCACGCCGGCAGATGATCTCAAAGAACAGCGTCGGCCGATCCTGCAGGGGCTTCGTAAACAGCTGCAGCAGATACCCCTCGTCGTCGGCATCCACCAGAATCCCCAGCTTGCGCACCGCCTCGTGGTCCTCGCGCACCGCCTGATGCCCGTGCGCCGTCAGCATCCCATTGACGCGATCCCACACCTTCTCGTAGTACGCGTCCGGCAGCAGCAAAAAGTCCACACCGCGCCCGCGCAGCGCGGCGATACTCGCAAGCTCATCATCCGTCCGCAGCGCAAGGTGCTGCACGCCAGGCGTGTTCGCGTGCCAATCCAGATACTCCTGCACCTGGCTCTTGCGCTTCCCCGGCGCGGGCTCGTTGATCGGAATCTTGATCAGCCCCTGCCCGCTGCTCATCACCTTGCTCATGAGCGCGCTGAAGTCGGTCGCGATGTCCTTGTCGTCAAAGTGCTTGAACATGCGGAACTCAAGCACATCCTCATAGAACTTCACCCACTCGTTCATCTTCCCATACTCAACGTTGCCCACGAGGTGGTCCACATACTTCAGCCCGCACGGGTGCTTCTTGTTGTGCTCGTTGATCGTCAGAATCGGGTTCACGCCCCCCGCCCCCGCGCTACCGCTGCTCGTGTCAAACCTGCGGAACCGCGGCATGAACAGCCCGCCCTCCTTCACCTTCGTCAGCTCATACGCCCCCGTGCGGCTCACAAACGTGTGACACACGCGCCCAAACGTGCGAATCCCCGCCATCGTCACCGTGCCATGCTCATCCTTGAACACCCGCGGCTCATACGCGCTCTGCGCCCCGTTGCGAATCGCCTTCTCCCACGCCTTCTCCGCGTCAAACACCGTGAAGGCAATGTCCTTCACGCCATCTCCATACTGCGCCACCTCCATCGCCGCATGGTGCGTGCTAGACAGCGCGCTCGTGAGAATAAAACGAATGTTCCCCTGCGTCAGCAGATAGTGCGACGCCTCCCGGCTGCCGCTCGTCAGGTCGCTCACCTGCTCGATCTGAAACCCAAAGCAGTGGGCATAGAAGAAGGCCGCCTGCTTCGCGTTTCCCACGTAAAACTGAACGTGATCCACATCGATGAGATGGAGCGGATCGGAAGCAAAGTTGGCCTTCGTGCTGGGCGCCGTCGTCAACGTAGTCATCGCGTAAGCCTCCGTGGCATCGCGCCTGCCAGCAGGCCGCGACGCATGCACAATCCTATGCGCCACGCGTCCGACCGGGATCCCGCCACCGCCGCCCCGCCACACACCCAGCCAACCTTCCCCGCCCCAGCGCCTTCCAATCATCGCCGAAACTCCAGCATCACCTCCGGCAACACACCTCCGGAGGTTCTTTCTATGCACCGCTCGCTCACGCAGTTTGGTCACACGTCCGCGCTCGCCCTCGTCGCAGTCGCAGGAATCGCCCTGTCCGCGACCGCCACAATCGCCCAGCCGCACGCACTGGCAGCCGCGATCGCCCTCTCGCAGGCGGCCGAAACCCCACCCAAAGACTGGAACCTGCCCAAGCGCTCCACACTCGCCCTCCAGGGCTACGACCCCGTCTCCTACGTCGCCGACGGCAACGCCACCCTCGGTGCAGAGAGCATCACCGCGACCCATCGCGGCGTCACCTATCGCTTCACCACGCAGGCACACCGAGACGCCTTCGTCGCAAAGCCGCAAGCCTACGAACCCGCTTACGGCGGCTGGTGCGCATGGGCAATGAAGGACGGCGAGAAGGTCGACATCGACCCCAAGGCATTCATCGTCAAGGACGGACGCACCTACCTCTTCTACGACGGCTTCTGGGGCAACACCCGCGCCAAGTGGCTCAAAGAGGACCACGCAGCACAGGCAAAGGCCGCCGACGCAAAGTGGAAGGCAATCAGCGGGGAAGACCCCCCCGCACCCGAGAGCGCGCCCGTTGCGACAACGACCAGCGAGAAGCTCCAACCATCGCTCGATGCTGTCGCAGCGAAGTTCACCAGCCAAATGACCCCGCAGCAGCAGGACACGTACGAAAACTCCATGAAGGCCATCGCCGACACGGGGGTTACCAAGCGTGCCCTTCAAGCCGGCGCAAAGGCCCCCGACTTTGACCTCCCAGCGGCAGACGGCAAGCGCATCAAGCTCAGCGAGGCGCTTGCAAACGGACCAGTCGTCGTCATGTGGTATCGCGGCGGCTGGTGCCCCTTCTGCAACCTGCAACTCCGCGCCATGGAAGCACGCCTCAACGACCTCGAGGCGAGCGGTGGTAGCCTCATCGCCATCTCCCCGCAGCTTCCCGACAGCACAGTCTCCACCAAAGACACCAACGAGCTCACCTTCCCCGTCCTCAGCGACGTCGGCAACACCGCCGCAAAGGCCTACGGGCTGACCTACGAGCTCCCGCCCGTTCAGCGCGCCATGCTCGGCAAACTCCTCGAGAAAACCAACGGCGATACTTCGACAGTCCTGCCCATCGCCGCAACCTATGTCATCGATCGCAACGGCATCATCGCCCAAGCCTTCACCGACTCCGACTATCGCAAGCGCCCGGAACCCGACGACGTGATCAAGGCCGTCCAGGCACTCAAGCGCTAACGCCCTGCCCCCAGCAGCCAAGCTACACCAGTCGCCTTTCGATCCACACTGACCTTCCTATGCGAGACGCACTGCTCGTCATCCTGAGTCTCTACTCGCTCGTGGGCTGCTGCTTCGCTCCGTGGTTCTGCCTCGTTGCCCACCGCGCCGCCGCCAAGCCCATCGTCCGATGCCTCTGGATGCCCGGCGCCGCCGCAATCTGGCCACTCCTCGCGTGGCAACGTCTCCGCGGACACCCTTCATGACGCCTCGCCAACGCACCATCCACGCCCTCGTTGCGCCGCTGCTCTTCCTGCTCTGCGCCGCTGCCATCGTCGCGCTCTGGCTCACCAGCACCCGAGGCACACCATGAGCGATCGCTACGTGCTCGTGCAATGGAACACGCACAAACGCGTCTACGACGCCGCCATCGGACTTGGCGTCGTCCTCTTCATCCTTGGCTTCATCGCCGTCAGCAAGCTCGCGCCCGCGCAGCCCAACCACCCAGTGGGCGATGAAGTCCTCATCATCCGCGCGACCGCGGCCTGCGCAGTCACCATGCTGCACATCACCCTCGCGATCGGCCCACTCGCGAGGCTGTGGCACGGTTTCGCCCCCCTGCTCTACAACCGCCGACACCTTGGCGTCGCAACCTTCCTCGTCAGCCTTGCCCACGCCCTCCTCGCCACAGGCTATTACGGAGCCTTCGGAGGCGTCCTGCCCATCACCGCCGTCCTGAGCGCAGGAGACATGCGCTCCATCAGCGGCTTTCCCTTCGAATGGTTCGGCCTTGCCTCGCTCTGCCTCCTCCTCGCCCTCGCCGGCACGAGCCACGACTTCTGGCTCCACACCCTCTCACCGCGCATCTGGAAGCGCCTCCACATGAGCGTCTACATCGCCTACGCCGCCGCCGTCCTCCACGTCGCACTCGGCAGCCTCCAATCGCACGACTCGCACGCACGAGCCTCCCTGCTCACCCTCGGCGCTCTCACCCTCGCAGGCCTCCACGCATCCGCCGCCCTGAGGCAACGCTCTCGCGATCGCGCCGCCGCACGCGCCGCCTCCGATTGGCTCGACGTCGCCGACACAACCACCTTTGTCGATGGTCGCGCCCACACCGTCCGCACTCCCGCAGACACCGAGATCGCCGTCTTCCGCCATGGCGACGCATTCTGCGCAATCGCCAACACCTGCACCCACCAGGGAGGCCCGCTCGGCGAAGGCCAAATCATCGACGGCTGCGTCACCTGTCCCTGGCACGGATATCAGTTCGATCCGCACTCAGGCAAGAGCCCGCCCCCATTCACCGACCGTGTCGCGACCTATGAAGTCCGCATCCACGGCAGCATCGTCCAAGTCAGGCCATACCCCAAGGACAAGCAACCATGAGCTCCAACAGCTCCCTCCCGCGCAGCCCAGAGCCCGCGGTGCAGTACGTCGGCTATCGACCCCTGTCCGCAAAGCAACGCCACACGCTCGCCCTGCTCGTCCCCGCCCTGCTCGCGCTCCTGGCCTTCATCGCCTTTGTGCTCGCAGCCTCGCAGCGCGATCCGGGGGCAGGCTCTTGGGACCCACGCATCATCGAGCGCACAGGCACGCTCACCCGCTCGCCAGTCCCGATCCTCTGGATCGACAATGCCCAAGGCCCGCCCACGCCCATCCTCCTTGTCGAAGAAGGCAAGCACGGTGCTCACACCCGCTGCGAACGCCTCCTCACCCAAACCGACAACAATCCCAACGCCCAGCCCAACACCCTACCCGTCGCCATCCGCGCCTCAACCCTGCAGCGAGGCTCCTTGCTCATCGCAGAGCTCGCCGCTGGAGACGCCAGCCTCCGCCCTGCGACCGGCCCTACGCCCGCCGCTCCCCCACTCGTCTTGGGCCAGCGCACAACCCTGCGAGGCGAGATCATCGATGCAAAGTGCTATGCCGGTGCCATGACGCCAGGCGATCGCAAGGCCCACAAAGCCTGCGCCACCCTCTGCATCGCCAACGGCATCCCCGCCATCCTGGTCGTCCGCTCCGCCGATGGAAGCGCAGCGTTCCTTTGCCTCGCCCCAAACGCAAACATGCTCGACGCCGACACCCTCTCCAAGGTTGGCGAGCCAATAGAAGTCACCGGAACGCTCGGCACCATGGGCTCGCTCCAAACCATCACCATCGAGCCGGGCTCCGTCACGCGCCGCTGACTCGCCGCTCCACCTTGCTCACGCCACGGGCCGCAGCGAGCGAATCGCACTGAGCAGCCCCTGCGGCATCGCCGGCACACCCCCCGCCGCACTATCCACCCCACCATCCACCACACCATCCACCACACCATCCACCACACCATGCGACGACCGCATCGCGGCGATCACTGCCTCATACTGCGCCACATATCGCCGGCACGACGAGCACTCCGCAAGATGCTGGTCAAACGCTGCCCGCAGTGCCGCCTGGAGCTCACCCTCGATGTACGCCTGCAAGAACGCATACGCGTCACGGCACGTGAGATCGATCGGCTGATGGGCTTCGTCCTTTTGATCGCTCATGACATCTTCTCCTGCCGCATATGCGGATCAAGCAAAGCCTTCAACGCCTGACGAGCACGATGCAGCCGTATCTTGACCGCGTTGGGCGTCTCGTCGAACACGTGTGCAACCTCTTCCGTCGACAGCCCCTGCACATCACGCAGAATCAGCACCACCCGATAGTGATCGGGCAGTCGCTCCAACTGCTCCCGCACCAGCTCAGCCAGCCGCCCCGATGCCTCCTCCTCCTCCAGCCGCCGCCAGTGCGGCGCAGGCACCGTCGCATGCCCATCCGCCTCGAACGTCGGAAGCAGCTCATCCAGCGACACCGCCGGTCGCCGCCGCCGTGTTCGGAGCTTGACGAGGCACTTGTTGATGACGATTCGCGTCAACCAGGTGCTCAGCTTCGAACGCCCATCAAAGCCCGCAAGCGTGCGATACGCACCCGCAAACGCCTCCTGCGTTGCGTCCGCTGCGTCGTGCTCATCGCCGCAGATGCGCTTGGCCATCGCAAACACCCGCGCCGCATACGTCCGCTCAAACTCCTCAAACGCGCGCTCATCGCGAGCCTTCAAGCGAGCAACCAGCTCCGCCTCATCGACGTCTGGTTGGACAATCGGCGTGCCGAGCTGCTTCCCAACGGGCGTGGGTTCCGTCCCGTGTGTCATCACTCATTCCGTTGCCATCAGCGCCCGCGGCGTTTCGAGCAAAGCCAGAGAAAACTCAAAATCACAACCAGCTTTTGACATCCGCAACAAACACGACTCGCGGGTACGCAATACCGCCAGTCGTTCCACCCCATCCCGCCAAACCGATTCTCCAGACCTTCTCACTCTCCCCTCTTTTCCTCCCACTCAGGCGGCATCCACCCCGGCAACCCCGCCACGCTCGCCCGCGCCGCCTCACCCGTCGGCACGCCCCACTTCTCAAAGAACGGCCCCAGATTCCGCCCGCATGCCCGACTGAACCGCACCATCCACTGATCGCGCTTCTCTGCGTCGCTGCGCGGCAACTCCTCCCGCTTCAGAGTGCGATACTCCGCAAACACCCGCTTGTACGTCTCCCACCCAAACGCCCGCTCCAGTTGCACATACATGTGCAGAGCCAAAAACGGATCCTGCTTCCATTGCTCAAACGGCGCGCCCATCGCAAGGTGCTTCTCCACGTTGGGCGGCGTGTTCACCGCCTCATGCCCGCGATCGCCCGGCGCGGGCGTGCAGATCGTGTCGATCGCATGCAGCGTAAACAGATTGCACGTCACCTCCACCGTGCCATCAAACGTCCACGCATCCTCCTGGTGGTTGTGCCCAAGCTCGTGCAGCAGCCCCCAGCTCCCCGCTCGCAGCGTCTGCACGTTCGTCATGAACGCAGCCGCGTCCAAGTGCGTCATGATCGGGTACCCCGCGTGCATGTAGCCCGCGCTGATCTGCACATCCGCCACGAATCGGTGAGGCCACGCAGGCTGCTTCGCAATCGTCGCCAGCTCCGCGTGCGCATCGCTGATGGCATCCCAGAATCGCATGAGCTCCTCAGGGTTCTCCAGCTCGCGCACGAACGTGCTGGGCACCGTGACGATCACCTTCTCGCTCGCAAGCTCCGCCCACGGCGCGGGCGACGTCCGCCCGCGCTGCCACTCCTCCGCGCTCGTCTTTCCCAGCTCAAAGTGCGGGGCCCGCACCACGCCGCGCACCTCCACAGCCAACTCTGAAGGCGCCCCCGCCGCTCGCTCCAAGTACAGCAGCCCACCAAACGCCGAAGCCACCAGCAGTTCCTCCCCCTCGCCCCACACAAACTCGCGCTGCACATCGGGCACGCGCTTCCACGCGCCATGATGCCACAGCTCGTCGCTGTGCGCCCCAACCAGCACCCGCACCCCCGCCCGCGCAGCACCCGTTGCACGCAGCGTCACTACCTCGCCCGCAGGCACATACAGCCCCGTGCTCTCCCACCGCTTGCCCCCGCGCACCACCACCGTGGTCCGGATGCGCTCCGCATCCGCCGCAACCACACCCGGAAACGCAACGTGCGACGGATGCGCCCGCACCGCCTGCGGCGCACTCGCCTTCTCGCGATCCACATCCAGCGCCACCAGCACACGCGACACACCATCACGCGCCCGCAAGGGCTTCTCTTCCGAGATCACAGGCCGCACGCGATCCGCCAGCGCATCGCTCGCGAGCAACCGCTCGCACCGCTCCGCAAACGCATGCCCCGCAGGAGTTGCCCGCGCCGCCACCATCACCGCCGCTCCCGCCTGCTCGCCAAAAGCCAACTTACCCGCAGGCTTGTCCCAAAGCTCTCGCTCCAGCACGCTCAGCGCCGCATGCGCCGACACGGCCTCGTCAAGCCCCTGCACCGCAAACCCACCCTCGACCGTCGTCTCCAAATACCCATCGCACCACACAATGCCGGCCTCAGCAAGCAACCGATTCCCCGGATGGTCGTGGATCGTCTTGCCTGGGTTCAGCTGCAACCACCCCCCCCCAAGCCCCGCCGTGATCAACCCACCCCCATCGCGCACAAACTCCCGCACCACCTCGCGCTCCGCGTCGCCCACCGCATGCACATCAACCACGAGCAAGCTCGCGCCCGCCAGCGCCTCGCGCAACACGCGTCCCTGCGCCACGCTCACCACCTCCCACCCCTCCCTCGCGAGCAGCTCGCCCATGCGCTTGTTGTCATGCACCACCGCCACGCGCCGCCCCTCCGCAGCTTCCCCCGTGCGTCGCCCCGCCCACCCCGCCGCCCGCGTCACAAACCGCCGTGTGCCCTCGTGCGCAAGCGCACTCGCCCCGATCATCCCCCCATGCCCCACCGCCACCACGCGCCCCGCCTCCCACTCCGCCGCCACCGCCACAGGCAGCAGATTGCCATCCTGCTCACCAGCCACCAGCACCTGCGCACGCTCGCCAATCACGGCGAGTGGCCCGGGCACCCCCGCCGATGCAATGCTCGCAACTCCATCGAGCATGCTCGCGAGCGACCCGTCCGCGTCACGCTTCGCAGTCTCAACACCCCCATCCTGCGCCGCTGCGACAGGAACCGCACCGAGCAACCCTGCGGCCGCACAACACACGCCCAACCCAACGCTGCGCACCAGCGCCAAAGTGCCGCCATACACACACCCCCACGCGCTCGATTGCATGCCTGCTCGCATCCCCGAAGGTAGGCCCACCCCCACCCGCGTCCGCCCGCAGCCCAGCACTCCCACGCCCCGCAACCCGCCACCCGCCCCGGCATCCAAACCCGCAGTCCTCTCGAAGTTTCGACAGCAAGTGAGACCACCCATGCAAGCCGAACCCGCCAACATCCTCCACCCCACCACCGCCTCCTTCGACAGCGATGTTGGTTCCTCCAGCGTCCCCGTCCTCGTCGACTTCTGGGCCCCCTGGTGCCCGCCCTGCCGCGCCCTCAAGCCCGAGTTGCAGAAGCTCGCCGCCGAAGTGGGCGACAACGCAAAGTTCGCCTTCATCAACGTCGACGAAGAGCCCCAGCTCGCCTCCGAGTTCGGCGTCAGCGGCATCCCCGCCCTCATGATCGTGAAGGACGGACAAGTCGTCGACTCATGGACCGGCTACGCCCCCAAAGCTGCCGTACTCGCACGCCTCCATAAGTTCATCGCGACGTGATTCGCAGTCGGGCGCTGAGCACAGCCATGCGAGTTTCGGTTTTCAGCACAGAGGCTCAGAGACTATGAGCAAGATGAGAGAAACAAGGGATGCAGGGACGAAGGGACAAAGGGACAAAGGGACAAAGGGACAAAGGGAAACGATGAAGCACGAACTCGCGTTCACCACTCCCTCGCCCACTTGAATTCCTTCCCCGCCTCGCGCCACCCCACTCCATCCCTTCTTCCCTCCATCCCTCTATCTCTTTCCTTCTCATCTTGCTCATAATCTCTGAGCCTCTGTGCTAGAGGCACGACTCATCCAACCACACCCGCCTCACCCCCCGCCCGCCCGCAGCCGCTCCAACTGCGCTCGATAGCCATCCGCGATCTCCTTCGCGCGGGCATTCGCAATCGCCTTCTCAAAGGCCTCCACGCCGCGCTGGTCGCCCAGCCGCACGAGCGCCTCCCCCGCCGCTCGCCGCGTCCGCCCACTGCGCGTCTCCAGCTGCCGCACAATCGCCGCCAGCGCCCGGTCCCCATCGCGCACCTTCCCCGCACCCGCAAGCGCCGACAGCGCCGCATCCCGCGTGCGATTGTCAAACGCCGACGACGCAAACGGCGCGAGCGTCTGCACGACATCCTCCGGCGCGAGCATCGCCAGCGCATCAATCGCCGCGATCCGCACGATGTCCGCGTGCGACGCCTCCGCGAGCCCCGCCCGCGCAATCCCCTCAGCTTGCTCGCTCTTCAGCCGCGCCAGCCCCCGCATCGCATTCGCCCGCACGCGCAGGCTCGTGTCGCTCCGCGCCCACAGCACCAGCGTGCGCTCTGCCAATGCATACCCGCTGCCCTCGCGATGCGCCGCGAGCGCCTCACCCGCAATCCCATCCGCCGGCGTGTGCAGCTCAACGAGCGCATCCACCACCGCACTGCGCGTCTCCCAGCTGTCGCCCGCCGTGCTCACCAGGTTCGCGATGTCGTTCCGCGCATCGCGCTGCCGCAGCGCCCGCACCGCCTGGGCCCGCAAGAACGCAGGCTGCTGCACATTCGCCGCCAGCGCACGCAGGCTCTCATCCACGCTCGCGCCGCCCTCATCCTGGCTGCCCAACCCGCGCACCGCAGAGGTCCGCGCCGCGAGCGTGGGCCCCTCGCGCAGCTGCGCCGCCCACGCCGCCTCGTCCTGCGTGAGCTTGATCTCCGCAAGCAGCGCGAGCTCATGATTCACCGCAACAAACGCGGGCGGCCCCTCAAGCTCCACCTCAAACACCTCGCGCTTGCCGCGCATCGGGTGCTCGATCACCACGTCGGGCCCCGCCGTGTTCTTGAGGAACATCCCAAGCGGAAACTCAAAGGCCGGGTTGTCCGCGTCCACAGGCTGCGTCTGCTCCACCTCGATGCGCAGCCGTGCCCGCTCGGGCACCCACTTATACGAGATCGCAAGCCTCGGTATGTTCGGGCGCGTCGTCCACTGCTCAAAGAACTGCGTCAGGCTCTGCCCGCTCGCCGCCTCCAGCGCCTGGCGAAACTGATACCCCTCGACGTTCCCAGTCCCAACCCCAGTCCCAACCCCAGTTCCTCCAGCCTTATTCGCATCGATGTACGCCGCAACCCCCGCAAAGAACGCCTCATCCCCCAGCTTCTTCCGCAGCATGTGCAGAATCGAAGCACCCTTCGGATACGGGTTCGCCCCGCGCCGGAATGTCTCCCACGGATGCGTATACACCTTGCTCGCCATCCCGGGCGTCTCGGGCAGCTTGCCCCTGTCGCCCCCGATCACGCGGTCAAAGTCGCTCATCACATCCCGCGTCAGCCCCGCCTCACCCTCGCTGTGCTCAAACCACAGCGTCTCGCAATACGTCGCCCACCCCTCGTTGAGCCAAATGTGCTCCCACGTGTTGCACGTGATGAGATCGCCAAACCACTGGTGCCCAAGCTCGTGCGCAATCAGCCCCTGCAGATCGCGCAGGTGATCAATCGCGGCTCGCTCGCTCAGCACCGCGTTCTCGTGCATCGTCGTGGCGCTCGTGTTCTCCATCCCGCCCGCCTCAAAGTTCCACGCCAGCACCTGCGCATACCGCGCCCACGGATAGGGCTCGTCAAACAGCCGCTCATACAGCCGCGTCATGGGCAGCGTCGCGTCGTAGCTGCGCCGCACATCCTCGCCCCGCCCGGGCGGCACATACACAGGCATGCTGATGCGCGCGAGCCCACCAGCCAACTCTTCCCGCATCGACGCATCGCCCACATCAACCACGTCAAACTTCCCCACCACGAGCGACACGAGATAGTTCGGGTGGGGCTTGCCCTGCAACCAATGAAACGTCTCATACGGCGCAAGCCGCTCCCCGCGCCCCGCCACCCCAGGCCGCCGACGCATCGTCCGCGTCACGCTCTGCAGCTCACCATTGCTGCTCACCGCAAACCCCTGCGGCACCGTCACGACAAGCTCAGTCGTCAGCCGCTCATTCGGAAAGTCATGGCACGCAAACCAGTAGCTGTTGGTCTGAGGCTGCCCCTGCGTGTGCAGCTGCGCCGCCTGCCCGGGCCTGCTGGGCGTGCTAGGCGTCCACAGCAGCCCGCGTGCCGGGTCGCTGAGCGTGTAACGAATCTCAATGTCCGCCACCGCCGCTGCAGGCATCGCGGGCGAAAAGATAAGCTGCAACTTCTCCCCATCATGGTCGTGCGCCACCGCCACGCCCTGCGCCGCAAGCTCCTCGCTGCGCACGCTGAGAATCTTCATCCCGCGCGCATCGAGCGTCAGCCGCTCCACGCTCTGCGCAACGGGCGACACGCTCAGCCGCTGCACGCACTGCGCCTCGGGCTTGTCCATGTCCTCGATCACCATCTCAAGCCGCATGTGCAAAAAATCCACCACGCGGTCGGGCGCAAAGTTCCGCACGTCGCGCCCGCTCTGCTCGTCAAAGCCCGCCGCCTTCTCCTTGCCCTCCTCCCACGCCGCAAGCTGTGCCAGCTTCGCATGCTCGCACCCATGCTCGCACCCATGCTCAAAGCCGCTCTCACCCCACCCGCCCGCGAGCGCGAGCGGCGCACCCGCCAACAGCGCAAGCAGCGCGGCCGCGTAGCCCCGCCGCATCGTGCCACGAGTCGATACCCGCGTCGCGGCGTTGAAGCTACCCGCCATGTCTACCCCGGTCATGTCAAACTTCGTGCGCATAGTTCGTTCTCGTTCCTGCTCGCTAGACCCCCCGCCATCACCGCAACGCCCAACGCCCTCTCTCAAGGCGTCCCCACACTCACCGCCGGCACGCCCGCCCCCGCCGCCTGCCCCTCAGGCGTCGCGGGCATCACAAACCCCGCGTTCGCATCCAGCACGCTCACGCGCCCGCGCACTTCCGCAAGCTGCGACAACCGCTCGTCCACAATCACCGCGATGGGCATGCTCGCCGGCGCAAGGTTCAGCTCCGCGGTCCTGCTGTCCATCCGCACGCTCGTCGTGCTCCTGCTGCCATCAGCAAACACCAGCGTCACGGGCAAGTCCATCGCATACGCCGGATTCCATCGGTCAATCTTCTGCACCTGCTCAAACTGCATCGCCAGGCGTCCGCTCCCGGCATCCCACGCCTGCGTCACCTGCACGCGCGCAATCCCAGGCCGCATCACCCACTGCTCAAAGAACCGCTCCAGGCTCCTGCCGCTCGTGCGCTCAAACTGCGTTCGCAGGTCCGCCAGCTCCACCGCGCTGCCCTTATGCCGATCCAGAAACGCCCGCGCCGCCGCGAAGAACACGCGATCACCCAGCTTCTCGCGCAGCGCATGCAGCACGAGCGCACCCTTCGTATACGGATTGTCGGCTTTCACAAACTGACTATCCGGGTCGCGGAAGCGATTGCTCGCCATCGCAAGCCCCTCCGGAGCCGCCTCGCGATTGTCCGCAATCTGCGACGCAAGCCACGAGCGAACCTCCGCGAAGTACGCCTCGCGCTGCGCCTCAGGCCCCTCGGGCATCGCCGCATGCTCGTGCCACAGCGCCTCGCTCCACGTCGCCCACCCTTCGTTGATCCACAAGTCATCCCACGTCTTGCACGTCACCAAGTTCCCCCACCACTGGTGCGCCGTCTCGTGCGCAATCAGCCCGTCCGCCTTCTTCTGCCCCTCCGCCTCATCCAAATACTTCAGCATCCGCTCCGTATACAGCGTCATCCCCACGTTCTCCATCCCGCCCCACACAAACCCAGGCACCACCGCCTGCCCATACGCGGGCCACGCAAACGGCTCATCAAACGCCTCTTCAAAGAACGCCACGATCCGCGCCGTGTTCGCAAACAGCATCGCCGCTCGCGCCGCGTTCCCAGTTGGCACCCACACAGGCATCGCCAGCCCAGGCCTCGCCCCCGCCTCGCCTCCCACCGCAATCTCCTCAAACTCGCCGATCGCCACCGTGGTCAGATACACCGAGTGCTCGCGCGGCATGCTCCACTGCCAGGTCGTGCGTCCATCGCCCGCCGGTGCTTTGCTCACGAGCTCGCCGTTGCTCACCACCGTCGCGCCGCTGTCCACCGTCACGCGCACGCTGCTGGTCGCAAACTCATGCGGCGCATCAAAGCACGGAAACCACCCGCTGCTCCACTCCGCCTGCCCCTGCGCATGCACATAAGGCCTCGCCACTCCCCCATCGCTCTCGTGCAGGTGCCAGGTCAGCCCCACGCCCTTTTCTTTGTGAGGCTCATCATCGCCAAACGCAAGCTCATACGCAATCTCCACCCGCGCCCGCTCACCCTTGCTCAGCACGCTGGGCAGCGCAATCACCAGCTCCTGCCGCGGCACGCGCCCCGCGCGCTCTCGCAACGAAGCAAACGTCCCCAGCCAGCTCTTCGCAGGCCGCATCACAAACCCCGCCTCGACGCCATTCACCACCACGCGCGACACCCTGGGCCCGTTGCAATCCAGCACCAGCTCACTCTGCGCTGGCGACACCACCACCATCTCATGCGTCACCTTGCCGCTGAGGCTCGGCACCGCAAGCTGCGGAATGTCCAGCTCAATCGCCGTGCTCAACACGTCAAAGCCGTTCGCCTTCCGCCAGCTCGCCACCTTCCGCCCGCTCGCCTCGTCCCACGCGGGCAGCTTCTCGGCAAGGCTCTGCTCATCTTCCCCCGGTGCCGGGTGCGCCCTCAAGTCGCCCGCCAGCGCGTGCTGCCCCGCCAGCCCCCCCGCCAGCACGAAGGTGCCAGCGACCACGCACGCCCACACCGCACCCTTGCGTTCATGCTTCTGCATGCAGCGAGGTTAGCAAACCTGCCCCCTCCGCGAAAACGCCCCAGTGTCGATTGCGCCAACCCGCTTGAACATCGCCCGCCCCACCGCACGCCACCTCACGCCTCATCCGCCGCAAACTTCCTCGCCTGCATCCCCAGCCAGCACAGCCACTCAAACCACAGCAGCCCAATGACGAACACGCCAAACAGCGACAACAGCAGACACAGACTTGCCGGATCGATGAAGAGCGTCGAAGTCTGCGCTGCCTGAGGCCCGTCGAAACTCACCGACCCATCAAACTGAAAGTACCAGAAAAGCGCCGCACTTCCCACCGCCAGCACCCCTCCCACCATCGCCCCCACCAGCCACCCAACACACGCATGATCGGCAATCGCCTGCGCGTTGCGCTTCGTCAGCCGCCACCCGCGCGTTCGGCCAATCACCCGCATCCCCACGCTCTCCATCCCCGTCAGCACCGGGCACCCCATCAGCACAAACGCCGTAGCCAGCCCCCACCCATACGCGCCCTCATCCGGAGGAAGCATGGACCGCTCCGCGACAAACGCGCACGCCCCCGCCACCACCGCCGCCAATCCAATCAACACCCATCGCATGGGCCAGCTCCGCACCGCCCGCATCCCCCCGAACTCCGCGCGAGGCATCCGCACCATCGCCCACACCCCCGCCATCAGCCCGCGCAAATCAGGAATGATCGACTCGCGCTCGCCGCCCCGCTTTCGCCCCGCCCGCTCCAGCGTGCTCCCCACCCGCTCACGCGGGTCGCTCGCTTCACACCCCAGCGCACACTCCGGGCACGAGCCCGCCGACACCGCCCTCACCGCCCCATCAATGTCATACCCACACCGCACGCACAGCACGTGCGTGCGCGAAAACGCCCTACCCGCGCGTGCCGCCTCGCCCGAGTCGATGTTCTCTTGCGCCGTGGGCAAGCCCCAGCATAGCGACGCCCGCTGCCCCCGCTTCCCACACTTCCCCCTGCCCCACGTCTCCACTCCCTGCCTCCTGTCACCTACCCCGTCTTTCCCGCTCCCCATTCCCCGCTCCCCGCTCCCCATTTCTTCCCCGCGTCTATCCTCACCCTCACTCCGAATACACTCCTCGCCATGCCATACACCATCCGACCCGACGACGCCCTCAACGTCGACTCCGACAACCCCACCTACCTCAAAAACCACGTCGACACGGGCGACCGCTGGGTCCTCAACTTTGGCCCCCAGCACCCCGCCACCCACACCACCCTCCGCCTCGTCCTCGAGCTCGACGGCGAACGCGTCGCCCGCTGCACGCCCCACATCGGCTACCTCCACAGCGGCTTCGAGAAGCTCGCCGAGAGCCTCGACTACAACCAATACGTCACCGTCGTTAGCCGCATGGACTATCTCAGCCCCATCGCCAACGACATCGCGTGGCACGGCGCAGTCGAGAAGCTCTTCGGCATCGAGATCACCCCGCGCTGCAAGGTCCTCCGCACCATCATCGCGGAGGTTGCCCGCATCCAGAACCACCTCCTCTGCGTCGGCGCAGCAGGCCTCGACCTGAACGCCTTCACAGGCTTCATCTACGCCTTCAACGTCCGCGAGAAGATCTACGACCTCTGCGACTACATCAGCGGCCAGCGCTTCCACCCAGACTGGACCCGCGTGGGCGGCCTCATGCAAGACATCCCCGACGACGCAACCTTCGTCGCCATGGTCAAGGCCCTCATCCACAAAGAAGTCCCCACCGCTGTTGGCGAGCTCGAAGGCCTCCTCAACCGCAACCGCATCTTCATGGACCGCACCCAGAAGATCGGCACCCTCAGCAAAGAAGACGCCATCGCCTGGAGCGCAACAGGCCCCATGGCCCGCGCCAGCGGCGTGCAGCGCGACGTCCGCAAGGACTTCCCCTACCTCTGCTACGCCGACAACTGGGACGGCCAAGGCGCCGAGGGCGTGAAGTTCCAGGTCCCCATCACCACCGATGGCGACGCCTATTGCCGCTACCTCGTCCGCGTCGAAGAGATCAAGCAAAGCATCAAGATCATCGACCAGCTCATCGACAAGATTCCCGTTGGGCCCGTCGACGCCTTCGCCGACAGCAAAGTCGTCAAGCCCAACAAGAAGGACGTCTACGGCTCCATCGAAGGCCTCATCCAGCACTTCGAACTCATCATGACCAACCGGGGCTGGGCACCCCCGATCGCCGAGTGCTACAACTGCCAAGAGACCGGCAACGGCGAGCTGGGCTACTTCATCGTCAGCGACGGCGGCCCCCGCAGCTGGCGCGTCAAAGTCCGCCCCCCCTGCTTCCTCAACTACAGCCTCATGGCCAAACTCACCGAAGGCCACATGGTCTCCGACGTCCCCGCCGTGATCGGCAGCATCAACGTCGTCGCCGCCGAGCTGGATAGATAGACTGAGATAGGTTGATAGATTGACAGCCTCCACTGGGCTTGTCGCCTCGCATGAGTCGTGAGTCGCCCCAGAACCCAGTTCAAGAACCCAGTTAAAAATCCAGTTAAAAATCCAGTTCAAGAACCCAGCGGCTACCTGCTCGTGCTCTCGCGCGCGGGGACTTCACCACCAGCGCCGCTGATCGAGGGAGCGCTCTCCGTCCCTGCGCCGCGACCTGCAACATAACCAGGCGGATACGTCTTCCACGGATAGCCCGACACAGCGAGTTCGAACCCTCGGTCAAAGAGCGCGTTCATATACGCCTTGTCAAACATCTCCTTGGGCTCAACCCCGATGTCACTCGGAATCGCAGCCAGACGGAACGCAATGCCGTCGCGCTCCGCAAGCAGATAGATGCGATACAAGTCTCCCTCGCCCTGGCTGCGAATCAGACTCCCCACCGCCGCCCTCGCGATCTCAAGCGTGCGCCGGCTGACTGGCTTGTGCACAGGCCTTGCACTCGCGTTGCGCACGACGTACACAGTGCGGCCAGCGATTCCACCCACGCTCTCGGCAAAGTCGCGAAAGTCAAAGGTCGCCGGAAACAGGAAGACCTGGCTGGTTGCACCACCGTCGACATGCATCTCCTGGTAGGTCTCCCCATTCCACGACACGTCGATGAGCACCGGACGGAACACACCTGGGATGGATGCGGACGCAAGCATGATGTCGCGAAAGAGCTGCGGCGCATCAGGGTGCCCGCTGGCAGCGAGCTTGCCCATCGCCCAGATGACCGGTCGCTGCGCGTCGAGATTGGTGGTTGCGATGAAGAGATTTCGCCCCTTCCGATACTCTTCCGCAACTCGACCCAGAAACTCATCGTCGACATGCCTTTGCAGCAGCGCACGCAGCGGCGCCGAGTGATACAACGCCTCGCCCGTCAACGCAGAGAGCAGATACCTTGGACGCGCAACATCCTCCGTGGAAATCTGTGTGAACACCTCACGCAACACATGGTCGTACTCGCTCCCGACGAACGCGAACGGGGCCACGAGCGCCCCGGCACTCACGCCGGTGACGATCCGAAAGTCAGGCCGATCGCCGCGCAGCGTCCATCCACAGAGCAGTCCCGCAGAGAATGCCCCATCCTGTCCACCACCCGATATCGCGAGATACGCCTCGCTCGGAAGCGACTGATGCTGCGGCAAGTTCAGGTTCGCCCGCTCTCGCTCCCCGCGCTGCTCGAGCCACGTTCGAAGGATGTCGTGATCGTCATCGCCCCACGCGCGAATATCGTCAAAGCCCGGAACCTGGGCACTCTCGACATACTGCGCAGGCATGCTGCGCCTGGGCAAGACCCCGCAGGAGCACAACAGCAGCGTGAGCAACGCGAGGCAAAGGCGAGCGATCATCAACCAGTGTACCGCCGTCCGTCGCCCCGGCGTCACGCAACCCTGACGTGAAGCAACCTAGCAATCCCCCCCCGCCAACACCGTCAAGAACGCCACCAAGTCCGCATCATCCGGAAACAGCCCATCGTTGTTGAAGTCAATGTCATTGCACTCCCCCGTGCCGCACGCCCCCCCACTCAGCACCGACAGGAAGTCGATCAGGTCGTTGTCATCCGGGAAGAACCCGTCGAGGTTGAAGTCCAGCGCATCGCACGCCGGCCCCGCCCGCACCGCTTCCTGCGCCGCCGCCCGCATCGCATACAGCGCGCCGAGCACATTGCTCGTGCTCGACGTATCCGTGGCAAACACGCCCACGATCCGATCGTCAACGTCGATCCACGCCGAGAATCCGCGTGCCCCCGCCGCGAGCGCGCCCACCAGCTCACCCTCCGCGTTGCGCTGGTCCAGCCACACCCCAAGCCCATAGTCCGCGCTATTGATGGGGCTCGACTGAATCGGCACGCCAACGGGCGTCTGCCTCGCAAACATCGCGTCCACCTGCGCCCGCCCAAGCACCCGCACATTCTCATGCACGCCGCCGCGACGCAGCATCTCCATGAAGCGTCCAAACTCCGGCGCGTTGCTCTCCGCCCCGCCCGCGATCCGCGGATTCGCGGGCGATGCGATCACATACCGCGTGCTCGTCATGCCCAAAGGCTGCGCAATCCGCTGCGCAAACACCGTGTTCCAGGGCTGCTGCGTCGCAAGCTCCACAATCGCCCCCGCCACGTGCATCTCCGAACCGCCATACGAGAACGCAGCTCCCGGCGCATGCACCAAAGGCCTCGACAGAATCGTCCGCGCCGCATCTTGCAGCGTTGTGGTCGTGCTCGCCATCGCAACGCTCGCCTCCGCAAATCCCGCCGTGTGCGAGAACATCTGCCGCACCGTCGCCCCCGCCCTGTCCGCAGGCAACCCAGCAAAGAACTGCCCCGCCGTGCTGTCGAGCGTCAGCGGCGTCGCGCTCGTCTCAAGTGCCGACGCAAGCACCGCCCCCGACAGCGTCTTGGTCGCGCTATCCGTCGCATACACCGCCCCCGGCGTCGTCTGTCCAAACGTCCGCCGATACACCACCTCGCCATCGCGCAGCAGCATCACCTCAAACGCCGGCACAGGCTGCGGCACATTCGTCCCAGCCAGCATGCCCGCCGCGATGCGCGTCACCTCGCTGAAGTTGTACGTCTGCTGCCCCAGCGCGCTGCCCGCAATGGGCCCGCCCGCGAGCAAGCCAAACGCCAGAATCATCGAACGCGTCACGAACCGCATCTGCATAGGAGTGGTGGTCTGCATGCCAGTCCAACGCTGGCCCACCCGGCGTATTGCACCTCCCACCACCCCAACCCGCACACCCACCCCACCCCGCACAAACCAACCAACCCCACCCCACCCCCACCGTCGCTTTCCACACTCCCCCTCGCCCAGGGCTACCCCACAGCCGATGCCCTCTCACAGTGCGCACCCCCGCGCACCTCCGAAGCGAGGAACTCTCATGAAGCGTCTTGCCAGCCCCACCGCAAAGCCCGCCCAAAGCCCCTTCACGCCCACCACCTCCGCCCGCGCCAAGGGTCGTGGCTCCGTCGGCGGCCCAACGCCAGACAGCACCCCCGCCCACGGCGCGCGCCTGCTCCCCTTCGCCTCGCACAACCAATCCGCAGGCCTCGTCGCCACCGCCGGTGCCGTCGCTGCCATCGCCGCCGCAACCATCGCCAACGGCCAAACGCTGCCCACCGTCCCGGGCTTCTCCGTCGACGTCTATGCCACCACCCCCAGCCCCGCACGCCTCGTCCTCCGCAGCGACGGCGTGCTCTTTGCAGGCAGCAACCCCGCAGGCAACGGCAACGCCCCGCTCTCGCGCTTCGACTGCGGCGGCACCCCCGTGCTCCGCACGCCCGACGTCTTCGACCCCGACGTCATCGCCATCGACGAATCAGGCCTGCTCACCGGCACCGCGGGCTCAGCAATCACCGCGGGCGGCCGCACCACCATGACCTTCTGGAGCCCCACCAACACCACGCGCACCTTCACCTTCGCAGGCCGCGACCCCGACGATCTGAACGCCGACCACACGGGCAACCTGCTCATCGCCGCCAACGGCGTCTTCCGCTTCAACGGCACCACGGTCACGCGCATCATCACCACGCCCCTCGACGTGATCTCCGTCGCCGTCGACACCGATGGCGCGATCCTCACCTCACTCACCGACGGTCGCGTGCAGGTCTACAGCGCCCAAGGCCAGCTCCTCGTCACCAACCTCACGATGTTCACCAGCCCCGCCCAGCTCCGCAAGGACACCAGCGGCGTCTTCGGTGGCGGCTTCGTCGCCCTCGATGGCGGCCTCTGGAGCCTCTCGCGCCAGGGTGCCCGCGTGCAGCTGGGCAGTGGCTTCACCTACATGCCCTTCACCTCAGGCCTCGCCGTCGACACCAACGGCGTGCTCTTCATCAGCGAGAACGCCAACAACCGCATCCTCCGCGTGGGCCAGGGCCCGCACGTCTGCGGCCCCACAGGCACCAGCGTCTGCGCCACAGGCAGCGCGAGCCTCACCGTCTCCCCCGTGGGCCCCGGGCCCTTCACCTACGCATGGCAAGTGCAGGACGTCATCGCCCCAGGCGGCTGGCGCACCCTGATGGACGGCACCGACCCCGTCGCCCGCACCATCCAAGGCAGCAACACCCCCACCCTCACCATCGAGCGAGGCCTGCCCGGCACCAACATCGTCTTCCGCGCCCGCGTGTCAAACGCCTCGGGCACCACCTCCAGCAAGCCCGCCACCATCGCCATCGACCAGTGCGACTGCATCGACTTCAACAACGACGGCATCTTCCCCAGCGACGAAGACCTCCTCGAGTTCCTCAACGTCATGGCCGGCGGCGGTTGCAGCACAGGCGACATCATCATCTGGGCCGTTGAAGCCGGGTGCAACGACATCGACTTCAACAACGACGGCATCTTCCCCAGCGACGAAGACCTGCTCGCCTTCCTCAGCGTCATGAGCGGCGGCCCCTGCCAGTGAGGGAGGCTCCTAAACCCTTCACCCGTTAGACGGTCGAATGTCTTGTCTGCCCGACCGTTCCACCACCTACCCCCAAACACGCTCAGCGAACACAGTCTTCACTCACCTTTGGTGGCGCACGTATACAGTACCCACGCCCTGCCGGAACATCACTCAACGTGATCAAGTCGAGTACCTTACACGAAACGGCCGGTAGTCACGCCCGCGCATCTTGACCACGACTTGATATGCCAGTGAGTGGCTCAACAGCGTTCATTCGGGCGAGCAGACAATCAATGGCATCGAGGTAATACTCAATCTCAGAACCACGCCCCACGACCGGTACTGGCTCGCCGCAGGACCCAAATCCAACGGCAAGTAGAACTCCGAGCGTGTCATCCGATTCAGTAAAATCTGCCTGCGGTATCTGCTGTAGCAGACACTTCCATCGAGCCTTACGATCATCCAACGACCCTGGTGGCATAAGGATGATCGTCTTCGACAAGGCTGTGGTTGAAAGGTACCCTAGCTCGTACCCAACGCTCGGTGTCTTTCCAAGAACAACAACGACACAAGCCGCTCGCGATGCATACTCATGAAAATAATGCTGCCACGTCTCGTTCGAGTAGAAGGCTCTCGCCGCTCCCACATGCTTCACGGCCCTACGCGGATCGCCGATAGCGATCACTGGTCCGTGGCTTGAAAGGGGTAGCGCAAGCGCCTCTTCAAGAGTTGATTGCTGCAATACCCATTCGCTCCGCCGGAGCCATTTTATAAGTGTCATCTCATCCTGAAAGGATCGTAGCAGCAGCACCGGGGCACGAATGTCCTCAACTAAAGCCTCTTCAAGCGTTGGCATGGAATTGCGCAACCGCTGTTTTGCTCGTCGCTCCATTCGTTCAGTGAAGATAAACACAAAGAATCCTACAACCGGAATCGCAAGAATGGAACCCACGACAAGCAGGACACTTGCCACAATCAAGAAAACCGTCGCATTTTCCAATAGTGATATGCTCAAGTAGTTCACTACTGCTGCCAACATAATTGATATCAACATTACTCCGACAGATATCGGAAACGCTAACATGAGCGTACGATTTATCCCACGCGGCGTCATCCACCATGGGAGGACCGCGCCACTCAACACGCTCACTTGACGCGAACGCACGAGCATCTTGCTATGCGCCCTAGCGCGCCCATGAGTACGATGCTTGGCGAAAAAGCAGCCTGTTCCTCGAACCAGCTTACTGACGAGCAATCGCTTTTTTACACCTTCAGCCATCGATGCGTAGGCACACAACGCCGCGACAGTTAAGAACGCGAGCGCAACTTCGTTGGACTGCACTTTCTTGATATTCCGCAGATAAGCGTCAATCACCAAGATCGCGGACGAAAGAGGAATAACAAATAACATGGCCACGAGGACAAGCCGGCCCACTTCTAAAGGCAACAAGAGTAAAGATCGCCACGTGCTAGCAAATCGTGGTCGCGGGCTCAGCCAGTAACCATAAAGTAGCTTCTCTCGACTCCACCAGATTGTAAAGCCCCATGAGATTGCCGCGACAATAAAACTTGCCCAAGTATATGGCCACCCAGAGGCCCAGGGTGCCAGCAATGACTTCGCTTGACTGACAATGACGATCACTAAGGCGCCGGCAGCCGCAAGGATTACGTATCCGAAAGCGGCGACGTACGCGTTCCTCGTCGAGGACGACTCATAGAGGGCGTTCAAGTCCCAAACACTTGGGGGCCTTCTTGACAAACTACTATCCCCTGACCAAAACAAAAGCAAGTGACGCCGTCGCGAGAACGCCTGAGCGAGATATCACCGGTCGGCCCTCAATCCTTGTAGGCTGAATCTCGCGTCCTCGTGAAGCAACACAGGACGAGTTCCGCTCAGCCCTTCGTGAACTTGCAGGCGATACCCGAAACACTCACTTGTTGGCAACACGTCCGCCGTGCCCACAACCCCATCCCCATCCACATCCGCAATCGGATGCACACCCGGCGCGCCATACGCCCTGCACCGAACCTCCTCCAGCGGCACCCCCGCCACGTTCACAATCACGACAACATCACTCCGCCACTTCTTCACGCAATACACCCGCTCCTCAAGCGTCCCATCGCTCCCGCCTGTCCACGCCGTGTTTGCATCCTTCTCACGCATGATCACCCCGTCGATCGAGCACGACCCACCACCCCGCCCACGCCACCGACATGGTAGCCAAAGGCCTCCTTGGGCTCGCTGTCCGCATCCCGCACCGTCGCCCCTCAAAAACCGCCACCTGCGTCACCGCCTCCAGTTATCCGTCCCTAGCACCCCCCACCCGCGCATCCCCTGCGCCCCCGTTTGCCCCCCACTCGCCAAACGAACTCCGATAAACTCCGAGCTTGACGTTTATTCCAATTTTTGCGCCCGATTCATCCCGAAGACCTTTCAGAATCGGATCTTACGTGGTATAAACTCTTCTGCCCAGGTGCTCGGCTCGTGGTGCAAGCGCCCAGGATGGGAGTGCGTTATGCTGGTCATCACACGACGTGAAGGCGAAGAAGTTGTCATCGGCGACCCAAAGAAGCCGCTGGGCATCGTGCGCGTTGCGAGCGTCAAGGGCGAGCGCGTGCGCTTGGCCTTTGACTTCCCGCGCGAGGTCGAGATCAATCGGCGCGAAGTCGCCGACCAGATCGCCAAAGACCCACCCCCGGTGATTGGCACGATCACGCCCGAATCCGCGTGAAGCACTCGCCTTAGCCCACCCGCTCCGCCTTTTGCTCACGGCGCATGAGCAGCCCGATCGCATCGATCGGGTCCACCTGCTCAAACAACACCGCGTGCACCGCCGCGACGATCGGCATCTCCACGCGATACTTCTTCGCAAGCTCCATCACGCCCTTGGTGGTCGCAACGCCCTCGACCACGAAGGGAATGCTCGCGAGATAGGCATCCAGGGCCATGCCCTTGCCCAAAGCCTCGCCGCAGCTGCGGTTGCGCCCCTCGGGGCTAAAGCACGTCGTCGCCAGGTCGCCCACGCCCGCAATCCCAAAGAACGTCTGCGGGCTCGCGCCCATCGCCGCACCCAGACGCGTGATCTCGGCCAAGCCCCGCGCCAGCAGCGCGCTCTTCGCGTTGCTCCCCGCGTTCAGCCCATCGCAAATGCCAGCCGCGATCGCGATCACGTTCTTTACAGCGCCCGCCAGCTCGATCCCCAGCAAGTCGTGATGGGTGTAAATGCGCAGCCAGCTCGTGCCGAACAGACCCTGCACCTGCTCCGCGAGAGCCGCATCATCGCTCGCAACGACCATCGCCGCGGGCAAGCAGCGGGCAAGCTCGGTCGCGATCGTGGGCCCGCTAAGCGTGGCGATGGAGCGGGGCGGACCATCGAGGCTATCAACCTTCGCCTCGCGCAGCGCGTGCGCAATCGCCTCGCTGGGCCTGAGGAACGACGTGGTCGAGATACCCTTGCTCACGTTCACGACCGCAGCCCGCGGGTGGGCCGCAGCCCGCACGTGCGGCGCAAGACGCATCCAAACCTCGTGCATGAACTGCACGGGAATGCTGTTCACGATGAGGTGCGCTCCCCGCAGCGCCTTCGCATCGCTCGCCTCGACCGCTACCGACGGCGGCAGCACAAACCCAGGCAGCCTCTGGCTCTTGCGGGTGATGGCCAGTTGCTCGCACTCGCTGGGCGTGTGCCCCCACAGGCGGACGATCGGGGCCGAGGGGTGCTCCGCCAGCACGCGCGCACAGACGAGGCCCATCTGCCCCGGGCCCAAGACCACGATCGTGGGCTTGGCTATTGCGGATGGGTGCGTCTGTGACTGGTCGGAAGAGGAGTGTGGCATATCAAAAGAAACCGGCACGAGGCCCAACCCGCCAGAACCGGACGGGCACCCCGAACGTAAGCCTACGGGTGATTGCGGGCTGGCAGCAGCCAACCGCCAGGTGCGGCTGCTGTGCCTGCGAGAAAGCCCAGTACGAGAAAGCCCAGTGCGAGAAAGCAAGCTCGCAGCGAGGCTACGTTTCCGCAGCTCTCGCGTTTCGTGAGGGCCGGGAGAGGAGACGGGCACGAAGGGGAGCGGCGCGGGGTTCTCTCGCGCTGGCCTGCCAAATAGGTCGAAACCAGATACGTCGAAACCAGATACGTCGAAACCAGATAGGTCTGAACCAGATAGCTCTGAACCAGACATCGAACTTGAACGGGAGCGCTCCGCGTGAAGGTATCGCAGCTTCTTCGCCATGACGGTCACGAAGGCCACAACCACTCCTCACCCCAAGCATCCGCCACGAAAGACGCGGCCACGTGCTGCAGCCACCACGAGGTGGAGATCGAGCGGTTTATCGCCCTGGCGATGGTGGGCGGCATGCTGGTGCTCAGCAGCACCGTGATGCGCTTGCTGAACATCAACCACGAGCTGATCGCCACGCTGCCCGCCGCCATCGGCGCGGTGCTGCTCGGGCTCCCCCTCTTCTACGCGTCGTTCATGGAGCTTCGCGCGGGCAAGCCCAGCTCGTCGTCCCTCGCAGCCCTCGCGATCATCGCGGCAATCACCACGGGCAACTACGAAACCGCAGGCTGGCTCGCGTTCATCCTCGTGGTGTTTGGCCAGCTCGTGCGTCGCAGCGCGAGTGGCGCGCAGCGAGCGATCGAACAGCTCGTGAAGCTGACGCCCGACGTGGCACGCCTCGTGAGCGGCGGCGTGGAGCAAGAGGTACGCGTGGGCACGCTCAAGGTGGGCGACCTCGTACGCGTCCGCCCGGGCGAGAACCTGCCCGTGGATGGTCGCATCCGCACGGGCCGCAGCACGCTGAACCAGGCGAGCCTGACCGGTGAAGCCGCGCCCGTGGAAGCGAAAGAGAACGACAGCGTCTACGCCGGCACGACCAACCTCACGGGCGTGATCGATATCGAAGTCACGACCATCGGCCAGGACACCACGATCGGCAAGGTCACGCAGCTCATCCGCCAGGCTGAGCAAAGCCGCACGCCCCGCCAGCTGCTCATCGAGCAGGTGTCGCGGTTCTTCGTGCCTGTCGTGATTGCCGCCGCTGCGATCACATGGTTCCTCATGAGCCAGAGCAGCGTGGAGGCTGTCCGCACGCGAGCAGCCCTCACCGCCGTCACGGTGCTGGTCGTCGCCTGCCCCAGCGCACTGCTCCTCAGCAGCCCCAGCGCGATGCTCGCGGCCTTTGCCGCAGCAGCCCGCCTTGGCATCCTCATCAAGCAGCCCAGCTACCTCGAAGCAGCGGGCGACATCACCGCAGTCGTGATGGACAAGACGGGCACGATCACCACGGGCAAGTTCGCCGTGACGCGCCTCGCGCCCGCAACAGGTGTCGACGGCGCAACGCTGCTTGCAGCCGCAGCAAACGGCGAGCAGAACAGCAACCACCCGCTGGCACAGAGCATCGTGGCGACCGCAAAGAAGGCCCGCATCGCGCTCGATGGCAGCACAAACTACGAAGAGATCCACGGCCGCGGCGTGCGAGCACACACCAGCATGGGCGAGGTGCTCGTGGGCCGTGCAAGCTGGCTCACGGAGCTTTCTCCCCACATCAAGCCGCTGGTGGAAGAGGTGGAAGGCAAGATCGAGGGCATCAGCAGCGTGCACGTGATGCGTGACGGTGCCTATCTCGGCGCGGTGGGCCTCGAGGACACGATCCGCCCGAACACCAAGCAGGTCGTGCAGCGCCTGCGCGACCTGGGCATTCGCTACATCGCGATCTTTACGGGCGACCGCATGGGCGTTGCCAAGCGCGTGGGGCAGGTGGTGGGCGTGGATGCGGTGGAGGCCGAGTGCCTGCCCCAGGAGAAGCACGAGCAGATTCAGGGCATGGTCAAGAGCGGCTATCGCACGCTCATGGTGGGCGACGGCATCAACGACGGCCCGAGCCTGGCGAGCGCCGACGTGGGCGTGGCGATGGGCCTGAGCGGGAGCGACATTGCTGCCAACAGCGCGGGCGTGGCGCTCATGAACGACGACCTCAGCCGCGTGCCCTTCCTCATCGAACTCTCGCGCCGCTCGCGCAGCATCATCACGCAGAACATCGTCGCGAGCGTGCTCATCGCGATCGTGGGCCTGGTGCTTGCGATCACAGCGACCAACCGCCTGGGCGAGCTCGCGCTGCCGCTCGCCGCGCTCTATCACTTCGTGGGCGACGTCTTCGTGCTCGCCAACAGCTTCCGGCTCTTCCGCTTTGGCGAAGAGTTTGCCGACAGCGAGAAGCCCGTGGACGGCCTGCCCAAGCGCCGCGAACAGAGCGTGCGTGGGTTGAGCGCACAGCCGGCGTAAGGGAGTGTAGAGCGGGCGATTTCACAAAGGATCAAACCGCGCAGCTCGATGAGCTGCGCGGTTTTTTCATTGGGATAGGCGGTGCTCGTGTGGCCTCGACAACTGCGGCGCGGCATTCGGGATTCGCCATTCGGCATTCGAGGCAAGCGGCGCTCGCCTTGCATCTTCTTCCCCGTTCCCCGCTCCCCGTTCCCCGCTCCCTCTTCACGCCACTCACTCCCCCCCTCACTCACTCCGTCGCTGCACATCAATCGGCACGGCAACGAGCGAGGGCTCAAAGCGCAGCTCGCCCGTGGCATCAGCGAAGCTCACTTCTTTGCTATCCAGCTGGGCTTCGAGGTCCGCCGTCGAGAGTGCGATGACGCCGACGACGGGCGACCAACTCTGGCGCTCTTGCAGCTTCGCGATCGCGCTCGCGGGCCCCACCACGCGCACGCTCGCGAGCGTGGCGTGCTGAGGTTGCAAGCGCACGACAAATCGCTCCATGTCCGCCGGCGCAAGCTGCACGCGCACGGGCACCGCCTGCAGCACGAGCTCCGCCGTCTGGCTGCGCACCACCACGCTCACGTCCGCCGTCGCGGGTTCAACGCTCACAAACTGCTTGCCAGCAACCTCGGGCGGAGCCGCGATCGCCAGCCCACTGAGCGTGAGTGCCTGCCCTGGCGTTGCACGCTCGACATCGCGCGGCAGCACCGACACGAGCGCCTGGGGCGAGAACGCCAGCCCACTCGCCGCAGTCCGCGGCATCGTGATGCGCGCCAGCGTGGGGCGCACCTGGGGCATGCCCTGCAAATCCACGCCCTGCGCCTGCACAGCGATGGGCATGTCGCGCGTCACGAGCTGCTCTTGCCGCACCACCAGCACCGCGGGCGTGACGCGCGCGATGGTGACGCCCGACTCGCGAAACACCGCAAGATCGCCCAGGGCTCGCGCGACATCGACCTCAATCTCGCCCTCGGACGCAGGAAGCCACGCGTTGCTTCCAAAGCCCAGATCGATGGCTTCGCGCAGCGACCGCTGCACATCGTCCACGCGCGGCTCCGTGCCGCGCAGCAGCAGCTCCACTTGCAAGGCTGCCGTGCCCGCAACCTGCAAGGCTTGCAGCGGGTCGCCCGCCGGCAATCGCACGGCGGCGCCAGCCATGACGGGACGGCGGCGCTCACCGAGCTCGTCAACACCATCTTCATCTGTTGCGCGTTCCTGCGTCGCGATGAGGGTCAGCACATGAGGCCCATCGCTCGGCAAGTTTCCGGCTGGTGCCGGGCGCAGCAGCAGCGTGGCGTTCACCGTGCGACCTCGCACGGTCTCGGCTTCCGTAAACACCCAGACGCCCGCGGTGATGGCGCTCACGAGCAGCAGCGTGCGCGTGTGCTTCCAAAAACTCATCGCCGCCCCCCTGTGCTCTTGCGCGGTTGCTCGGGGCCCGCGTCGCCCTCCTCATCGCGCGACATCTCTTCGCTCAGGCTGCTCAGGCCCATCGACGTCTGATCGTTCTCGCGGCTGAGGCTGCTGAGGCCCGGCGCATCGAGGCTGTTGTCCGCAAGCTCGCTCTCGGCGCTCAGCTCGTGCTGCCCACCCGAAGCAACTGCGCCAACGGCGGTGCCATACGCAGACGAACCACCCTGCGAATCTTGCGGGCTTGCATCACCCAGGCTGCCCGTCTCGCCCAAGGCGACGCGCATGCCCGTGGAGTCTTGCATCGCCGACTCGCCCACGACGCTGCCGCCCGCGAGCGTCAGGCCGCTTGCCCCGTCGCCCATCGTCTCGCCCATCGTGTCGCTCAGCCCGTCGCCCCGGCGCTCGCCGTCGCCCTGCGCGTGCCGATCACGGCTTGCACGATCGCCCACGCTGGCGCGGGTGATTGCGCCGGTGGCTGCACCCACGCCCGCCAGTGAAGCATCGAGATTCGTCGCGCTGAGAAGTTGCAGCAGCTTGACCTCAAACTCGTCGGGGGTCATCGGGCCGCTGAGCTTGCCGCGGTCGGCAATGCGCACCGCAGCGGTCTCTTCGCTCACGACCACAACGATGGCGTCGCACTCTTGGCTCAGGCCCAGTGCGGCACGGTGGCGGCTGCCCAGCTGCTTGCTGGGCATGTCGCTGGGGTCGGCAAGGGGCAGCTGCACGCCCGCCGCCTCGATGACTTTGCCACGCACCACGCACGCGAGGTCGTGCAGGGCCGACCCCGGGAAGAAGATCGTTTGCAGAAGCTGGCTGGAGAGCTCAGCGTTCAGCCGCGTGCCGCCCTCGACAAGGCCCCCCAGGCGCGACTGACGCTCAATGACGATGAGGGCGCCAAAGCGAGCCCGGCTGAGGTAGCGCACCGCGTCGCTGATCTCGTCGGCGATGAAGCGAACGTCCTTGCGACCGCTGCGGAGCACGCTGGTCTCGCCCAGGCGCACGAGCCCGCGGCGGAGCTCGGGCTGGAAGATCACGATGAGGCCGATCGCGACGAGCGCGAGCAGCTTGTCGTAGAGCAGCGTCAGGCGGTCAAACCCGCCATCGCTGCCGAGGAAGCGGCTGAGGATCGCGATCACCGCAACGAGCACGAGCAGGCCCTTGAGCGCGCCCGCCGCACGCGTCCCCTGCACAAATCGCACGATGAGATAGACCACGACCCAGATGAGCAGCAGCTCGACGAAGATTTCCCAGGGCGAGTATGTCGCCACTCGCCCTCGCAGGCCTTCCAACCACAGAGATGCGCGGGAGAGCAGTTCCATCGCGATGTACCGTTGCGGGCTGGTCGACAGGGCGTGCAAGCATGGGATAGCCGAGCCGTCGCACGGCGCACGCCTGCTGCGTCTATCGGTTTATACGCCGCCCGGGCATGCGATTGTTTGGGGACGGCAAAATGTTTCGAACGCGGGGGCTTACGGATGCGTGCTGGCGCAAGCGGGGGCACACCGCGTGTCGGCCGCGAGCATGGCCCGCAGCAGCCCCACCAAACCCCGATCATCCGCGGTTCGCGGCACCTGCGGATGGACGAACCCGAGCCATGTGGTGTGCTGGGCGATGGGCTCGCCCGCCCACGCTCGCAGGGCGTACATGAGGGCTTCGTGCCGGGGTGCGGTGATGCTGAGCACCTTGTGGTGGTGCGTCTCGACGATGAGGCCCGCGACGAGGTCGAGGGCTCCGCGCGCCAGCAGGCGCTCAAGCACGCTGTACTCGGCGCCTTCGATGTCGAGCTTCAGCACGAGCTGGCCCTCAAGCTCGCAGGCGAGCTCGGTAAGCAGCATCGCGACATCGACGCTGGGCACGCGCACGCCCTGGGCGTAGTTCACGCGGTTGGTGGTTTTGCCCTCGCACAGGGTGGCCCCGACGCGCTGCGGGTCCATCGCTTGGTCGCTGAGAAAGAGCTCGACGCCCTGCGCGTGCGTCCACGCAGCCGCGTGTACCACCATCGCGCCGCGCGGCTCGAGCCGCGTGGCAAGGGCGGGGAGCAACTGCGGGTTGGCCTCGATGGCGATGGCGCGCGGAGCAAAGCCAAAGTCCGCGGCGTGGTCCAGCCACCAGGCGGAGATGTCGCCCCGGTTGGCGCCGATGTCGAGGAGGGTGGAGAGCATGCATGGGTATCGGCAGGTGCCGGGTGTGCGGGTGAGCGACCGCGTATCGTCTCGCGTGCCCCTCACCTTCACCCCAACGCCCAACCCCAACGCGCTCAAGTGCGTGCCCGCTTCGCCCTTGCGGGCGATGCAGGGCGAGACGCAGGGGGCCCCCCGCAGCTATGCGGCCGCCCCTGCCGACGATGTGTTCGCCCGGGCGCTCTTTGGCGTGGCGGGCGTGAGCAACGTGCTGGTGACGCCCGCGTGGTTTACGGTGGGCAAGGACGCAAAGGCGGACTGGAAGGCGGTGAAGGCGGGCGTGGGCGAGGTGTTTGAGCAGTGGTCACAGCGTGAGGCACAAGCCGAGGCCGAGCCTGGGGCGCAACGTGGGGCGTAAGCTCGCGAGCGAGCGCGAGCTGGTGGATGCGTTGCTGGCGTGGTTTGCGGGCAGCGCGAGGCAGCTTCCGTGGCGCGCGGCGGCGGCAAAGACCCGCCGCGATCCGTACCACGTGCTCGTGAGCGAAACGATGCTGCAGCAGACGCAGGTGTCGCGCGTGCAGGAGAAGTTTCCGGCGTTTGTGGCTCACTTTCCGCGCGTAGCCGACCTCGCGGCGGCAAGCGAAGATGCGGTGCTGGCGGCGTGGACGGGGCTGGGCTATTACCGCAGGGCGCGCATGCTGCACGCGGCGGCGAAGGCGATCGCGGCGGAGCATGGCGGCATCGTGCCGCGCGATGTCGCGGCACTGCGTGCGCTGCCGGGCGTTGGGGCCTACACCGCCGGCGCGATCGCGAGCATTGCGTTTGGCGAGACAGAAGCAGCGGTGGACACGAACGTGGCGCGGGTGCTGCTGCGTGTGCGCGGCAAAGAGATCGGGCTCGAGCGCGAGCGCACTGCGTGGGCGTGGGAGCTAGCGCGGGCGATCGCGACTGCCGCGGCGCCGCGCACGGGCGACTGCAACGAGGCGATGATGGAGCTTGGCGCGCTGGTGTGCCGTGCGCGCGGGCCTTTGTGCGGCGTGTGCCCCTGGGCGAAGATATGCGTAGCGCGAGCGACGGACGCGACGGAGCGCATTCCGCCACCCAAGCAGAGCGCGGCCCGCAAGGCGATCACGCATGTGGTGTTTGCGGCGGCGGGTGATGCGGAGCTGGTGCCTTTGCAACAGCGCGGGGACGCTGGGCTGTGGGCAAGGCTGTGGCAGCAGCCCACGCTGGAGCTGGAGAGCGACGATGCCCCCACCACTGCCCGAAAGGCGATGCGATTGGCCCGCGCGCAAGGGCTGGAGGTGGAAGGGCTTTCGGGCAAGCCCGCGATGGACTTTGTGTTTGCGACGACGCATCGCAGCGTGCGGCATGTGGTGTTTGTCGCG
>JAIYDA010000134.1 GCA_027487735.1 Planctomycetaceae bacterium | reverse complement strand
TTCCGCACCCGATACGCCCGGCTCACCGGCGCCGCCACCACGGCTTCGCCCGCGAGGTGCCGGCGCACATCATCCGCGAGTGCGCTCGGGGTTTCATACCGCCTTGCACGTTCCTTCTCAAGCGCCTTGAGCACGATCCAATCCAGCTCGCCTGCGATGAGCTTCGAGGCGGCGAGGAGCTGGGCGGGGTTGGATGGGCGGCCTCTGCGCGAGGTCACAGGCGAGACGCCTGTGCCACCAGAGCCCGCGCCACCAGCTTCGACAAGCGCGGGCTTGCGCAGCTTCACGCTAGGCGGCAGAGGTTCATCCTCGCGGATCATCCTTCGCATCTCATCGAACGCCGCGCTGCGGAGGCGGTCGCTGTCGATGGGTGTGGTGCCCGTGAGCAGCTCGTAGAGCAGCACGCCCAGGGCATAGACATCGGTGCGGGTGTCGATGTCCACACTCCCCTCGGCTTGCTCGGGGCTCATGTACTCGGGCGTGCCGATGAGCTGGCGGTGCTCGGTAAACAGCGTCTTCTCGGTCAGCGGCTGCGCGGTTGCTTTCGCGATGCCGAAGTCAATCACTTTGGCAAAGGGCTTGCCATCCACCATGCTCACCAGCACGTTGCCCGGCTTGAGGTCGCGGTGGATGATGCCCTTCGTGTGCGCGTGCTGCACCGCAGAGCAGACCTGCTGAAACAGGTCGAGCCGCTCCGCGAGCGAGAGCTTGTGCGCATCGGCAAACTTGGTGATGGCATCGCCCACCACATATTCCATCACGAAGTAGGGCCTGCCGCCGCCCGCGCTGGTGAGGGGCGTCGCGCCGCCATCGAGCACGCGGGCGATGTGCGGATGGTCCATGAGCGCGAGGGCCTGGCGCTCAGCTTCAAACCGCGCAATCACCTGCTTGGTGTCCATGCCCAGCTTGATGATCTTGACGGCAACCCGCCTGCGCACGGGCTGGCTCTGCTCTGCGAGAAACACGCTGCCAAAGCCGCCCTCGCCAATCAACTGCAGCAGTTTGTACGGACCGATGATGCTGCCCGCACCTTCGGCAAGCGCGGCAGTGCGCAGCGTGCTCGCCTGCGCCAGCTCGCGGGCTGCCCCGCCCGTGGCAAGCTGCGGCGCAGCCTGCTGCGGGGCAAGCAGCGCCTCCACCTCGCGGCGGAGCGCGACATCCCCCACGCACGCAGCATCGAGAAATGGCGCAACCGCGTCGGGCGCGAGTGCGCTCGCCTCGGCAAAGATCGCTTTCACTCTGTCCCACGCTGGCATGTTCATCGGGAGCATGGTTCGCCTCCTGTCTGCTGCGGGCGCGCGGCTGGGCACCGCCCAGCGGAAGCGTCCGCACACCCTCCCAAGCGACATCGCCCGCGCGGAGGACAGCCAGAAGAGCAACTTTTTTTATAGAGCACCGCCCTGGCAGTCGCGAAGGCCCGGGCGCCCTGTGAGGGCGCGCTTGCGACGAGGAGCCTTGAGAACGACGCGCTTACGAGATGCGACCCAGCGACTGAATCGCCCGCTCCAGCAGCCTGTCGTGCGCCCGCATCATGTCCACGTTCGCATCCACCTCGCGGCTCGCGCTGGTCATCTGCATCAGCGCCCGCACCTCGTCCACGCCGCTCTCTTCGAGCGCGCCCTGGCGAATGGTGCCGGGCAGCGTGCGGCGGTTGCCCAGCTTTTCGGCATCAGCTAGGAACAGGCTGTGCCCCTGCTTCACGAGGCTCTCCTTGTCGGGCACCGTGACGAGCGAGAGCTGCGCGATCGCGTTGCCATTCACGCTGATCGTGCCATCGCCATCGATCTTCACTTTGCCTGTGCCGGGCACGTTGATGGGGTTGCTGCCCTTGTCCAGCACGCGCATGCCGGTCGTCGCCATCACCAGCTCGCCCTCGCTGTTGCGCGTGAAGCGGCCATCGCGAGTGAGGCGCACCGTGCTCGCGCCGCGGTCGGTCGCGTCGCGCACGACAAAGAACCCATCGCCCTCGATCGCGACGTCCAGGTCGTTGCCCGTAACGCGCGTGCCGCCCTGAGCAAAGCTCACGCGGTTGGCGTTCAGCAGCACGCCCCCGCCCAGCCTCTCCAGCATCGCGTTGCTCGGCAGGTTCCACACGCCATCCTCCGCCCGCACCGCCTCGCGCGAGAGCGTGCTCGCGCTGTCGGGCTTGAAGCCGGGCGTGTTCATGTTCGCGAGGTTGTTCGTGAAGACGTCCTGGCGATACATCGCCGCCATCACGCCCGAGGCAGAGATTTGCAGGCCGTAGCTCACGAGGGTCGTGACGCAAACGGCGTGCCGGATGGGAGGGGGAGCGGGGAACGGTGAACGGGGAGCGGGAGCGGGAGAGGGAGAGGGTGACAGGCGACGAGGGACAAGGGACAAGCGAAGACTGGCAAGCACACGCGAGACGAGCCCCGCGCGACTCGCGCGGCGGCACCGGCATGATCCCTGTCGCCTGTTCCCTGTTCCCTGTTCCCTGTTCCCTGTTCCCTGTTTCCTGTCTCTCGTCCTCTCTCTCCCGCTCCCCGTTCCCCGCTCCCTGCTCCCTCCGCCCCTCACGCCCCCAGCTGCCTCAGCTCATCACGCAGCTTCGCGGCTTGCTCATAGCGTTCGCTCGCGACGGCTTCTTCGAGCTCGCGGCGGAGGTCGCGCACGCGTTGCTGGCGGCGGGCGTGCAGATCGGCTTGTTGCGGGGCGGGGGTTGGCCGCACGCCGCTCAGGGCCCGCTTGGGCTGCTTGCCCGTGTGGGCGGTGCCGCCCTCGTGGGCCCGCTCAATCAGCGGGCCCAGCTGCGCTTCAAAGGTTGCGTAGCACATCGCGCACCCCAGCAGCCCCCCTTGCTTGAACTCGCCGAAGGTCATTTTGCACGCGGGGCACGCGGCAATGACGGGCCCCCGCGGTGCCGCGGCCTTCGCCGCGACGTCCTGCAGCATGACCTGCTTGATGATCTCCGTCACGGGCGAAGCGGGCTGGATGCTGATGCCCACGTCGACCGCGCACTGCTCGCAGAGGTGGCGCTCGATGCGCACGCCGTTGCGCATCGAGACTTCGTGCACGGTCGCGTCGCGATCGCATTGGTCGCACTTGATGGACATTCAAGATGGTAGGGGTTGGTGCAGGAGACGCGAAGCACGCCATGGATCATTTGGCTTTCGCCATCCGAAAGAAGCGCGGCACACTGCAAGCCAAAAATGACGAACCCGCCAGACAAAGGTCCAGCGGGCTCGATGATTGCACAAATGGGCGATGTCGCGAATGGCGAATCGCTTACCCAGCAGCCTTCTGCTGGCGGGTGTAGCCATACTTGCGCTTCAGGGCCTTCACGACCATCCCGGTGCGGATCGCCTTCGTGCTCACGCGGATGCGCTTGCTCTGTCCATCGACGAGGGCCACGATCTCTTGGAGATTGGGCTTGAACGTGCGGCGGGTGATGCCCGTGGGCTTCAGGCCGAAGCCGCCCTTGGACACTGCCTGACCGCGCCACGCGCGCTTCATGCCGCGGCTCGTCTTCTTGCCCGTGATTTCGCACTCAAAGCCCATGGCGACACCCTTCGAATGAAAAAGCGAATGAAAAGGCCAACGAAAGAGCAGTCCAAGCCAGCGAAGGTCCTTCGCCAGCCCCCAACCTTGCACGCCTGCGCATGCCGGGCCCAGAGTATTGGCGCGGTCCTCGCTCGGTTCAAGTCGTTCGGGCGGAGCAAATGACCTATCAAGACCCGAACGGAAGGCGACGTGTGGCGGGCGGGAGCGTTGTGTTGCTCACCCGGCCTCGATCAACGTGCTTCCATCACGCGGTTCCGGCTTCGCCCGCAGGGCCCTTGCCCTCCGCGCCGCGGTCGCCCTCGTCTTGCGTCAATGGGGTGGTGTCCTTCTCGCCTGCGAGGCGGGCCCGCATGAGCCTTGCCCGCGCCACGCGCCGCTGCTCCTGGTCGAGCTCTTCGCCAAAGGCCCGCTGCAGGTGGCTGGGCTGCGCGAGCAGCATCATCTGGTTCGCGGTGCGCAGCATGCCCGCGAGCGTCGCGCGGGTTGCAAGCCGCTGGCTGGGCACCAAGCCCACGCCTGCGTGCGAGCCGCCCTTGTCGGAGCCGCGCTCGTGCAGGCGCACGATGCCCATCGCGATGCCCATGCGCAGCAGGCTCAGGCCCTGCATCGCTTCCTCGGTGGTGAGCATGCGGGCGTTGCTCAGCACGCCCCAGGCGCGCCACACCTGGTCCTCGAGCGCGATGCGGCGCTTGTGCAGCAGCTCGCGTCGGCTGAGGCGCTCATACTCCACGACGCGTGGGATGATGACCTGCTCGAGCTCTTGCAGAATCTGCGGCTCGCTCT
Source organism: Planctomycetaceae bacterium (assembly GCA_027487735.1). Taxonomy (GTDB): domain Bacteria; phylum Planctomycetota; class Phycisphaerae; order Phycisphaerales; family UBA1924; genus BJHL01. The sequence goes on along the minus strand of JAIYDA010000134.1, from coordinate 19,681 downwards.
TGCCCAGCGTTGTCTGGTTGCTGATCTGAAACAGATCGCCCACCGCCTCGCTCCCCTCGCCATAAAACCCGCGCACCGCAAGGCTCATCCCTTCCGCCGCCCGCTTCACTTTGTCGATCTCGCCCGTGAGGCGCAGGCCCGGCAGGTGCAGCATCACGCTCATGCGCAGGCCCGTGCCCACGTTGGTTGGGCACGCCGTGAGATAGCCAAACCGCGAGCTGTAGGCAAAGTCCAGCCCGGCTTCGAGGCGATCGTCCACCTCGCTCGCGTGCTGCCAGGCGGTGCCCAAGGCCAGCCCGCTGTGCAGCATCTGGATGCGCAGGTGGTCCTCTTCATTCACCATGATCGACAGCCGCTCGTCGGGCACGCCGATCGCCACGGCACGCGGATCGTCGTTGGGCGTGGGGCCCTTGCCCTTCTGGTGCTGCTTGCTGATGAGGTGGCGCTCGACGAGCAGGCTGCGTTCGAGCGGAGGTGTTGCGTGCAGGTCGATCCAGATGACGCGGGAGAGCGGGTCGGGCTTTTTGCTGTCGGCTTTCTTCTCGCTTGCTTTGCTCGCGTCCTTGGCGGGTGGTTGTTCGCCCGACGGAGTCGCTGGCTGGGCTACCGCCTGCGCAGTGGGCTGGGCCACGTCCAGCCCAGCCTCGAGCACGACGGGCCGCACGACATCGAGCACGCGCTGGCGATCAGCCTTGCTTGCTCGCGCGACGAACGCGATGCCCGCGAGGTTTCGTGCGAGGCGGACGCGCGAGCTGACCACGACGTCCGCCATGTTGCCATCGGCTCGCAGCCACGATGCGCCGACCTCCATCGCCATGGAGGGTCGATCGCCTGAGGGTGGTGGGGGAGGTGGAGGCATGGGCAAGGGCAGCGAAGCAAGCTCGGCAAAGCAGACTGAGAGGAGCATCGCATCGTAACGCGCAAAACTGCCACGCGCCGGTGCGAAGGTCGATTGCGACGCGCCCGGAGCTCGCTGCCGTAGTCGCGATCCCTACGCTTGGCCCGTGGATGCTTCTGATCTTCGCAAACGCGTGTGGCGGCGCATCGTGCTTGCGCCCACGGTGGTGCTGCCCGTCGTGGCCGGGGTCGGGCTGCTGGGTGGTGCCGTGGTGCTGGGCCCGCTCGCGGCGTTTGCGGGCGTTGCCTCGTGCCTGCTGGGCGTAGGCATGCTGGGCACGCGTGCCCTAACCAAGGTCGAAAAGCTGACCGAGAAGACCGTGATGCAGATGCGGGGGGAGGAACTTCGCAAAAAAGCCTTCGCGCTCGACTCGCTCGACGCCAAGCTGCAAACCACGGGCGACCAGCGCGACGAGCACCTGCTGCGCGACCTGCGCGTGCTCATGAGGCAGTTTGAAGAGGCCCGCGCGATGCAAGGCACCAGCACGCTCCGGCAAGCCATCGAGGTCGAGAGCAAAAGCGAGCGGCTGTTTGACAGCTGCGTCCGCAGCCTGGAGCGGAGCTTTGAGCTGTGGGTCACCAGCCGCCAGCTTTCGACACCCGCAGCCCGCAACAGCGCGCTCGAGCGTCGCGAGCGACTGGTGAAGGAGGTCGAGGCGAGCGTGCAGCACCTGGGCACGATCCTCGAGGGGCTGCACAGCCTGCAAGGCGCGGGCGAAGACACGCAGGAGATGGTCCGCATCCGCACCGAACTCGACCGCACGCTCGACACCGCCCGGCGCGTGGAAGAGCGCATGCGCGACCTTGAGACCGAGCTGGGCGGGGGCATGGACGCTGCCCGAGTGTCGACGTGAGTTGGGCGCGTGTCGCTCGCCAGCTCATGCCCTAAACAGATGGAGTGAGGGCAACGGACAAGGACGTCGGGGTATCGACCTGAGGAACAAAGGTCCCAAAACCGTTGGAGTGTCCGAGAACTGTTGCTGAAGTGCTGTGTCAAGCAATAAGCGTTGCGGTGATCGTGAAAACAACATTCAGGCGGCAAGGACATCGGGATATGCCGCCAAAGTGGTTGCTGCGCCCGCAAGCTTTGCCTATAGTCCCCCCCTGTTCGCAACGCACCGGTGGTTTGGCGGTTTGGGACGGACCGTTGAACAAAGACAGCTTCACGACATAAACGCACACGTCATGCCTTCGGGTTGTCAGGGCCCGCAGGCTATCGGTGTTGTCGTCGTGTTATCATTCTGAGGTATCCGCGCAATGGCAGCGACGAACTCTCCTAAGGGCCTGCAAACCTTGCACGGCAAGGCAATTCGCAACTACACCAAGGCTGGCGACGGCATGCCCGTGCCGGATTTGACGAAGCTCCAGAGCGAAGGCTACGAGCGGTTCCTGCAGCTGCGCAAGGCGAGTGACGAGCGCGATATCAGCATCGGCCTCGAGAGCCTGCTGCGCGAAGTTTTTCCGATCGAAAGCTACGACAACACGATGAAGCTCGAGTATGTGAACTACATCCTCGAGGAGCCTCGCTACACCCCCGACGAGTGCCGCGAGCTGCGCCTGAGCTATGCGCGCCCGTTCAAGATCACCCTGCGCCTGAAGCGTGAGGGCAAGCCCGAGATGCCCGAAGAGAGCATCTATCTGGGCGAGTTCCCCATCATGATGGGCGGCGGCGAGTTCATCGTGAACGGTGCCGAGCGCGTCATCGTGAGCCAGCTGCACCGCAGCCCGGGCGTGGACTTCAGCATCCTGAGCAGCGAGGGCGATCGCCCGCTGCACAGCAGCCGCATCATTCCTGAGCGCGGCAGCTGGATCGAGCTGGAGGTGACGAAGAAGGACGTGCTGGCGATGCGCATCGACCAGAGCACGAAGCTCGCCGCGACGACCTTCCTGCGCTGCCTGGACGAGAGCGTTGCCGAGACCGACAAGCTGCTGGAGCTGTTCTACGAGATCAGCGAGGTGAAGGCAGAGAACGTGAAGCCCGAGCACTGGGCTGCGGAGAGCATCATCGACACGAGCACGGGCGAGGAGCTTGTGCACGTGGGTCGCCAGCTTGGCGATGCGGCGGCGGCGATTGCCAACAGCAGCCTGAAGAAGGTGCGGGTGATCGAGAACCCCAGCGACGTGCTGATCCTCAACACCGTTGCCGAAGAGAAGCTCGAGCAGTTTGCCGAGGTGGGCGAGACGACCTACGAGCGTGCGCTGCTGAAGGTGTACAACAAGCTGCGCCCGGGCAACCCGCCCCAAGTGGAGAAGGCGCGCCAGCTGTTCTACGAGAAGTTCTTCGACGAGAATCGCTACCGCCTCGGTCGCGTCGGTCGCTTCCGCATCAACCGCAAGTTTGACCTGGACAGCCCCGAGGACCTGATGTTCATCCGCGGCGAGGACTTCCTCCGCGTGGTGCAGTACATCCTCGACCTTCGCAGCGGCCGCGTGGACGAGAACAACGCGCCGGTGGCGCACGTGGACGACATCGACCACCTGGGCAACCGTCGCCTGCGCTCGCTCGACGAGCTGGCAGTTGAGGAGATGCGCAAGGGCTTCCTCAAGCTGCGCCGCACGGTGCAGGAGCGCATGAGCGTGAAGGAGCCCGAGGAGGTCATCAAGATCGCCGATCTGGTGAACACCAAGAGCATCAGCAGCGCAATCGACTTCTTCTTTGGTCGCAGCGAGCTGAGCCAGGTGGTCGACCAGACCAACCCGCTGAGCACGCTGGTGCACGAGCGGCGCTTGTCGGCCCTTGGCCCGGGCGGTCTCAACCGCAAGCGCGCGGGCTTCGAGGTGCGCGACGTGCACATCAGCCACTACGGGCGCATCTGCCCGATCGAAACGCCCGAAGGCACGAACATCGGTCTGATCGCGAGCCTGGGTCTGTTCTCGTCGATCGACGAGTACGGCTTCCTGCGCACGCCCTACCGCGAGGTGAAGGACGCGAAGGTGACGGGCAAGATCATCACCCTCCGCGCCGACGAGGAGATGAAGGCCGTGCTCGCCCCGTGCGACACGCTGGACGAGGGCAACAAGCTGCGCAAGGGCATGATCCTCGCTCGCGAGAACGGCGAGCTGAAGGAAGTGGACTCGGGCGAGGTGAACTACCTGGACATCAGCCCCAAGCAGATCGTGGGCATCAGCGCGTCGCTCATTCCGTTCCTCGAGCACGACGACGCGAACCGCGCGCTCATGGGCAGCAACATGCAGCGTCAGGCCGTGCCGCTCATCAAGGTCGACCCGCCCTGCGTGGCGACGGGCGTCGAGGTAGCGGTGGGGCACAACAGCGGCATGGTGGTGCGTGCGCGCAACACGGGCGTGGTGACGTATGTGGACAGCGAGCGGATCATCGTCGACAACGCCGATGAGTACGTGCTCCGCAAGTTCGCGGGCCTGAACGAGCGCACGTGCCTGAACCAGAAGCCCATCGTGAAGCTGAACCAGAAGGTGGAGGCTGGGCAGGTGATCGCGGACGGCGCGAGCACCAAGCAGGGCGAGCTTGCCATCGGCAAGAACGTCATGGTGGCGTTCAACACGTTCGACGGGTACAACTACGAGGACGCGATCGTCATCAACGAGCGCATCGTGAAGGACGACGTCTTCACGAGCATCCACATCGACGCGTTCGACGTGGAGATTCGCGAGACCAAGCTGGGTCGCGAGGAGTTCACGCGGGACATTCCCAACGTGAGCGAGAAGATGCTGCGCAACCTCGACGAGCACGGCGTGATCCGCATTGGCGCTCGCGTGGGACCTGGCGACATTCTGGTGGGCAAGGTCTCTCCCAAGAGCAAGACCGAGCTGACGCCCGAAGAGAAGCTGCTGCACGCGATCTTCGGTCGCGCGGGCGAGGACGTGAAGAACGACAGCCTCGAGGTGCCCGCGGGCGTCGAGGGCGTGGTGATCGGCGCGAACCGCTTCAGTCGCCGCCTGCACATGAGCGAGGAGCAGAAGAAGCAGCTGAAGAAGGACATCGCGGACTATGAAAAGGCGATGGACGAGCAAGCGATCGGGCTCTTCCGGCAGATGACCAGCGCGATGAACGACGCGCTGGGCACGCCCATGGTCGACCCGATGACCCGCCAGAAGGTGGGCGCGAGCGACATCGCGGAAGTCATCTTGGAGCAGATCCGCACGTTTGACGTGAAGTGGGCCAAGGGCAGCAAGGAGGCCAAGGACAAGGCCGAGCTGCTGTACAAGCAGTTCTGGCCCCGCATCAAGGCTGTCGAAACCGAGAAGCAGCGCAAGGTGAGCCACATGAAGCGTGGCGATGAGCTGCCCCAGGGCGTGCTCGAGATGGTGAAGGTCTACATCGCGACCAAGCGCCAGCTGAGCGTGGGCGACAAGATGGCCGGTCGCCACGGCAACAAGGGTGTGATCGCGCGCATCGTGCCCGAAGAGGACATGCCGTTCATGGAAGACGGGACGAGCGTCGAGGTGATGCTGAACCCGCTGGGCGTGCCGAGCCGCATGAACGTCGGGCAGATTCTCGAGACGCACCTTGGGTGGGCGACGAAGGTGCTGGGCTTCCAGGCGGTGACGCCTGTGTTCGACGGCGCGACGGAGGACGAGGTGCACGCGGCGATTGCCGAGGCGAACCGTCACGTGGCGACGCGGCTTGCGGAGTATGAGAAGAACGGCACGCATCCGCACCCGCGGGAGCTGCTGGCAAACATGCCCACGAGCTGCAAGATTCAGCTGTTTGATGGTCGCACGGGCGAGCCCTTCACGCAGCGGACGACCGTGGGATACATGTACATCCTGAAGCTGCACCACCTTGTGGACGACAAGATCCACGCTCGCGCGACGGGGCCCTACAGCCTCATCACGCAGCAGCCCCTGGGCGGCAAGGCCCGCACGGGCGGTCAGCGGTTTGGCGAGATGGAAGTGTGGGCGCTCGAGGCATATGGCGCGAGCTACATCTTGCAGGAGCTGCTGACGGTGAAGAGCGACGACGTCGAAGGGCGTACGAAGATCTATGAGAGCATGGTGAAGGGCACGCACAAGCTGGAGGCGGGCATGCCTGTGGCGTTTGACGTGCTGTGCAACGAGCTGAAGGGCTTGGGGCTGAACGTGATTCTGGAGAAGAAGAAGGTGGAGGATGGGAGCTTGCTGTAGCACGGAGGAGGCATGTTGACCAAACCGGCTGTCTGGCTTGTCATATGCCTTTTCCTGCCGGTTGGGTTGTTCATGAGCATCTCGTTTGGCCTGTCATACACCACTGCTCAACAAGTGGTTTGGATGGGAACCGGTTGGCTCATCATGCTCTGGGTTGTCACGCTCGTGGTCAGAGTTTCGCAGAAGACAAAGACGGGTAGCAAAGGAAGCTCGCTACCCGATACGACACACAAAGGTTGATCACATGGCAGAAACCGTTTACGATCGCGTCAATGACTTCGCCGCTGTGAAGGTCACGCTGGCTTCGCCCAACGACATTCGCAGCTGGTCGTATGGCGAGGTGAAGAAGCCCGAGACGATCAACTATCGCACGTACCGCCCGGAGAAGGACGGGCTGTTCTGCGAGCGCATCTTTGGCCCCGAGCGCGACTATGAGTGCGCGTGCGGCAAGTATCGCGGCACGAAGTACAAGGGCATCATCTGCGATCGCTGCGGCGTGAAGGTGACGCACTCGCGCGTGCGTCGCAAGCGCATGGGGCACATCAACCTGGCGAGCCCCATCGTGCACATCTGGTTCTTCAAGAGCATGCCCAGCCGCCTGGGAACGCTTCTGGCGATGAAGACCAGCGAGCTGGAGAAGGTGATCTATTACCAGGACTACGTGGTGATCGATGCGGGCGACACCGAGCTGAAGTTCAAGCAGGTGCTGACCGAGGACGAGCACAAGAACAACGTGGACAAGTATGGCAACGCCTTCCGCGCGAGCATGGGCGCCGATGCCATCCGCGAGCTGCTGGAGCGGACCGACCTGCACGCCCTCGCGGGCGAGCTGCGTGCGGAGCTGCGCGACACCAAGAGCAAGCAGAAGATCAAGGACCTTGCCAAGCGCCTCAAGCTCATCGAGCAGCTGCGCGGCAGCGAGAACGACGCGAGCTGGCTGATCATGGACGTGATCCCGGTCATTCCGCCCGATCTGCGTCCGCTCGTGCTGCTGGAGAGCGGCAACTTCGCGACCAGCGACCTGAACGACCTGTACCGGCGCATCATCAACCGCAACAACCGCCTGAAGAAGCTGATGGACCTCAACGCGCCCGAGGTCATCATCCGCAACGAGAAGCGCATGCTGCAGCAGGCGGTGGACGCGCTGTTTGACAACGCGCGCTGCCGTCGCCCGGTGCTGGGCAGCAGCAACCGCCCGCTCAAGAGCCTGACGGACATGATCAAGGGCAAGCAGGGCCGCTTCCGCGAGAACCTGCTGGGCAAGCGCGTGGACTACTCGGCCCGCTCGGTGATCGTGGTGGGTCCGGAGCTGAAGCTGCACCAGTGCGGCCTGCCCAAGAAGATCGCGCTGGAGCTGTATCAGCCGTTCATCATCCGCAAGCTGAAGGAGCAGGGGCTGGCGGACACGATCAAGAGCGCCAAGCGCATGCTCGAGCGTCGCGACCCCGCGGTGTGGGACATTCTGGAAGACGTGATCTATCAGCACCCCGTGCTGCTGAACCGCGCCCCGACGCTGCACCGAATGGGAATCCAGGCCTTCGAGCCCGTGCTGGTGGAAGGGAACGCCATCCGTCTGCACCCGCTGGTGTGCACGGGCTTCAACGCCGACTTCGACGGCGACCAGATGGCTGTGCACCTGCCCCTGAGCGTGGAGGCGCAGGCAGAGGCGCACGTGCTGATGCTGAGCACGCACAACATCTTCAGCCCCAGCAACGGCAAGCCCATCATCAGCGCGAGCCAGGACATCGTCATGGGCGTGTTCTTCATCACGTTCATGACGCCCGATGAGCGGCCTCTGGAAGAGATGCCCAAGTTCAAGGATCGTCGCGAGGCGATTCTGGCGATGGAGCAGGGCAAGGTGGGCCCGCACGACCGCGTGCAGGTGCGCATCGATGGCTTTGACATGGTGGTGGAGAACCAGGGCGCTGCGCCCAAGCAGTTGCCCGCGAACAAGCGGATCGTGACGACCGCGGGTCGCTGTCTGTTTGCCGACGTGATGAACCCGGGCATGCCCTTCTACAACTGCGCGCTGGGCAAGAAGGGGTGTGCGCGCGTGATCGATGACTCGTACCTCTACTCGGGGCGTGCGAGCACGATCGACCTGCTGGACAGGCTGAAGGAGATGGGCTTTAAGCGCAGCACGGTGGCTGGGCTGAGCTTCGCGGTGACGGACCTGCGCATCCCCAAGGAGAAGCAGGGCCTGCTGGATGAGGCGCAGGCGAAGGTCAATCGCGTGGAGAAGAACTACGACCGCGGCATCATCACCGCGCGTGAGCGGTACAACCAGCTGCTGGACATCTGGAGCCACTGCCGCGAGCAGCTGCAGGGCAAGCTCATCAGCACGCTGAAGAGCGACCGTCGCGACGCGATGGGCCAGGAAGTGGCGGAAGGCGCGAAGGAGGGGCGTGCGTACTTGAACCCGGTGCACCTGATGATCGATTCGGGCGCACGCGGAAACATCACGCAGATGCAGCAGCTCGCGGGCATGCGTGGCCTGATGGCCAAGCCCAGCGGCGAGATCATCGAGACGCCCATCCGCAGCAACTTCCGCGAGGGGCTGAGCATTCTGGAGTACTTCAGCAGCACGCACGGCGCCCGCAAGGGTCTGGCCGACACGGCTCTCAAGACCGCAGACAGCGGCTACCTCACGCGCAAGCTGTGCGACATCGCGCAGAGCGTGATCGTGGGCGAGCACGACTGCGGCAGCAAGCGCGGCATCGTGAAGCGTGCGCTGTATAAGGGTGAGACGGTGGACGTGCCGCTGCGCGATCAGATCATGGGCCGCGTGAGCGTGAACGCGATCGTGAACCCCAAGACGGGCGAGGTCATCGTTGCGGAGAACGAGATGATCTCGGCGGACGCTGCGAAGCGCGTCGAGGACCTGGGCGTGGACTCGGTGATGGTGCGGTCGCCCCTCACGAGCGAGAGCCGGTTTGGGTGCTCGGTGCTGGACTATGGCATGGACCTGAGCACGAACAAGCTCGTGGAGCCAGGCCTTGCTGTGGGCATCATCGCTGCACAGAGCATCGGCGAGCCCGGCACGCAGCTGACGATGCGTACGTTCCACACGGGCGGCGTCGGTCAGCGCAGCGCGAGCGATACGGAGTACAAGTCGAGCAACAACGGCTTCCTCGAGCTGCGCGACTGCAATGCCGTGCCCAGCAAGGATGAAGAAGGCCACGACGCGTTCGTGGTGCTGAAGCGCAACGCCGAGGTGGCGGTGCTGAATGCCGCGGGCAAGGAGCTTGAGAAGTTCAAGGTTCCGTACGGCGCGTTCTTGTACGCGAGCGACAAGTCGGAAGTGAAGAAGGGCTCGATCCTCGTGAAGTGGGACCCGCACCGCACGCCCATCCTTGCTGAGAAGCAGGGCATCGTGCAGTATGTCGACCTTCTGGAGAAGGAGACCTTCCGCCTGGAGGACGCAGGCGGCGGCAAGAAGGCGAAGGTGGTCATCGAGCACAAGGGCGACCTGCACCCGGCGATCAACATCGTCGACGAGCAGGGCAACATCCTCGACTTCCACTATCTGCCGGCTCGCGCCCGCATCGAGGTGGAAGATGGCGCGAAGATTCGCACCGGGCAGATGCTTGCCCGCCAGCCTCGCGCCGCGAGCGGCTCGCAGGACATCGTCGGTGGTCTGCCTCGCGTGACGGAGATCTTCGAGGCCCGCAAGCCCAAGGACCCGGCGGTGATGGCGGAGATCAGCGGCAAGGTCGAGATCTTCTCGGACAAGCGCAAGGGCAAGATGACCATCCGCGTGGCGAGCGAGGCTGGCCTCGAGAAGGACCACCACGTGCCCAACGACAAGCAGTTGCTGGTGCACGCGGGCGACTTCGTGCAGGCTGGCGACCCGCTGACGGAAGGCCCGCTGGTGCCGCACGACATCCTGCGCATCAAGGGCGAGGAAGCGCTGTGGACGTACATGCTCGACGAGGTGCAGAACGTGTATCGTGCGCAGGGCGTGGGCATCAACGACAAGCACATCGAGCTGATCCTGAGCCAGATGATCCGCAAGGTGAAGGTTGAGGACCCGGGCGACACCATCCTGCTGCCGCAGGAGGTGGTGGACAAGTACAACTTCAAGCAGACCAACAAGCAGATCGAGCAGTTCTTCCGCGTGACGGAGGCGGGCGGCACCGACCTGAAGGTGAACGACCTCGTGCACCGCGACGCGATCAAGGAAGCCAACGCGAAGGCGGAGGCTGCGGGCAAGGAGCCCGCGAAGGCGAAGCGTGCGAAGGGCGCGAAGGCGCGCACGCTGCTGCTGGGCATCACGAAGGCGGCGCTGAGCAGCGACAGCTTCCTCAGCGGTGCCAGCTTCCAGGAGAGCACGAAGGTGCTGACGGAGGCGAGCCTGAAGGGTGCGAGCGACTACCTCGTGGGCCTGAAGGAGAACGTGCTGCTGGGTCACCTCATCCCGGCGGGCACGGGCTTCCGTCCGTATCAGGACATCAAGGTCAAGCCGCTGGTTGCTCTGCCTGAGGAGCAGGAAGAAGAGTTTGAGATGATGGAAGAAGCCAGCAACGCGGCGGATGCGCGCGGGGCGAGCCGGTATGACGACATGGGCAACCCCCGTGTGGAAGTGCTGCCGCCTGGGCAGACGGCGCGTGGCTGAGCGGTCGTGTGATGAATCAAAACTGAACTACGCCCGGCGGAGTGCTGCCGGGCGTTTTTCTTTTTTGGAGTGGGGGTATGGGGGCAGGTGGCAGGAGGGTCACAGGCGAGACGCCTGTGCCACCAACGGAAGGAACGCCTGTGCCACCGGGAAGGGCGGGTCAGCGGCGCTTCACGGTCATCGTCACTTGGTTCACGATCGTTTGCGTGGCGCCGGGGCTGAGGTCGTCCTTCATCACATCGTCGGGAATGATGAGGCTGCTCTCGGCGACGATGCGCTGCGTGAGGGTCATGCTGTCGAGAATGCCGCGGTCGGTGTTCCAATCGGCAGAGCCCGAGATCGCGCTGTCCTTGATGGTGATGGGCAGGGCGACGGAACCTTCAAGGGTTGCCTTGCCTTCGATGGCGATCTTCGCGCTGCTGCCGCTCGCGCTGCGGAGAGTGTTGGTGGTCGTGATGCGCATGGTGCCCAGGCCTCCCACGCCGCTCATGCTGCTGTCGTTGGTCCAGGCTTCGCCCACGGCGGCAAAGCCATCGCCCGCCTTCATGGTGGTGATGGGCCCGAACATCTGCTTCACCGCGTCGGCAGAGGTAAACCCGCTCGCGAGGGGCGAGCTTGTCGTGCCGCCACCACCGCCACTGGCCTGCACGCTGCTGATGCGACCCGCCTTGTCGGTTTGAACTGTGAGCTTGAGGCCCACGAGGGGGCGGAGGATGCTGTCGGTCTGGAGTGGGTCGTTGGGGGCTGCGGGCTTGGAGCTGTCGAAGCTGATCTCAAGCTCGGGGCTGCGGGCTTCGAGCTTGATGGCTTCGTAGACGATCTCGAGGGTGGAGCCGCTGTCGGTGGTGTCGACGACGGTCATTTTGAGCGTGAGGTCCTGGTTGCTGATGCGCTCGGGGTCGGCGTCGTCCTTCGCGCCTTGCTGCACGGTCTTGGCGCGAAGGCTGATGAGGAAGGTGTGGGCGTCGCCCTTCTTGAACTTGGGGCGGAGGTCGATGCGGCGCTCGCCCGTCTGGGGCTTGGCGTCGGTTTTCTCGGTTGGCTTCTCGTTGGGCTTCTCGTTCGGTTTGGCGGCGTCCTGCGAGGCGTCTTTGGGGATGGTGACGTTGCCGGCTTGGGCGAGGGCTAGCGGTGACGACATCGCCATGATCGCCAAAGCGAAAAGGGTGCCATCGCGTCGAGTACGAGCTGCGGGGGTGCGATTTTCCAAGGGAAACTCCAGTTCTCTGGCCGTGCTCATGCGTCTACCGCTCAGCATCCACGCAGTTGCAGAAAAAAGTGAAAAGGGCATTGACACGAAAAAAAAAAAAATGGTAGATTGAGAGCTCGGCGTGTTGCCGACACTTTAGAAAGGTAGGCGGACCATGAGAAACGCGTTTGGTTTGGTTGTCCTCGGTCTTGCGGCGCTCAGCGCGTCGGCGGTGAACTGTGCGCCGGTGAAGGAAGACACGACGGGGGCGGTAACGTGCAAGAAGCCCTCGTGCACGAACTTCAACGGTCAGCAGTACTGCATTGGGTTTGATTATTGGTGTCCAGCGGGCTCGACATGTGCGATCCAGTTCGATCTGGACAGCAACGGGAAGGTTGTGGACTACAGGCCATGGTGCATGAACTGTGCCGTGCAGTAAGATCTCTTCGCGTGTGCCGCGCAGAAAGGTGCAGCACACGATTTACGCAACAAGAAGCAAAGGATGTGAATTTGTGAAAAAGAACATCATCGTCGCTTCGGTCGCCTTTGCTCTTGTATCCGTTGCGTCTTTCTCCGTGTATCGATCTTTCTTTCAGGCGCCGCTTCCGGGCTCGCCATCCGCACCTCCCAGCACGGTGGAAGAATCGAGGGCATCCGGCGCACGTGAGCCTCACGAGTTGCCCGAGGTCATGGTCAAAGCAAGTGTGCCAGGTTCGACAAGTGCTGCAGCAAGCCTTCCTGTGCCTGACTACGAGCCTTCGCAGCCGGACGCAGAAAAGGTTGTCCAGCGGTGGGTGGAGAACGAAGGACACTTCCAAAGAGCGATTGAGCAAGCGACAACCGCGGGCCCTCAAGCGAGCGTCTTTGAGAAAGAAGAGTGGAAGCGATTCAGCGAGGATGTCACGCACACCATGCGCGTGCTGTGCTCCGGAACGCTTTCGGAAGCGACAGAGTTCATGCGAGCGAAGGGTGGTTCGGTGCTTCCAGCATTGCTTGAGGGGGAACAGGCGGAGCGAGAGAGCTATTGGCTTTCTCTCACCGGCTCGTATCGCGAGGCGGTCTTCGAGCTCGACAGAATCAAGTTATTCGTTCGCGCTGGCCATCCAGATCGCACGCCGATGGTCACAGGATTCGGCGAGCCGAAGTACTCCCAGGTATCGTCGCCTGGCCTCGATGCGATGCACAATGAGGGCATCACGGTTGTCGAGGTTGCGATTCCAGGCATCTACCTCACAGCGAGGCGTGAACCAGAATCCATGGTTGTCGGCTTCTTGTTCGCGAGGATCGCGCCGAACGGTCGCTGGCGACCGATCGGCAAGATTGACTACGACATCCAGAAAAAGCCGACACTCTTACCATGGTGAAAGAAGTTACCCAACCTGCGCGAGCGGCCTTCACGATGATTGAGCTTCTCGTCGTGATCTCAATCGTCGCGGTACTTGTGAGCTTGCTCGCCCCCGCCCTCGGGCGTGCGAGAGACACATCGCGTCAAGTCGTGAGCATGTCCAACGTGCGGAGTATTCAGCAACTTCTCGATCAGTATGGAAGCAGCTGCTCTGATCTCATGCCCGCACCGATCATCGGTGCCTTCTACCCGTCGATCCGGCCGGAGTTTGCCAACACCATCCACCCTTGGGACGCTTACGCATTCTGGATGGGGTTGATCTCTGTGACGACGTCGTGGGATGAGTTGCGACCAGTCATCAACTCGCCGGGGCGTCGCTTTCCGACCGAGTTGCCCACGCACTACACGTCCTCGTATCACATCGTTATGTGCACGCAAGCGAAGCCCGATGCTTGGACCGTCCGCTGCGATCTCAACATGCCCCTCGGCGGAAACCGATTCCCCGATGTCGCTTTTCCAGCCCAAAAAGTGCACGTCTTTGACAGTGATCTCGCCTATGTTCGCCGTGCGAAAAGATATCGTGGAGAAGACCTCTTCGAGCAAGCACCGACTGGCTTTTTCGATGGTCACGTTGCGATTCACGTGCCCGCTGAGGCGAGCGAGCCCTTCGAGAGTCCGCTCCTTGCTGGCGTTCGCAACACGCAACGTCTGTTTCACACGCGTGATGGCATCCGGGGCGTCGATTACTGATTTGGGGCGTGAGGTCGTCGGTTGGTGAGCGCAAATGCCCTCGACCAACACCTACATCTGCCACAGGCTGCTGGCCCATGTCAGGCCCCCGCCAAAGGCCAAAAACAGCACCTTCATGCCGGGCTTGATGCGGCCCGCTTGACGGAGATCGTCGAGGCAGAGGGGCACGCTGGCGCCGACGGTGTTGCCCACGCGGTGGATGTTCACGTAGAGCTTTTCTTCGGGCAATCCGAAGCGTTCGCGCGCGGCTTGCAGGATGCGCGAGTTGCTCTGGTGGCAGACGAACATGTCGATGTCGCTTGCTTGCAGCCCGGCCTTGTCGAGGGTTTGCTGGATGAGCTCGCTGAAGGTGCCGACGGCGAACTTGAAGACGCTTGCGCCGTTCATCTGCACGTGCCCGAACTTGGTGGCGTCGCAGGCGATGCCTGATGGGAAGTCGTGAGGCGTGTTGGGGACGTAGATGTCCTTCCAGCCTGTGCCGTCGCTGTGCATGGCCTGCGAGATGATGCCCTTGGTTGCGTCGGGCGTGGCGCGGAGGATTGCGGCGCCCGCGCCATCGCCAAAGAGGATGGCGGTGCCGCGGCCCGCGTTCGTGTAGTCCATCAAGCGCGTCAGCGTGTCGGCACCGACGAGGCCAATGGTGCGATAGGTGCCGCACTTGATGAGGTCGTGGGCGACGTTGAGGCCATAGACAAAGCCCGAGCAGGCGGCGACGAGGTCGAAGGATGCGCCGTGGGCCATGCCCACGTCGTTGGCGACGAGGTTGGCGGTGGCGGGGCAGGTCATCTCGGGCGTCATGGTGGCGCAGATGAGCACGTCGAGGTCTTTGGCGGTGATGCCCGCGTTCTGCATCGCAGCGCGGAGGGCGTTGGCGGCGAGGACTTTCGTGGTCTCGCCGCTCGCGAGGTCGGCCCGGTGGCGGTTGGCGATTCCCGTGCGTTGCACGATCCAGTCGTGGTTGGTATCCATCAGCTTCGAGAGGTCGTGGTTGCTGATGGTGCCGCTGGGGAGAAACTGGCCTGTGCCGATGATCTCGACGCCTTGCTGGGGGCGTGACTGGCGGCCTTGCTGAGCGGGCGTGCCCGCCGAAGCGGTGGGGGAGAGCAACAAACGAGGACAAAGGGCATGTGTCACGAGGCGATCCTGGCCTTTCTCGCTTCGCGGGCGGGCGATGGTGTCGCGGGCCGCGTTGCGCGATTCCGTGCGAACATGAAGTATATGGACTCGGACGCAAACGCGGGGCGGGTGCGGCGTGGCTGTTGTCAGGGCGCCACGCGCGGGATGGACGCGGCGGTGGGGGCGCGCCGGAGGCGGAGCAGGCGCCCGAGCACGCCGTATCGCGGTGCTGCGATGCACGCGAGCAGGAAAATCCCCAGCGAGACGCTGGCGATCATGCCCGCGACGCTGGTGTTCCAGTGCACGGCAAGGACGTAGCCCAGGCAGGCGCTCGTGGCGGCGAAGGCGGCGGACCACCAGAGCATGCGACCAAGCTTGTCCGTCAGGAGCTGCGCGGTGGCACCCGGCGCGACGAGCATCGCGATGACGAGGATAGACCCCACAGCCTCGAAGCTGAGCACGCTGGTGGCGGCGACCATCGTCATGAGCCCGTAGTGCACGAGCGCGGCGCTGATGCCCATGCTGGTAGCAAGGGCGGGGTCGAAGCAGACGATGCGCAGCTCCTTCGAGAAGAGCGAGAGGAGCGTGAGGATGACCAGGAGCAGCAGCGAGAGCTCGATGAAGGCCTTGGGCATCGCGATGCCGAAGATGGTGCGTGTGTCGAAGGCGACCAGCTCGATGAGGCCGTAGAGCACGCAGCCCGGGTCGAGATCGACCTGCCTTGCGACGAAGGTGATGAGGACGACGCCAATGGCAAAGAGCGTGGTGAAGACGACGCCCATCGCCGCGTCCTCGGGCACTTTGCCCCACTTGCTGAGGCCCGCAGAGAGCAGCGCGGTGAGCACGCCCACGCTCGCTGCGCCCAGCAGCATGGGCAGCGGATCGCGCGAGCCCGTGAAGAGGAAGGCGAGGGCGAGCCCGGGCAGGATGGCGTGGCTGATCGCATCGCCCATGAGGGACATGCGTCGCAGCACGAGGTAGCACCCCAGCACGCCGCAGCTCACGCAGCAGACGACGGCGGTTGCCATCGTCCACCAGTCGGCGGTGGTGAGAAACGCGCGCGGGGCGTCGTGCGACGCGCCTTCGCCCGCGAACGAGGCGAGGGCGACTTGCTCGGTGCACGCGAGTGCGCCGATGATGAGCGTGGGCAGCAGCAGCCCGAGCCAGGCCTTGGGCGCAGTGCGCGATCCGCCGCGCGAGCTGGCCTTGGTGGCAGGCTCGATGGGGTGGGGCGAGGCGGGGACGGTGGGCACAGCAAGCATGGATGCGGGAAGCCTGCCCTGCTGGGCGAGGCGGAGCTCGAGCTGCGCAATCACGCTCGCTGGCAGCACGTGCTCGATGCCGTCGGCATCTCGATCGACGTGGTCTGCCGCGATGTCGGCCTGCTCGATGAGGAAGAGCTCCCAAAGCCTGTGGGCGCGGACGATGCGTGAGGCCTCGCGCTGGCCCTCGTGCGTGAGGACGAAGCCGCCCGCGGTCTCGGCGATGAGGCCCTCGCGCATGGCGCGGCGGAGTGTGCTGCCTGTGGCATCGCGACAGACTTCGCTGGCTTGCCAGGTGCCGCCCAGGTCGCTGGTGTGTTCGAGGGCTTCGTAGGCGTCGCGCAGTATGTGGTGCAGGGCGATGCGGCGGCGGAGGAGGGCGCGGCGAACCACGTCGGCGATGAGGCCTCGCTTTGGGGCGCAGAGCAGCGAGACCACAAAGATGGTGGACGCAACGAGCACGATGACCGGGCCCGTGGGCCAGCCACGCGAGAGGGTGCCGGCGGGTGCGGGCAGTGTGTCGCTGAGGACCGTGCCGACAAAGCCTGAAAAGCCCCCAAACAGCGACGCGAGCAGCAGCATGTGGGCGAGGCGATCGGTCCAGAATCGGGCTGCGATGCCTGGGATGACGAGCAGCGCGACCATGAGCACCACGCCCACCGCGGGCAGGCCCACGACCGTGCAGACGCAGACAAGGCCCATGAGCAGCAGATCGAGCCACAGCGTGTGCCAGCCCAGCCCATCGGCAAAGGCGCGGTCGAAGCAGAGCAGCTTGAACTCTTTGTACAGCAGCAGCGTGATGCCCAGCACCGCGCCAGCGACGATCGCGATGAGCATCGCGTCGTCGCGCACCATGCTCGCGGCCTTGCCGAAGATGAAGCCGTCGAGGCCCGCGCGGTTGCCGCCCGGCTGATTCTGCACCACGCGGCTGAGCACGATGCCCACGCCAAAGAAGCCGCCTATGGCGAGGGCGATGGCGGCGTCCTCCTTCACGCGCGTGAAGGCACGCACGCCCGCGATGAACGCGGCTGCGAGCATGCCCGAAAGAAGCGCGCCAACGAGAAACGCGACAAAGTTGCGATCACCCAGCAGCAGATATGCGGTGCACACGCCCGGGAGCGCGGCGTGCGCAACGGCATCTCCCACCAGGCTGCGCTTGCGCAGCACGGCGAGGCTTCCCACGAGCGCAGCGGCAATGCCCAGCAGCGTGGTGCCCAGCAGCACGGTGCGGGTGTTGGCATCTTGCAGCGAGATGAGTCTCAGCAGTTCGTCCATGCCTGCTAGAGCCCCGCCCTTCGCACCGCGTCCACGGCCTCATCGAGAATCGTGAGGCGCCCGCCGTAGGTGCGTTGCAGGTTCTCACGCGTGAACGTGCTCTCAACGCTGCCCGCAGCGACCAGGCGCATGTTCAGCAGCACGACATGGTCGAAGTACTCCTGCACGGTTTGCAGGTCGTGGTGCACAGCGATGACGGTGCGCCCCTGCCCACGCAGCTCGCGCAGCACATCGACGATCGCCTTCTCGGTCGCGGCGTCCACGCCCGCAAAGGGCTCGTCCATGAAGTAGAGCTGTGCCTCCTGCGCGAGGGCTCGCGCGAGGAAGACGCGCTGCTGCTGCCCGCCCGAGAGCTGGCTGATCTGGCGGCTCGCAAAGTCTTGCATGCCCACCTTGCGCAGGCAGGCGAGGGCCGCCTCGCGGTCCTTTGCGCCGGGGCGGCGAATCCACCCGAGCTTGCCATAGCGGCCCATGAGCACGACGTCGAGTGCGCTGACCGGGAAGTCCCAGTCCACCGTCTCGCGCTGGGGCACATAGCCGATGAGCTTGCGGGCTTGCCGCAGGGGCTTGCCGAAGATGCGAACGTGCCCGCTGGCGAGGGGCACGAGCCCCAGCGCCGCTTTGAGCAGCGTGCTCTTGCCCGCGCCATTGGGCCCGATGACGGCGATGAGCTTGCCTGCGGGGAGTGAGACGTCGATGTCCCACAGCACGGGCTTGCGGTGGTAGGCAACGGTGACGTCGTGCACCTCGACACACACGTCGTGTGAGGGCGGAGGCGCGATGCTCGCGGGATGGGTGTTGGTGGTGGTCGTTGTCGTCATCGGTACGAAGTTGAGCGTGCGGGGTTGTGTTGGAGGTGCGATGCGTGGCGTGAACAAGCGTTACGGCGTGCCTGCTGGCGTTGCGAAGCGCTGGGCGTAGGCCTGCAGCTCTGCGGGCCTTTGTGCGGGCAGGGTGCCGCCCAGGGCTTTGGTCACGACGTCGACGTTGTGCAGCACCATGCCGACATAGGTGCCCTCAAGCGTGCCCGTCTTGCCCATGGCATCGCTAAAAAGCTCGCCCCCGATCACGACGGTGTGGCCCCGGCCCTTGCAGCCCTCGATGAGCGCGTCGACGGTTTTGCGCGGCACGCTGCTCTCGATGAACACCGCGGGCACCTTGCGCGAGACGAGCGTGTCGACCAGCGCGTTGATGTCTTGCAGGCTTGCCTCGCTGTCGGTGGAAATGCCTTGGATGCCCAGCACCTCCAGCCCGTAGGCGGCGCCGAAGTAGCCAAAGGCGTCGTGGGCCGTCACCATCACGCGCTTGTCGGGCGGGATCGTGGCGAGTGTGCTCGCGGCGTAGGTGTGCAGTGCTTCGAGCACTTTGGCGTAGCTTGCGGCGTTGGCGGTGTAGGCGTCCTTGCCTGCCGGGTCCTTTGCGATGAGCGCGTCGCGCACGCGCGTGTTGACAAACTGCCAGAGGGAGACGTCGAACCATGCGTGCGGGTCGAAGTGGCCCTCAAACTCCGCGGGCTGGCGGAGCTTGTCTTCGGGGATGCTGTCGGTCGCTTGCACGACCATGGTCTGGCTCGCCATGCGCACGATGACATCCGCCAGGCGGCCTTCGAGGTGCAAGCCGTTGTAGAGGATGAGGTCGGCCTCGGACATCATGCGCACGTCGCCGGGCGAGGCCTTGTAGAGGTGCGGGTCGACGCCCTCGCCCATGAGGTTGGTGACGCGTGCGCGATCGCCGCCCACTTCGCGCGCAACGTCGCCGACCATCGCGATGGTCGCAACAACGCGGACGGGGCCGCTTGTCGTTGTCGCTGTCGTGTTGGGCTGGGCGGGCTCGGTGCGAGAGCACGCGCTGAGGATGGTGAGCAGTGCGCAGGCGAGCAGCACGGGAAGCCTGCCGAGCCCGGTGAACGCACTGGTGCGTGCGATGGAAGGAGGCCTGCTCGGAGAGAGCTCAAGGCCTCGAAGGGTCTGCTTTGTCCAAATCGCTTGCATTGCTTCGGTCATGGGTCGGTCTGCCTCGTTCGTGTCGCCATCCCGTTGGCTCGCGGCTGCCGCATCACAGCGCAGAGCGGGGCATTCTAGACGCGTGAGCGGGTGCGAGCGAATAGTGCACCGTACTTTGACTCGTCA